>SYAN01000015.1 GCA_005787575.1 Actinomycetota bacterium | reverse complement strand
CTTATCAGGGAAGCGCTCTAACCAGGCTGAGCTATAGGCCCGTTTTCACGGACGTCGAAGGCTACCTGAGTGCTACATCCTTGCCAAAATCACTCTTCTTCCGCCACGCGAGTGAGTGAAACGACTTTGACCTCATCATCAAGATCAACCAGCCTCACACCCATCGTGTCTCTACCGGTTTCTCTCACTTCAGAGACTGGGGTGCGCATTACCGAGCCAGCCGAAGTGATAGCAAGGATCTCATCTGTTTTTCTGACGATAAGAGCGCCGACTAGAACTCCTCGGCTCTCTTCGATCTTCGCTGCTTTGATTCCTATACCGCTTCTACCTTGAAGGCGATATTCCTCCAACGACGTTCTCTTTCCAAATCCACCATCCGTCGCTGTGAGCACATAGAGGTCTTTGGTTTCCTTAGCTTTGATTACCGCCATTGTGAGAAGTCGGTCGGTGCCACGGAATTTCATGCCGATAACACCGCTCGTTGATCTTCCCATAGGGCGAAGCGACTCATCGTTTCCTTCGAAGCGAAGCGACATTCCTTGCTCCGAAATCAACAAAAGTTGGTCCTCATCGGTGATGGTCGCAGCCGAGACAACTTCGTCCCCATCTTTAAGACTTATGGCGATCAATCCACCACTTCGGTTTGAGTCGTACTCAAGTAATGGTGACTTCTTAACCATCCCGCTTCGGGTGGCGATGACAAGATACGGCAAGGAGGAATAGTCTCGAAGTGAGATCACTTGTGCGATTCGCTCAGTAGGTTTAAATGCCAGAAGGTTTGCCACATGTGACCCACGTGCATCACGTCCGGCATCAGGTAGTTCATGAACTTTTGCTCGGTAGATACGGCCTTCGTTGGTGAGGAAAAGAAGCCAGTCATGGGTCGATGCAACAAAGAAATGATCAACAACGTCATCTTGGCGGAGTGAGGCGCCACGAACTCCTTTACCGCCACGCTTCTGTGAGCGATAGAGGTCTGCTTTAGTGCGTTTTGCGTAACCATTATTTGTAATCGTGACAACTACTTCTTGATCGGGGATTAGATCCTCAACCGACATATCTGTATCCCCGGTAATAATTTGGGTTTTGCGTTCATCACCGAATTTTTCGGCTATCTCGGTCAGCTCACTTTTGATGATCTCGCGTTGTTTCTCATCAGATGCAAGAATTTCTCCCAATTCTTTGATTTCCTTCATTAATTGTTCATACTCATCGGTGATCTTCTGACGCTCTAGCGCAGCCAGACGGCGTAGTTGCATATCAAGAATCGCATTTGCTTGGATCTCATCGACTTCAAGAAGTTTCATCAGACCTTCACGAGCTTCATCGGAGTTGGCTGAACCTCGGATCAAAGCAATAACAGCATCGAGGGCATCGAGGGCTTTGAGATAACCGCGAAGGATGTGGGCTCGCTTCTCACGTTCAACAAGCCGATACTTAGTACGTCTCACTATTACTTCGACCTGGTGTTCGATGTAATAACGAATGAACTCATCAATTCTTAGAGTTCGCGGGACACCATCAACGAGTGCGAGCATGTTCGCACCAAAAGACTCCTGGAGTGAGGTGTGTTTGTAGAGATTATTTAGGACTATTTTTGCGACTGCATCATTTCTCAACACGATAACCAAACGTTGACCTAAGCGCTCATTTCCTTCATCTCGAACATCAGCGATGCCTTTGATTTTTCCTTCTTTGACCAACTCGGCAATACGAAGCGCCAAGTTGTCTGGGTTTACTTGGTAAGGGAGCTCTGTGATGACAAGACAGGTTCGCTTATTAATCTCTTCAACCTCTACGACTGCTCGCATGATGATTGATCCGCGCCCAGTTCGATATGCCTCTTCGATTCCTTTGTTTCCGACGATCAAACCTTTTGTTGGAAAATCTGGTCCTTTGACTAGTCTGAGGACTGCTTCCAGCGATTCTTCGCTGCTGGCTTTGGGGTTTTCGAGCGCCCATTGGACCGCTTGGCAGATCTCTCTCAGATTATGCGGTGGGATATTCGTAGCCATACCGACTGCGATTCCCGCGCTACCGTTGACGAGCAGGTTTGGGAAGCGGCTCGGCAGAACCGTAGGTTCTTGAGAACGTCCGTCGTAATTAGGGACGAAATCAACCGTCTCTTCATCGATGTCACGCATGATTTCCATAGCAAGTGGTGCAAGTCGCGCTTCGGTATAGCGCATAGCGGCTGCTGGGTCGTTACCGGGTGAGCCGAAGTTGCCATTTCCATCAACGAGGGGATATCGAAGCGACCAGTGTTGTGCCAGGCGCACCAAAGTGTCATAGATCGCGCCATCGCCATGTGGGTGATAGTTACCCATCACATCACCGACGATGCGGGAGGATTTGTAATAACCCTTATCTGGACGATAACCCGCGTCGTACATCGAATAAAGGACGCGGCGGTGAACCGGTTTTAGACCATCTCGAATGTCAGGAAGAGCGCGCCCGACGATGACAGACATGGCGTAATCCAGGTAGGAACGCGCCATCTCCACTTGGAGATCTACATTCTCAACTCGATCTACTATCGGTTCTTGCATCACTTCCCTCTACTTTGATTATCTCTGGAAATAAGAAACTTCAAGTTAAATATCCAAGAATCGAACATCCTTTGCGTTTCTCTGGATGAACTGACGCCTTTGTTCTACATCCTCTCCCATCAAAACCGAGAAGAGGTCGTCAGCGGCAGCTGCATCTTCGAGTGTCACTTTGATCAAAATGCGGTATTCGGGATCCATTGTTGTATCCCATAGCTCCTTTGCTGGCATTTCACCAAGGCCTTTGAATCGCTGAATTCCATCTTCTTTAGGGAGGCGTTTTCCGATCGCCATTCCCTCTTTGATGACTGCATCTCGTTCACGGTCTGAATAAACATATTGGACTTTTTCCTTGCCGCCCCACTTGACTTTGTACAGCGGTGGTTGAGCTAAGTAAACGAATCCTTGTTCAATAAGAGGTCGCATAAATCTGAAAAGTAGGGTGAGAAGGAGTGTGCGGATATGTTGGCCGTCAACATCGGCATCTGCCATCAAGATGATTTTGTGGTAACGAAGTTTGGCGATGTCGAATTCATCGTGGATGCCAGTTCCAAGAGCGGTAATCAATGCTTGGACTTCGTTGTTCTGAAGTACTCGATCGATTCGTGCCTTCTCGACGTTGAGTATCTTCCCGCGGATCGGCAGGACAGCTTGATACCTGGAATCTCGACCGCCTTTGGTGCTACCTCCTGCTGAATCACCTTCGACGATATAAAGTTCACATTTTTCCGGCTCAGTCCATTGGCAATCCGCCAACTTTCCTGGCATTCCACGGCCTTCTAGAAGACCCTTTCTACTCCTTGATAGATCACGGGCTTTGCGTGCTGCTACTCGAGCGGCCGCCGCATCAATGCATTTTCGGACAACCTCTTTACCTTCGGAGGGGTGTCGTTCAAACCATTCAGCTAGATGGTCGTTGACAACTTTTTGGGTAAAGGACTTTGCTTCGGTGTTTCCTAATTTTGTTTTTGTTTGGCCTTCAAACTGCGGCTCACCAATCTTGATGGAGACGATTGCGGTGAGACCTTCTCTGATGTCATCGCCGGTAAGTCGGTCTTCCTTCTTGCGGATGAATCCCCATTCTTCACCACTCTTATTTACGATAGACGTTAGTGCAGTCCTAAATCCTTCTTCATGAGTTCCGCCCTCGTGAGTGTTAATCGTGTTTGCGAATGTGTAAACCGACTCGGCGAAACCAGTGTTCCATTGCATCGCCACTTCAAGGGAGATCTTGGCTTTCTTGTCCTCGGCCTCAAAGGAGATTATTGACTTGTGAGTCTCACCTTTTGATTGGTTGAGGTGTTTGACGAAATCTTTAATGCCACCTTGGTATGAGTAAGAAACTGCAATTTGTTCACCTTTATCATCAACGTGCCCCACTCGCTGGTCGTTAAGTGAAATAGTGAGGCCCTTATTAAGAAAGGCCATCTCACGAAATCTCGCTGAGAGGATTTCGAATGAGTATTCCGTCGTCTCGAAAATTTCCTTCGACGGCCAGAAGGTAACTTTGGTCCCTGTGGTGGTTCGTTTCTCACCTTGTTTAACTGGTGCTTGAGGAACTCCTAGTTTGTAACTCTGACTCCAGTGATAACCATCTCGCTCTACATCAACTGTTAAGTGCTCACTAAGTGCATTAACGACTGAAACTCCGACACCGTGAAGTCCGCCAGAGACTGAGTACCCACCGTCTCCGAACTTTCCGCCAGCGTGTAAGACTGTAAGTACCACCTCAAGTGCAGGTCGCTTCTCTACTGGGTGGAGATCAACTGGGATTCCGCGTCCGTTATCGATTACTTCAACGCCACCATCATTGAGAAGAGTGACTTTTATATGGTCACAAAATCCAGCCAAGGCCTCATCTACTGAGTTATCCACCACTTCGTAGACGAGATGGTGGAGGCCACGTTCTCCCGTAGAGCCGATATACATTCCTGGGCGTTTTCGAACAGCCTCAAGCCCCTCCAGGACTGTGATGGCTGAAGCGTCGTAACTCTTCGCCGCCTTATCGCCCTCTAAAGCTGTTTTTGTCGCCATAAGCGTCGGAATCCTAGTGCTTTATTGCTATGAGATACACCCGAGAAGGGCTTTGGAGGGATTCTAAAGCGGTTCTTTTCTCGCCTTTGAGGTCACCTACTCAACTGAAGTGAATTTAAGACTTAAACAGCAATTTCAGTAGCGCTATCCGTAAGTGTCTCTGGGTCCTCTTGCCCCCTTAATCGTCCGTAGACCTTTTCGCCAGGAAGGGGCTGTCGGCCCCAGAACTACCAACTCATCGACAAGGACCCCGGGTGCTGTATGTGAGATCTTTTCTAAAAGTGAAGGCGCAAGGAGAGTGAGTTGAGTTGCCCATGCGGTTGAAGAGGCTCGGATAGTTAAACGGCCATCTAAGAGTGTGATTGGATCGCTATGTTCTGCAACTTCATCGCCAACCACCTCTGACCATAAAGCAAAGAGGTTTCCTTCGGCTAAAGACTGATTCCACTGCCTTCCTTCAATCAAGTCATCCAAAACTTCTTTAAGGGGTAGAGGGTCGCTCGTATGGGTTGAGTTAAGGGTTCGCTCGTTTTTTTGTTGTGGGTGGTTCCTTCTAGGTACCGACGACTTAAATGCTCGGTACAACTCCTTCGCTAAGTCCCGCTTCACCCGACACTGCCTTCCTTTACATATCGTAAGTTTTGAGCAAGTGACTTAGGTAAATCAGACTCGACTGCCACGGTAATCAATGTTTGTGTGGCGTTTAAAGCCAGGTCAACAAGCATTGATCGACGAGCCTCATCTAATTCAGCAAAAACATCATCAAGGATCAAGATTGGATTCTTGCCTTCGTTTTTAAGCAATAAGTATGTAGCTAATTTGAGTGTGAGGGCAACTGACCAAGACTCACCTTGTGATGCATATCCTTTTACTGGTTGGTCTTCAAGTGAGAGCAATAAATCGTCGCGGTGTGGTCCGATTAATGTGATTGCCCGATCTCTTTCTTGGGCCCGTACTTCAATCAACTTCTCTTTAAGCACTTCTTTATTTAAATCCTTCTCGGCCGATAAACCTTCGATATTGGATCGGTAATCAACGGTGAATCTCTTCTTTTTCGAGATGTTTTGATGTGCTTCACTAAAGAACTCTTTGAGTTTGAAGAGGATTTTTATGCGTTCGGCGATGATTTCTGAGCCAAATTCGATCAAATGTTCATCCCATGGCTCTAAAGCGGAGAGTGGCGCCCTAGTCTTCAAAAGAGAATTCCTTTGTTTTAAGGATCGTTCATAATCACTTATCACAGCGCTCATTCGGGGAGTTTGTTGCACTAAGGCCTGGTCAATATAAGACCTACGCCCCGATGGGTCGCCTCGAACGAGATCCAAGTCTTCTGGGGAGAAGAAGGTTGTATGAAGGAATCCAAGGATTTCTCGCTGGCTTCGTGTTGGTTGATTATTGATTTTTGCGCGGTTGGCTCGGTTTGAGTTTAATTCCATTTCAATTAATGCTTCGCGCTCTTCGTTCTTTATTCGAGCACGAATTATGGCTTGATCGCTTCCTAACCGGACTAAAGGTTGGTCTGTGGACACTCGATGAGATGAGAGTGTGGCGAGGTAGATGATGGCCTCGACAATATTCGTCTTTCCTTCACCGTTCTCACCTACAAAAGTTGTTACTCCGGCTTTTAAGGGAAGATCTAGTGATTTATAAGAGCGAAAGTTTGTTAGTTGTATTTGGGATAAGTACACGGCTCATGTGGTGTAGCGGGTAGGCATGATGAGATAGCTGTAGGTGTCTTGTTTAGGGCCATCTTTTTCATTTCGGCCTCGGATAACGGCTTGTCGGTTTGCTGCAGTAAACGACATTGTTGCAAATGGTGTTGTGAGTGCCGTTAACCCATCCATAAGGAAAGTTGGGTTGAATGCTATTTGGATTGGTTCGCCTTGAAAATCAATTTCAATCTCTTCTGTTGCTGTTGCGTCCTCGCCAGTTCCCGCTTCGAGGGTGAGAAGACCGTTGGTGATGTTGAGACGAAGTGGGATTGTTTTATCTGTCACAAGGGATACTCGTCGAATTGACTCTATAAATGCCGCTACATTGATTGTGGCTTCAGCGGCCACCTCGGTAGGGAGGAGGTGGCGAAATGGTGGGAATTCACCCTCTAGAACGCGGGTTGTCATTGTCTTCCCCTCTGTCGCAAGACCAACAAGGCGGTCGTTTGATGTTGCGCCAGCTATGGATAGGGATAGCTCGGTGTTTGAAGTTATTGCTTTGCAAGCATCGAAAAGAGTTCTTGCTCGCATAAGTACTGATGTTGAAAACCCTGGGGTGGAAGGTTGCCAAACTAGTTCGCGAACAGCGAGGCGGTATCTATCGGTTGCTGCGAGTGTGATTCGTTCTTCGTTTACTTCGATATGAATGCCTGTGAGTTTTGGTAGAGAGTCGTCTCGACTTGCTGCTATCGCAACTTGAGCAACCGCTTCGGTGAAAAGCGAACTACTAACCGATCCGGATTCTTGTGGTAGTGAAGGTAAATTTGGATATTCGGAATTTGGAATTGTGGGGAGTTGGAACTTGGATTTTCCTGCGGTGACCTGGACTCGGGAGCCTTCTAAAGAGAAGGTAACAGGTTTGTTTGTGAGGGTTTTGGAAATATCACTTAAAAGTTTGCCTTGGACCAAAACCTTCCCTTGGGTGTGAATTTCTGCGGGGAAGTGTGCTTTAGATGAAGTTTCTAGATCGGTTGCAGATAGATGAATTTCTTTACCGGCTTCAATAACCACTCCGTGGAGCGCTGAGTTTGTTGGTCTAGTTGAAAGGCTGCGCGAAACCCATAAAAGTGCGTCACTTAAAACCGAACTATCTATAGTGAACTTCATATCTCACTCCCTTTACTTGAGAATACCTTTCAAGGTAATCCACCAACACCCTTTATCTCTATATAAAGAGAGTCGTAGTAACCAACCTTAAAACCTGTGTAAAACATTTAAAACAGCAGGTCAACAAGAAGAAAATAAGCTATTTCTCAATGTTGACTTTATGTGTTTTAACTGTGGAAGAAAGAATCACCCCTTCCCCACCCTCAAAAACCACTATTTACTTTTTGCCCTTTCCCCACACAAAAACTAAGTTATCCACACATATCCACAGGTTTACCCACAGGCTAAACCTTGGCACTTTGTTTGATTCGGTTAGTTAACTCAGTGACTTGGTTGTAGATAGAGCGGCGCTCAGCCATCAATTTACGGATTTTCCTATCTGCATGCATCACAGTTGTGTGATCTCGACCGCCAAATGTCTGACCAATCTTTGGTAATGAAAGTTCAGTTAGTTCACGACATAAATACATCGCAATCTGACGAGCGTTAACCAAAACCCTAGAGCGGGAAGTGCCACATAAATCATCAACACTCAAACTAAAATATGTGGCAGTTTGTTGGATTATCGCTGTGGCTGTGATTTCAGGACCACCGTCTTTCGGAATCAAATCTTTAAGAACGATCTCTGCAAGGCCCAAATCAACACCTTGCCGGTTAAGCGATGCAAAAGCTGTAACACGAATAAGCGCTCCTTCAAGTTCACGGATATTTGAGTCGATTTTAGAAGCGATATATTCCAAAACATCATCAGGTGCACTCAATTTGTCTTGCGAAGCCTTCTTTCTCAAGATAGCGATTCGGGTTTCAAGTTCTGGGGGTTGGATATCCGTGATCAAACCCCACTCAAAACGGGAACGAAGTCGGTCTTCCAGGGTCGTCAATTGTTTTGGGGGTCGGTCACTTGAGACAACAATCTGTTTATTTGCGTTGTACAAAGTGTTGAAAGTGTGGAAGAACTCTTCCTGGGTTCGCTCTTTATTCTCTAAGAATTGGATGTCATCAACTAACAAAATATCTAGATCTCGGTATCTACGCTGGAAAACAGATGATTTATCATCACGGATAGAGTTAATAAAATCATTCGTGAATTCTTCCGAAGAAACATATCGAACTCGAACACTAGGAAAGAGCTCTCTGGCGTAAGCGCCGATCGCATGCAAGAGGTGGGTCTTACCAAGGCCGGATTCACCGTAAATAAATAGCGGGTTATAAGCCTTCGCAGGAGCCTCAGATACTGCAAGCGCTGCAGCATGAGCAAACCTGTTTGAAGCGCCAATAACAAAAGTTTCGAAAATGTATCGGGGGTTGAGTTGTGTTGCCTCCGATGGTTTTGGTGTAGGCCGAGAGATAGACAGGTTCGGTTGAGGAGTTTCTTTAACCTCCTCAAAAATTTCGGTTCCGGCTGACTCAAGGGAAGCATCAACAGTGACGGCGATGTTGATCCTCGTACCCAGTCTTTGACCTAAAACCTCGCTTAAACTCTCACGAAGTCGACTCTCAATCACATCCTTAGCGAAATTATTTGGGGCGGCTAATAGAAGGTTTGATTCGAGGTCGCCTGGAATCAGGCCCAACGGTTTAGTGATCGCAAGCCATGCTCGATGTTGAGGGGCATCTTGAGCTATAGCCTCAATTACCGAGAGCCAAATCTCTTTGAGATCGGCCCCAAGAGTTGGGTTAAGAGTTGAAGCCTCCACTGTGTTTGCGTCTGGACTCACCCTCACCCCGTTCTATCCCTATATCCACAAAGTTATCCACAACCTGTGGTCTAAACCCCTGCTTGAGGCTTCTATTAAGCCTCAAAAGACGTTCGGGCCCCAGAAAAAACAAAGATCCTGTGGATAGAGGGCGCAACGTAGGGCCCTCAGTAGCAAAAAGCAAGTGGTTATCCACAAATTAGACAAGGGCAACCCTACTTCCGTACCTTTTGCGTCTCACTGCGGCGTCACATGGCGCGATTCTTTGAGATCAGGTTTAGGTGTGGAGAGAACGACTCGTTGAACCCCCTAAAACCCGAGAGAGAAGACCAGAGATTTCAAGGCTACAGAGGAGCTCCCCATGACTAAACGGACCTATCAACCAAATAACCGTAAACGGGCAAAGAAGCATGGTTTTAGGACGCGAATGGCCACTCGCGGTGGTCGAGCAGTGCTTTCTAGCCGGCGTGCCAAAGGGCGCGCTCGTCTCTCCGCGTAAATCACCACAAACATTCCTTTAAAAGTTCTAGAGAGAACGAGCAACTAGATGTTGGCGACAGCCAATCGATTGAGGTCACGCGAAGACTTTCAAAAAGTCACCCGAAGTGGACGTCGTGTTCGCTCAAATACCCTGACTGGGTTCATCCTCCCTACTGATCACAATGAACCAGCAAAGTTTGGCTTCCAAGTCTCAAAGAGAATTGGGGGCTCTGTTCAGCGGCATAGAGTCTTACGACAACTACGACATCTCACCTCACCATGGGTAATCAAGACACCAAACTCAACGTTAGTGGTCATTAGACCCGACTCACATTCCATAAGTTACCAATCCGAATTCGATTTATTAATGGAGAAGTTAATCGAGAGACGGGTGGGAAAGTGATAACACTGGGCTTGACTCATCTCATCTCTTTTTACCAAAAGTTCATCTCACCAGCTTTTGCTCCGAGGTGTAAGTACTACCCATCATGTTCACAGTACACAGCAGATGCACTCAAAGCGTTCGGGGCCAAAGGGGCATTACTCGGGCTCTGGCGTCTGATTCGTTGTAACCCTTTCTCGCATGGTGGTGTTGATTACATCCCCAGCGAATTTCTCGGCAAGAGATCCACCACTCTGAAGTCTTCAAATACCGCTATAAATCAACCCAATTTGGAGGCTACCGTATGAGCATCCTTGACCCTCTTTACATCGCCGTATCTTGGGTAGTTGTCACCTTCCATAAACTGCTCGGCAACATTTTCGGAGATGACAGCGGAGTTTCGTGGTCCATAGCGATTGTCGGTCTTGTTGTTGTTATTCGAACTCTTCTAATCCCACTCTTCGTCAAGCAGATCAAAAGTCAGCGCGCATTAACTGCTTTACAACCTGAGATGAAGGCGATCCAACAAAAATACAAAGATGATCGACAAAAACAATCAGAAGAGTTGATGAAGCTTTACAAAGAGCACAAAACCAACCCACTAGCTTCCTGTTTCCCCATTCTTGCGCAAGCTCCCATCTTTTTTGCGCTCTTCCAAGTTCTTAACGGATTAGGCACCGAACCACCACAGGGGCGAGGGGTTCTTGAGGGAGAAACAGCGCTCCTAAAATCAGCCGCGAATGCAGAGTTCTTCGGTGCACCGATATCTGCAAGTTTTATGGATAGTTCCTTAACTGTAAAGATTGTGACTGCATGTCTAATCATTTTTATGTCCGCGACGACATTCACTACACAACGGCAGTTGATGACAAAAGGAATGCCAAAGATGGACTCAAAGAACAATATGATGTTGCAACAACAGAAAATCATGTTGTACCTGTTCCCATTTATTTTTGCAGTCTCTGGTGTTTATTTCCCGGTCGGGGTTTTGATTTATTGGTCGACGACCAATCTTTGGACGTGGGGACAACAGTTTTATGTGATCAAACGAAACCCAACTCCAGGCTCACCAGCATTTGAAGCTCTTCAAAAAAAGAAGGCAGCAAAACTTGGGATGACGGTGCAAGAAATGGAGTCGTTAAACGACCCGAAGCGGAAGTCGATGACAGAGGAGTCAAAACAGATCGGACAGCGCCAACAACCGAAAAAGAAGAAAAAGAAGAAGTAACCAATAAATCCGACAAAAAAGGACAAAATATTATGTCAAGTGAAGAGGTAATCGAATCAACAAAGTCTTTGGCTGCCCAACTCGAAGAAGAGGGTGATATCGCAGCGGACTATTTAGAGGCGCTCCTTGATATTGCTGATTTAGATGGAGATATCGAGATATCAGTGGAGAACGATCGAGCTTCACTGGCCATCGAAGGTGGAGATCTCTCGCATCTTGTCGGTCAATCTGGGGAGGTTCTTGATGCACTTCAAGAGTTGACCCGCCTTGCAGTTCAAACCTCAACGGGCGAGCGAAGTCGATTGATGCTTGATATCGATGGTTTTCGCGCTCAGAAGCGGAAGAGCCTCGCCGAATTGGCAGAAGAGACTGCCAACGAGGTGAAAAAGAGCGGCCAAGCAGTCAAGTTAGACCCCATGAATGCCTTTGAAAGAAAGATTGTTCACGACACCATCCAAAAACTCGGTCTCACCAGTGAATCCGAAGGTGAAGATCCCGACCGGTGTGTCGTGGTACATCCTGCTTGATTGTTCCACGTGAAACCAGGGCGGTAGAGCTCTTTGGTGAGAGGGCTGAAAAAGCCCTTCGTTATGCCGATCTCCTCAAGAATGAGGGAATCGAGCGAGGCCTTATTGGGCCTAGTGAGGCGAACCGAATCTGGGATCGACATATTGAGAACTGCATACCCTTAACCACCCTTTTCACTCCTAGTTCTTCTGTCCTTGATGTTGGAAGCGGGGCGGGTCTTCCGGGAATTGTGGTTGCCCTGGCTCGACCAGATCTCAAAGTCACTCTCCTAGAGCCACTCAAACGCAGGGTTGAATTTCTGGAAGAGGTCCTTGAGCTCCTTCAACTCCCACTCAAAGTGGTTCACTCGAAAGCGGAGCGAGCAAAAGGTCTCTTTGACCACGTCACAGCTAGAGCGGTCGCACCACTTCCACGTCTCGTCGATGCAACTTGGCACCTAGTAGGGAAGGGTGGGTCGCTTCTTGCCATGAAGGGCGAGCGCGCAACGCTTGAAATCGAAGCGCTCGCAGAGGAAAAGGGTCGAAAGTCGATGGATATTGAGCTAAAAGAGATCCCTTGGCAGGAATCCATAAGTCGAATTGTCATAATTCGTCGCATTTCTTAAAGTAAGGACTCGATCAACCTCAGCTAAATGTCATCGTTGTCATTTATCTAGGGTTAACTATCTCCATGAGCGAGTTTCGGGATTCACGTGAAACATCCACGAAGGTTGTTGGGGTCAAACGCCTTCGAGAACCTATGCCCGCACCCACGAAGACCCGAATCTTCACCGTTGCGAACCAAAAAGGTGGAGTCGGGAAGACGACCACCGCAGTCAATGTCGCGGCTGCGCTCTCCATGGGTGGCCTTCGCACCCTCATAGTTGATTTAGATCCTCAGGGAAACGCGAGCACCGCTTTCGGAATCCCGCGCGATGAACTTCCAGGAATGTATGAAGTAATCAATCACGATCTACCACTTCGCGATGTCCTCATCCGTGTCAACGGGTACCCATTTTTAGAGTGTGCGCCAGCGACACAATCACTAGCAAACTCAGAAGTAGAGCTTGTCTCTCTGGTCGCTCGAGAGATGCGATTAAAGAAGGCGATTAATGATCTCCTCGATGAACGATCACAAAACGGTGAACGAATCGATTACGTCATCATTGATTGCCCACCAAGTCTTGGGCTATTGACCATTAACGCGCTTGTTGCTGCAGAAGAATTGCTCATTCCTATCCAATGTGAGTACTACTCACTTGAAGGTCTCGCGCTACTTCTACACACATTGACTTTGGTTCGCGAACACCTCAATCCAAAAATTGATTTGACCACAATCGTATTAACAATGTTTGACGGAAGAACAAGATTGGCAAATGATGTCGCAGCAAGCGTTCGCCAACATTATCCAAAGGAATTGATTGATATTCCAATTCCTCGCGCAGTTCGGGTTTCTGAAGCTCCTTCTTATGGCCAAACGGTGATGACTTACGACCCTCTTTCTACAGGAGCAACTGCATATATGGCCATCGCTCGCGAGATTGCAAATCGTGGTGCGGGAATAAGCAATGAAGCCCTAACAGCGAAAGGCGCATGATGAGCAAACGCGGTGGTCTTGGCAGAAATTTAGATGCATTAATCCCAACCAAATCCTCACCAACAAACTTCTCGACAGAGCCAAGTATCAACGACGAAGATACATTTGCACGTATCGTTCCAATTTCATCTATTCGGCCAAACCCCAAACAACCACGAACTATCTTTGATGCATCGGCGCTCAAGGAGTTAAGTGATTCAATACGCGAAGTTGGCCTTCTCCAACCTCCAGTAGTCCGTGAAGTCGGCGAAGGCAAGTATGAATTGATAATGGGTGAACGAAGGTTTCGAGCGAGCCAAGCGGCAGGACTTCGAGAAATCCCGGTAATTGTCCGTGAAACGAGCGATAGAGAGATGTTGCGAGAAGCGCTGATTGAAAACATCCACCGAAGTGAACTCAACGCCCTTGAGGAAGCTTCGGCCTATACCCAACTTCTACAAGATCTCGGTGTGACACATGATGAACTCGCGCTCAAAATAGGTAAGTCTCGGGCAGCTATCAGTAACACGATCCGCTTGATGCATCTTCCAGCTTCGATACAACGAAAAGTCATTGAAGGTCTAATTACACCTGGCCATGCGAGAGCGCTCTTGGGGCTTTCAAATCCACTCGAGATGGAAGCTCTCGCTAAGCGAATCATTACTGAAAATCTTTCGGTTCGAGCCACAGAGGAGATCGTCGCAATTTCTGGAGGCAAAGAGCGAAACGCAAAAAGCGCAAAGAAGAATGATCCCTTTGCTCGAGCAGACTTCAAAGAGTTGGAGGATAGGTTAGAGAATCAACTCAATACACGGGTGAAGATCGAGCGAAAGAAGATCCTGATTGAATACGGCGACGGTCAAGACCTACAAAGAATCGTTAGATTAATCGAAGGTTGAACCAATAAAACTGGCTTGGCCTTATTGGCGAATGCCGGCGCGACGCAAATCCTCGATACGAAGCGTGCCTGTTTTAGCGTCGCTCTCGGCATCAAGATAGAGACGTTGAATCGCGACAACTAGAGCCTCAGCGACAATTTCTCGAAAAGAAGGATTCGTCAGACGTTCACGATCAGATGGATTAGATAGGTATCCGATATCAATGCGAACGGTCGGCGATTTAGTCAATCGGAGCAAGTCCCAACTCTTCGCATGGGTGCGACAATTGAGCATCTGAGTTCTTGCGGCGATTTCGCGTTGCGCGAGCGTGGCAAAGCGCTCACCAATTACCGACTTGATGCCTTCACGCTCATTTCCAAAGTAATAGGAAGCCACACCCTCGGCTCGCTCATTTGAATAGTTGTCGCAATGCAGAGATATGACGAGGTCAGCACTGACCCTGTTTGCGAAACCTATTCGAGCCAACTCATTTGGCGATTGATCGGCTGTCCGGGTCATATGGACTTCAACCCCTAACTCACCAAGACGCTTGCCGAGGCGGTGTGCCAGATCAAAAGTGAATTCAGATTCAGTGATCGCACCAAAACTGTGACCCGGGTTAGCGCCACCCCAGCTTGGGTCCAAAACGATGACTTTTTCAAGGAGCGAGGGTCCTTTTCGATTGCGAATCGCATCCTCGCGAAGTGCGGTTGCAGCTCCACCCGCTACGGTTCGAGTCAATCTGATGAGGGCTACTACCGTGGTTTCACCACACCGCCCATCACCTTCCAGG
The DNA here is from genome assembly GCA_005787575.1 of Actinomycetota bacterium. Taxonomy (GTDB): domain Bacteria; phylum Actinomycetota; class Actinomycetes; order Nanopelagicales; family Nanopelagicaceae; genus SYAN01. The sequence goes on along the minus strand of SYAN01000015.1, from coordinate 16,261 downwards.
CCAACAGAGCGTTGGAACTCTTTCAAAGCTGCGACACTCTTAGGTCCAAAGATTCCATCTGCGCGACCTACATCAAATCCCATTCCGAGCAATCGCCGCTGCAAGGTTGCGACATCATCTCCCCGCATCATCGGAGTTGTTAGTTCGATTGCGCGATCACCTAAACGCCAACGAGCCTCTTCAAGAGCCTGTAAAGTCTTTTGGTCACACTCACCCGTGACCTTCAAACCGCGACTTTGTTGAAGGGCACGGACTGCCTCAACAACACTCTCGTCAAATGTGGAACTGACCTTCGCTAAGAAGCCAAGGGAATGGAGCGCTCCAGTGAGTTTAAAAACAGATTCTCCGAAGTCGCCACGCACCAGCATTTGCCCTGCCATCACAACTCCCTGGTCATCGAAGCGTCTTCATCAAAACTTCGAACTATCTGATGAATTCATCCAACTCTTTGAGAAGCACTGGCTTCGGTTTGGCCCCGATTATCGCCTTCACAACTTCACCACTTTGAAAGACGCTCATATTCGGGATCGAGCTAACCCCGTATTGCATAGCTAACTGCGGCTCTTCATCAGTATTGATCTTGACGATCTTGATTTTGCTTGAGTACTCATTAGAGATCTCTTCAAGCACTGGCGCGACCGCTCGGCATGGACCACACCACTCGGCCCAAAAATCAACCACAACAGGCACTTTGCTTTCTAGTACGACGCTTTTGAAGTTCGCGGAAGTTACTTTTTCGGTTGCCATCTTTACATTTGCCTCTCTTTTTGTTGTATTAATGATACTTATTGTTGGAAACTAGCTGTGTTGCAGGAATCGCTCGGCATCAAGAGCGGCCTGACAACCAGAACCCGCAGCGGTTATCGCTTGTCGGTAGGTGTGATCAACCAAGTCCCCACAAGCAAAGACTCCCTTGAGACTGGTCTTGGTTGACCGACCCTCCACCCTCACATACCCCTCACCATCGAGGTTTATTTGATCCTTAACCAGTTCACTTCGAGGTAAATGGCCGATGGCCACAAATAGACCAGTGAAATCTTTAACGCTTTCCTCGTTGCTCTTAAGGTTGCGGATTTTCAACCCAGAGACTTTCTCATCGCCCAATACATCAACCACTTCGGAATCCCAGAGAAACTCGATCTTTGGGTTGGCCATGGCTCGCTCCGCCATGATCTTCGAAGCTCGGAGTGAATCACGTCGATGGATGATGGTGACCTTCGAAGCGAATCGCGTCAAGAAGTTCGCCTCTTCCATCGCAGAATCACCGCCACCAACTACTGCAATCGCTTGGTCCCGAAAGAAGAAGCCATCACAGGTGGCGCACCATGAAACGCCACGACCAGAGAGGCGCTTCTCATTTGGCAGACCAATTTCCTTGTAAGCCGATCCCATAGCAAGAATCACGCTTTTTGCTCTGACCGATGTTCCAGATCCGTCAGTCACTATCTTGATTTCAGATTTTAGATCCATCTCAACGATGTCATCTGTGATGATTTTTGTGCCGAAGCGGAGTGCTTGGTTTCTCATTTGATCCATCAGATCTGGACCCATGATTCCTTCTTTGAATCCAGGAAAATTTTCGACTTCGGTGGTGTTCATTAGCGCGCCACCCGCAGTGACTGAACCCTCATAGAGGATCGGTGAGAGTTGGGCTCTAGCGGTGTATATGGCTGCGGTGTATCCAGCTGGACCGGAACCGACTATCACCACATCGGCGATATCTTTATTCACACTTCCCCCTCGTATTTCAGGGTGCGACCTTACCTCTGGTAAAGACAGTCACCACCTCATCAACCTCTTTGACACCCAGCTTCTTCGCTATCAAGAGATAGAGCGGAGTTACAAGGGCGAGAACCAATACGAGGTAGAGAGTATTCCCCCATCCCGGATTGATTTGCACAAGGCCCATTCTCGAAGCCACTTGTTGCAAAGCGATAGCAACTACAAAAAGCATTGATGAAATCAGGGCCAATTTGAGGTAAAGCGCGAGATATAGCCGGTGTGGCAAAAGATGAAGATATTTGCGCAAACCAAAGTAGGTGATAAATACACCAACAAGATAGCTAAGGGAAAAGGAGATAGCCATCCCAAAAGTCTTCCATTGGATTTCTAGAATCGAGTAGGCGAGCAATGAGAGCGCTATCGCAATCAGATTGATAACGACATTCGCCAATACTTGGAATTTGGTGTTTTCGAATGCATTGAGCGACCGAGTAAAAATCATATTTAGAGAGAGGGGGATTCCTGCTAGAGCGAAAGCAGAGAGTAGTTTGCCGATAAATCTCGCATCCTCTAGCGGTATCCCAAAGAAAATCGCGCTGCTCAGGTTCTGCCCGAAAAGTGCGAAGAAGATCATCGCTGGCACAAGAACAACACCAAGGAGCCGGAGAGAGTGAATGAGTTCTGATCGCACACCCTCAAGATCATTTACTTGAACTTTACGGGCCAAGTTAGGAAGGATCGCAGTGGCGATTGAGATGGCGAAGATCGAATGAGGTAAGAGAAATATGAGATAAGCGTTTTGGTAAGGAGTGAAGCCAAGACCTGAAGCAAGGAGCGAAGAGTCATTTGCAAGTACCGCGGCTTCTTTAGTGATTCGAGTCCCAAGATTTACCGTGATGACAAAACCAATTTGTGTGATAAAGGCATAAAGTAGTGTCCAACTACCCAGAGAGATTGATTTACCTAGTCCTACGCCGCGAAACTTGAAATTCGCTTTGATCCCGACCTTCAATCGTTTAACAACCGGAATAAGCGCAAAAGCTTGTATTGCTATACCTAAAGTTGTTCCGAGACCAATTATTGCAACATCGCCGTCACTAATTGTATTGAGGGAAATGTCGTCAAAGATGAAGATGAAATACCCAAAGAGCGTGATCACAACTAGGTTATTGAGTATCGGGCTCCACATCATGGGACCGAAACTTCCTTTGGCATTGGCAATTTGACCAAGTAGCGCATAGAGGCCATAGAAGAGGATCTGGGGTAGGCAGAACCAAATGAAGAGCAATGTCACCCTAGCTTCTCGACCGTCGAATGAAGGTGCGTAAAGGGCGAGGAAAACCGGGGCAGCAATCATCGCAATCACGGTCAGGATGACCAATATGCTCATCACGAGAGTGACTAGTCGTGAAATAAAAAGTGATTCACCAACAGGATCCTTAGCGGCACGAACAATCTGCGGCAAGAAGACAGCAGTAAGTGCCCCCCCAAGTATCAGGTTGTAGAGGATATTCGGCATCGTGTTGCCGACGTTGTAGCTATCGCCAAGGAGAGATGTCCCAAGCAAAGCCACTATCAAGATATTGCGAATGAATCCTGTGATTCGAGAGATCAGAGTTCCAGCAGCCATCAAAGCCGATGATTTGATAAGGGATTCACTCATGGCTGACCTTCTCTGAAGATTTGTTATCGCTCTTTCGTGAACGTCTTACCCGTCTCATACTTTGTATTACTGCCGCGATGAGTAATACCAAACCTGATCCCGTCGTTATCCATGTGGTGAACGGACTTATCACAGTAAGTGTCAAGGGAAGACGTACCTGATCACCCACATTGATACCATCTTTTGTTCTCATAGAGATCAGCAGTTCAGATTGCCCTGAAGCGAGAACTGTGACGGGTACTTCCACAGATAGTTTCGAATTCGCATCAATCAAGACGGAATCAGTTGACGCAACAATTACCTTGGTGTTGGTTGATTTAATACGCAACTTGATTTCCAAAGGATTATCAAAATCATTGATTACTGTGATCGGAATCCTTTCACTACTGGAAGTGATAGTGAAGCGACCTTTACTTATCCGAATTGAGTCTTGATACCTGGAAATCTCACCCTGTAACTCTCGAGTGAGTGTGAAAGCGCGCTCTTGTGGGATGGCGGGGTTAAGAATTGATCCAATCTGCAGTCGGTATAAGAGAGTCGTTGGGTTATTGGCGTATTGATTGATTAATCGGATCGCCCGTCGCATCGGCGTGTAGCGGCTGGTAATCGACGGATTGATCTCGGCTGAACTTGGTGCACTCTCTACGAATCCTTCAGCGACGTTTCGCCCGAGGAGTGTTTGAAGCAATTCAACTGATAGCCGATGATGAATTCTCAACTCACTGGGAGCTGCCTTCGATAACCAAATGATGTCAGGAGAGCCATAGTTGATTGCTCTGACTTCACTCTGGCCCAATAGAGCGTTCAAGCGCTCAAGCCACCTCGTGGCATTGGGACTTTCAGGGACTTCAATCCCATCGATCGTTGTGAAGCCATCAGCGAGGTCATTTATTTCTTCAATCAACATCGGGTCTATCGCGAAATCTCGCTTTGACGAAGGCACTTTGGCCGCGTCGAGAAGAAGCAGCCCTAGAGAGCCAGCGTCACTGAGACGAGCCTCCAAAGATCTATCGAAAAATTCCCCTTTGATATTTCTATTCGGGAGGTCAGAGATCACGATCAGGCTCTTCCCACCATCGATGGGTTTGATTTCAGAGTTCGCACTTTGAAGCAAAGTTAGTGGAGAAGAGATGAAAAGAAGGATTACAGAGAGAAATACGCTAGGGATTTTCCTTCGTAAAGTAATCACGGTTTAAGGTCACCCGATCGAGCGATCAACTTCTTCTCATCAGGGTAGGCAAGTTTGGTGACTATCTCCTCGAGTGGAATCCAGGCAACATCATCAACTTCAGTCACCTGTGGTTTCAAGGAGCCACCGACCTCCTTGAAGAGGAAGTGATGCACTGTCTTATGTATTCGCTTGCCACTTGCCATAAACCAGAAGTCAATGACACCGAGAGAACGCGCTATCTCGCTCGTTATTCCAGTCTCTTCTGCCACTTCACGTAGCGCCGCAATTTCTGGTGTCTCCCCCGCTTCAATGTGGCCTTTAGGTAGTGACCAGATCAAACGAGTTTGATCTTTTTGGTCACGACGAGCGATCAAAAGACCGCGAGTTCCGGTGGAATCAACAACAAGCCCACCAGCGCTTACTTCATCGACTCGTTTCGTGTAACGAGAAGGCCGACCACTTGTTCTGTTGATCTTTCCGTAGGCACCCTCATTGCGAGATGGACTCTGCTTGGAATTATTTTGATCAGTTGCGGAGGCGGATTTCTTGCGACGCGGGCGCCTTCGCCTGCTTTTCTTACGCTTCTCTTCGCCACCCGCACTTGGTGCCGGGGTCATGAGTTAAGGGTAGTGGCTCTACTTGCATTTCTATAAGAGGGGGCCACTTGAGAATCTCAAGTTCGAGGAAGATTTCCTTCAGTAGCCTTAGCCGTGATGGATCCGATAACAGAAGCAGGCGTAGATATTGCAACAAGTACGTTGATGAAACGTGCTCCAATCGCATTCGAGCTTGCAAATGAGTTCAAGTCGCAAGGGAAACGGCTGGCACTAGTAGGTGGCTCAGTTAGAGATGCGATCCTTGGTCGACTAGGAAACGATCTAGATTTCACGACGGATGCCCATCCGGATCTAACGAAAAGAATTCTGAGTAAAAGGTTAGAACACCTCTGGGATACAGGAGCGAGATTTGGAACCATCTCCGGTCGCAGCGATGGCTTTCTCATTGAGATCACAACCTATCGCTCGGAGAGTTATCAGCAGGACTCAAGAAAACCTAGTGTTGAGTTTGGCGAAACAATTGAGGTGGATCTCTCTCGACGCGATTTCACCATCAACGCTATGGCGCTGGAACTAACTACGAAATCACCCGAATTCATCGACCCATATCAAGGCGTTGTCGATCTTGCTAAGAAGTTGATCCGCACACCATTAACACCAGAGATCTCCTTTTCAGATGATCCATTACGGATGCTACGAGCGATTCGTTTCGCTTCACAACTCGACTTTGCCATCGATGATGAAGTGCGCAGAGCCATTGTTGCGATGCGGGGGCGTCTAGAGATCATCTCAGCCGAGAGAGTTCGAGAGGAGTTCACAAAAATCATCCTCTCAGGCCAACCACGACTGGGGATCACGTTATTGGTGGAGAGTGGTCTTGCTGAGATCTTCATCCCAGAAGTTCCAAGATTACAACTTGAGGTTGATGAACATCATCACCATAAAGATGTATATCAACATTCACTCACAGTCTTGGAGCAAGCGATAGCGCTAGAGGATCGTCTTAAGGGTCCGAATCTAGTAATTCGTCTCGCTGCGCTCCTTCATGACATCGGAAAGCCGAAGACGAAGCGATTGATTGATGGCGGTGGTGTCTCTTTCCATCATCATGAAGTAGTCGGCGCGAAAATGACACGAGAACGATTGAAAAGTCTTCGTTTTGATGCAGAGCTCATCAAACAAGTCTCACAACTCGTATTCCTTCACCTCCGCTTTCACGGCTATGGAAATGGCGAGTGGACAGACTCGGCGGTCCGACGTTATGTACGAGATGCTGGAGATCTCTTAGAACATCTTCATGTCCTCACCCGGGCAGATTGCACTACACGTAATCGCGCGAAAGCGGAGGCGCTTGCGAAGAGTTACGACTCTCTCGAGGATCGAATCACCAAGCTTGCCCAAGAGGAGGAACTCTCAAAGATAAGACCAGATTTGGATGGTCAAGAGATCATGAAAGTTCTTGGTATTAAACCAGGACCTCTCGTTGGAAAAGCTTACGAACACCTTCTAGAACTTAGAATCGAAGAAGGCCCACTTGGAAAAGAGCGCGCGGAAATGGAGTTGCTCACCTGGTGGCGGTTGAATGGAAATACTTAGGTCGAAGAAGCGCAACCGCAACAACAAGATATGAGATGGAAACCACGAGTGGTAGTACACCTCCCGCACCATCTTTTGGCAGAAGTAGGGCTGCGACGAGCGCACCCGAAACTATCGCTGAATTCACCATCACGTCATAAACAGCAAAGACTCGTCCACGATATTGATCGACTATCTGAGATTGAACGAGTGCGTCATTAGTGACTTTAACTCCTTGACCACAAGCTCCAGTAAGAAAGCCCGTTAGCAAGAGAATCGGCTCACTCTGTTCGAGGGCTAAGAAGAGCGGAGCGATTGCACTTGAGATGAGCATCCACCTGATCCAGCGATGGCGCCCGAATCGCGCGACACCAAATGGCGCAATGAGAGCGCCAACTGCAATCCCAACTCCGGCCACAACTGCCGCCAGCGCAAACCCGGCGAGTCCTGCACTGGGCTCGGACGATGAATTGAAGGAATTACGTTGCAGGATAAGCGCCATCAATGTGAGAGCAGTCAGGCCACTTCGATGTACACCAGTTGCGATGATGCCAAGCATTGCGTCGCGACAAGCCTGCAGGCGCTTGAATCCATCTCGCATCTCATCGATTCCCGCGAAGAATGAGGCCTTTTTCATCTCGTGATGCTCAGGACCAAGCTCTTCTCTTCGAAACAAAAGCGCAAGTAGGGCAGTGAGAAAGAAAATTGCACCAGCAACAAGGATGACAAGAGAATCAGCATGATTGGCGCTCACATCCGCCATTAGATTTCTAATGCCGATTCCGACTCCACCACCAAGAACGACGAATACGGTGCCACCGGTCACAGCAGTTGCATTTATTGCCACTAATCGCTCTCGAACTTGCTCATCTTTTGCGACTAGCAATGGAAGGGAGGCGGAAAGTCCAGCAAGAATCAATCTATTGACGCCAAATGCCGCAAGAACAAGGGAGATCATCCCAAACCCAGTTGCTCCCTGCCAGATTAAGAGAGCGATTACCGTGGCGATTAATGCTCGAGTTAGGTTGCAGTAGAAAAGAATTCGTTGGCGTGAAAATCGATCGAGGATTGTTCCGACAAACGGCCCGACTACCGAATACGGCAATAGCACGATAGCGAATGCCGTTGCTGCAGCGAGTGCATCACTCTGTCGCTCAGGTGAGAACAGGATGAAAGAGGCGAGGCCTGATTGAAAGATGCCATCACTGAGTTGTCCGCTCCAGCGCAGGGCGAAGAGACGAGATATTCGTGAGTTTCGTGGGAATGCCACTCTCAATTCAACTCACCTCAATTCTGAGATTCTGAGATCACGCGCTGGTATTGCGGGAGCCTATTGCGCTTGGCATCACTACCATAAGCACATGTTTTGGTCGCAGCGCGCACGTGTCGACTACACCTTTCGAAAGCGTGCGACACTGGCTGCTCTATTCCAAGGACTCTCGAGTGCAATGGATGCATGTGATGCCGACCCCTACCTGCGCCGGGCTGCGAAGTACCATGGTGAGCGGACCGATCGCTCCTGCCCGGTATGTCGAAGCAAGAAGATGGTCGAACTTCGTTACACCTTTGGCGATCAACTCGGTCAATATTCCGGGCGGGTAAAAAACTTAGAAGAGTTGCGGGATATGCAATCAGAGTTCGGCGAATTCCGTGTTTATGAGGTTGAAGTCTGTAACGATTGTGGTTGGAACCACCTCACCGCCTCCTTTCTACTAGGCGACGGAGTCAATCGAAAGCCACCTCGGCGTTCCAAGACTGTCGAAGATGAGCCACTACAACGAAGATCAGGCTGAACGGAAGCGCTAGTTGATGACAAAGCGTTGGCGCAGAATCGTCGGAAGACTTGCAATCCTTATCGGCGGCTTTGGTTTTGTCGTCGGATCGGTCGTTTTTGGCATTGCATATTTCATGGTCGATATCCCAGATCCAAACGAATATGTAAATAGCCAGGCGACGATTATTCAATATGCAGATGGAAGCGAACTTGGTCGACTAGGTGCACAGAATCGAACGGTCATCCCGCTTGCGAAGATCCCGTTGCATCTGCGTCATGCTGTCCTAGCTGCTGAAGATAGGAATTTCTACAGTCAGAGTGCAGTGAATCCGATCGCAATAGCAAGGGCGGCGATCAACAATCTCTTGGGCCGCCAACTACAAGGTGGGTCGACCATCACTCAGCAATATGCCAAGACTGCATTTCTAACCTCCGAACGAACCTGGACTCGAAAGATCAAGGAATTGATCATCGCGATAAAGCTTGAAAATCAACTCTCCAAAGATGAGATTCTTGAGAATTACCTCAACACCATCTACTTTGGTCGTGGCGCATATGGCGTTGAGACAGGTGCACAGGCTTATTTTGGCCACGGAGTCGAATCACTATCAGTCAATGAGTCTGCGATTTTGGCATCAATCCTTCGTTCGCCCGGACTGTACGATCCCTATTACAAGGAGGGCAACCAGAACCGTCTTGATTCTCGTTATTTATATGTTATTGATGGAATGGTCGAAGCAGAGTGGCTAAAAGAGAGTAGAGCAGCAGAACTCAGAGAGATAAAAGTTGAAGTAAACCCGCGACTCTCATCGGGCCGCCTCTCTGGACCCCGGGGTTATTTAATCTCTTGGGTACAACGAGAACTTAACATTCTTGGTTTCCCAGACGAAGAATTGATGATTGGTGGTTTGGTAGTACGTACGACACTTGAGAAGCAGGCGCAAGAGGCGGCACAGATCGCGGTCCAGGAAGTTGGACCTAAGGATGCTCCGGAGGACCTTCATATCGGGCTCCTATCGATTCGCCCTGGCACTGGCGAAATCGTTGCAATGTATGGTGGCAAGGACTATTTGAAGCGCCAACTTAATGATGCGACACAAGGAATCACTCAAGCAGGTTCGACATTCAAAGTCTTCGCACTAATAGCAGCGCTAGAACAAGGAATTCCACTGACATCTATTTGGAATGGCGATTCGCCACAGTTCTTTGATGACCTTGGAAAGCCCTATAAGGTCAATAACTACGGCAATGAAGATTATAGTGATGTGACGCTTTTGCGTGCGACTGGATCTTCCATCAATACCGTCTATGTACCGCTGGGAATTGCTGCTGGTCTTGAGAATGTCGTAAGCGCTGCTCGACGCGCAGGAATACCGGAATCTGTTGCGATGATTCCCACGCCATCTGTTGTCTTGGGTGTTTCAAGCCCACGAGTAATAGATGTAGCAGCCGCTTATGCAACTTTTGCCGCCGAAGGTGTCTACGCAAAACCATTCATCGTCAATGAAGTTCTAGGACCGAATAAAGGCGTGCTCTATCAGGGGCGAATCGAAGCGCAGGAAGTCTTCTCATCTGATTTGATGCGAGATCTCAACTATGCCCTCCGGCAAGTAGTCCTTGCTGGTACTGCGACATCTGCTGTAAAAGGACTCGGAAGACAGGCAGCGGGCAAGACCGGAACATCAAATGAGAACACATCGGCATGGTTCACTGGCTATACCCCAGAACTTGCCACATCAGTTGCCTTCTTTCGCGATGATGCTCTGACGACATTGCGCGGTATTGGCGGAATAACATCACTAACCGGTGGCACTTTCCCAGCGCGTATCTGGACTGATTACACGAAGCGGGCGCTTAATGGTGTTCCGAAATCCAAGTTCAGGCCACCTGTCAATATCAATGGTCTGGATCCTGTTGATATGCGCGGTGTTGTTATGACTTACACCAAAGAGAGCGCTACCGCATTGATGCCACCTGAGGAAAAAGTAACCCGCTAACTCATGCTTCGTGATCAGGCCAAACCAATAGCTTTAGCTGGCCTGGTCGGTCTGGTTTCTTTGGTGAAATCAGATCATTGTCGAGACAACGGCTTTACATCTCCAGATAACTACACCCACCTCTGTTATTCGGATATCCCTGCCCTCTTTGGGAGTAGGGGCCTGGATCTTGGGATAAACCCATACCAAGATCCCGTAAACGCGATGGAATACCCCGTCGGGACCGGGTACATCGCTTCGACGTTAGCAAGACTCTCTGATTCTTATCTCCAATTCTTCGATATCAATGCGCTCGCCCTCATTGCGCTCTTGATCGCAACCACTCTTGTGCTTCGAAAAATCACTCCAGGGCTCTGGTACCTCTTTCCGCTAGCACCAGCAGCAGCGAGCTCACTCTTCATCAATTGGGATCTTTGGGCGATTTTTCCCATGGTTCTTGGATTCTTCTATCTACGCAATGAGAGATTTGATTTTGCTGGTTTTTATATCGGCCTTTCCATAGCAATAAAATTCTTCCCAATATTTCTCCTGCCGGCAATCACGATGTACTTCCTCATGACGCGAAAGAGGAAGTGGGTTGAGTTTTATTCTTACCTTTTGATTACCTTAGTCGCACTCAACATCACAACAGCGATCATGCACTTCGATGGGTGGCTGCGTTTCTTCTCATTTAATCAAGAACGTGGCGTTGATCTAGGATCACCTTGGTATGCCACATCACTTCTTGGATTTGATCTAACAAAATATGTTTCGCCAAATCTTGTGACACTTCTCCTGATTCTCGTAGCGCTTGTTTCTGCTTGGAGATTCTGGAGTAAAAAGTTACGACTAGGTGAACCTATTGATAGCCAGAGTGCATTCGGACTCCTAACCCTTTTCTCTTTTCTTTCACTAGCGTTTTTCTTTTCGATTAATAAGGTCTATTCGCCGCAATATGTCCTCTGGCTAACCCCGTTAGCTTTGATGGCGATGGATTCAGGAGTGAGGGATTGGCGTGGGAGAAGAGTCTGGTTTTGGATTTGGCAGGTAGGTGAGGCGATCTACCACCTCGCCATTTGGCAGTATCTTGTCGAGTATTCGGGTGGGTCGGGGCTCTCTGCCACCCTCTATGCACTGACGATTCTTATCCGCATAGCCTCGTTATGGATTTTCGCTGACCGGCTATATCGGGCTAGGCTCTCCCTCCCTTCGCGGGGCAATTAGCTAGTCATCTAGCACGATCTCCGCAAAGCGCGCTTGAACCCTCCTGTCGTGGAGAGCCCACGACCGTTTAGTCCAGAGGAGGTGGGGTTAACGCATGCGTCACTACGAACTAATGGTCATTCTCGACCCAGAACTCGAGGAACGCACAGTCGCACCAAGTCTTGAGACTTATCTCAAGATCGTCAAAGAAAGCGGAGGTCGAGTCGACAAACTCGACATCTGGGGACGCCGTCGCATGACCTTCGAAATCTCGAAGAAGAGTGAAGGCATCTACGCAGTCGTTGACATGCACTGTGATCCTGCGGCGGTGAAAGAGTTGGATCGCCAACTCAATCTCAACGAAGCAGTCCTTCGCACCAAAGTTGTAGTACTCAACTGAATCCGCGCCCGAAAAGTAGATAACCGATAAGTAGCGAGAAGAGGAAAAGACAATGGCAGCAGGAGATACAAACATAACGTTGATCGGGAACTTGACTAGCGATCCTGAATTGCGATTCACACCAAATGGTGCAGCAGTCGCCAAGTTCACTGTGGCTTCGACGCCGCGGTATATGGATCGTCAGACTAATGAGTGGAAAGACGGGGATACCCTCTTTCTCAATTGCAATATCTGGCGACAAGCGGCAGAGAATGTCGCTGAGTCACTCACTCGCGGAACGCGCGTGATCCTTTCAGGAAGATTGAAGCAACGTTCCTATGAGACGAAAGAAGGCGAGAAGCGGACGGTCTATGAAGTTGAGGTCGATGAAGTCGGACCTTCGCTTCGAAATGCGACTGCAAAGGTAACGAAGACGACGCGCCAAGGTGGCGGAGCTTCGACCTTCACCGCAGCAGAGGCAACTGATGACCCATGGGCATCGACCACACCAGCAGGTGGCGGTTGGGGCACTGCGGTCGCTGAGGAACAGCCTCCCTTCTAGTAGTTATTCATCAAAGGCCTTGAAAACCCCAGAAATAAAGGAGATTACGAAGAATCATGGGTGCTAGATCCAATAGAACACTGAAGCAGAAGCCGAAGTTGCCGAAAGGCGCTGCGGTCAAGAAGTTCAAGAAGCGCGCAAATCCACTAAAGGGAGTCGACTACATCGACTACAAGGATGTGGCTCTACTTCGAAGATTTATCTCCGATCGCGGAAAGATTCGATCGGCTCGTGTCACTGGCGTGACTGTCCAACAACAGCGGATGATCTCTCGTGCGGTCAAGAATGCCCGTGAGATGGGACTACTTCCCTATCCGAACTCGGCTCGATAGGAGGATGTGAAAAAATGAAACTGATCCTCACTCGTGAAGTGAAAGGGCTTGGCCATGCTGGCGACATCGTCACTGTTAAAGATGGCTTTGGCCGAAACTTTTTGATCCCTAATGGCACCGCCATCCCCTGGTCAAAAGGTGGCGAGTCACAGATCGAAGGTCTTCGCAGAGCTCGGTCAGCTCGTGAGATCCGAGATGCCGAACATGCAAACCAGGTGAAGTCACAGCTAGAAGGTGCAGATTTCACAATCAAGGCCCGCTCGGGTAGCGAAGGTCGTCTCTTTGGTTCAGTAACTGACAAAGAGATTGCTGCCGCCATCAAGGCAAAGGCCGGAATTGATATCGACCGCCACAAGATCTCAACAAACGGTCACATCAAGAAGACTGGAAAACACCAAGTGAAGGTCGCACTTCACGCAAATGTCTCAGCAACGATTGAAGTGACGGTGGTTGCCGAGTAAGCACTTATTGCGAAATCTTGGAAAAAAAGGCGGACAGAGATGTTGTCCGCCTTTTTCATCTCATGATTCGGACATTCTCGATTAATCTTTATCAACAGGCTCGTAAGCGAAAACTAAGGGCTTTACCCACAGAAACTCACTATTCATCCACTACAATCCACAGCACAATCCACAATCTCCACACCCTCTCCACAAGGCTGAACACAGTGTTTTTCGCTCCGAATAGGCGATGTCGGAGGTGGGTCGGAAGATACGCCTGTGAGTATCGCTGAGTTCCCGAATCCGTCACGGCGCTCTATCAACGAGATCGCAGAATTTGAGAGAACTCCACCCCAAGATCTTGCTGCAGAACAATCAGTACTCGGTGGGATGTTGCTCTCTAAAGATGCCATCGCAGATGTAATCGAGATTCTTCGTTCGAACGATTTCTATCGCCCAGCGCACGAGATCATCTATGAATCGATCATCGAACTCTATGGACATGGCGAGCCAGTCGATGCGGTAACGCTCTCTGCGGAATTAACGAAACGTGGTGAGATTGCGAAAGTTGGTGGCGCACCTTATCTTCACACCTTACTTAGCTCAGTCCCGACAGCTGCAAATGCGAATTACTACGCACGTATCGTTAGAGAACAGTCAATCCTTCGAAAGCTGATCGAAGCGGGAACCAAAGTTGTTCAACTCGGCTATGCCGGTGAAGGCGAAGTTGATGACACTGTTGACAAGGCACAGGCAGAGATATTTGCCGTAACTGAACGACGCGCTTCTGAGGATTATGTGAAACTTAATACCCTGCTTCCCGAGGCGCTCGACCAGATCGAAGCAATCTCGCGCGGCACTGTTGTCGAAGGTGTGATGACTGGATTCAAAGAGCTAGACATTCTCACCAATGGACTGCATCCATCAAACATGATTGTTCTCGCTGCCCGTCCTGCGATGGGTAAATCAACGCTCGGTCTAGATATTGCTCGTAACGCCTCAATTCACAACAAAGCAACCTCCGTGATCTTCTCGCTGGAAATGAGCCGAAGTGAGATCACCATGCGCATGCTCTCAGCTGAAGCAAGAGTTCCATTGAATTCGATACGTTCTGGACAGCTTAGCGATGAGGATTGGTCTCGACTGGCTCGAAGAATGGGTGAGATCTCCGAAGCCCCACTTTTCATTGACGATTCACCAAACCTTTCTATGATGGAAATTCGTGCAAAGGCTCGACGCTTGAAACAGCGACATGACTTGAAATTGATCATCATCGACTATTTACAGTTGATGACATCTGGAAAGAAAGTAGAGAATCGCCAGCAAGAGGTTTCTGAATTCTCCAGACAGCTCAAACTATTGGCAAAGGAATTAGAGATTCCGGTAATTGCGATTTCACAGTTGAACCGTTCTCCAGAGCAGAGATCGGATAAGAGACCGATGCTCTCTGACCTTCGTGAATCAGGTTCAATCGAGCAGGATGCTGACGTTGTGATCTTGCTTCATCGCGACGATGTCTATGACTCACAGAATCGCCCCGGCGAAGCTGATTTGATTGTCGCTAAACACCGAAACGGTCCAACGAAGACAATCACAGTCTCAGCACAGCTTCACTACAGTCGATTCGTCAATATCCCGCCCGCTTACAGTGCACGGGAGCAGTACCCGAAAGATAACTAGAGAATCCGACTCAGCTTTCCACTTTTTACATCGTATATAGCACCAGCGACTTCTAGCCCTTTGACCAAAAATGGATTGGTTTGCACTCTCAGGACATCTTGACGAAGCGTTGCTTCTTGATCTTCAACCGTTCTAATCTCGACACTTCGTGTATCGATTCCCGAGGAATCGAGAATTGCTTTATGGATCGCATCTTCTTTAGCGCTTGCCATACGACAATCGGTATGTGGCATGACAAGGACTCGAGTGACATTGAGCAAATGGGTGGCAAGAATTAATGTTCGAAGAACATCCTCTGTGACGCGGGCGCCAGCGTTCCGGAGAATCTTGGCATCACCAGGCTTCATCCCGGTCACGCCGAGTGGGTCGATGCGGGAATCCATACATGTGACGATCGCAAGACCCTTTGCAGCCCGTCCCGTTAGAGCTGGGGACGAGAAATTTGAGGTAAAGACTTGGTTTGCTTCAAAGACATCATCAAACATGGTCGCTCCGCTCTTTCGCCCGATTAGCGAGATAAATACCAATGACAACAACAATAGCCCCTGCCACTTGCACATTATTTAGAGCCTCGCTGAGAAGCCACCAAGCAAAGAAACTCGCAAGAACAGGTTCCAGGATTCCTATCACGCTAGCTGTTGATGCGGAGAGAATTCGGAGACCTCCGATCACAAAGAGATAGGGAACAAGCGTTCCCATAACGATTACCCAGAGAACTAGCACCCATCCAGGTAGCGAGAATTGTGAAAGTATTCCAGGTAGTTGCATCTGCATCGTCAAGTACTGAGTCGGATAATCCCAAAGCGGTAAGAAAACGGCCATAACCAAAGTTCCGACAGCGAAACCCCAAACCATCATTGCTGCGCTTGATCTTGTTTTGCCGATTTTCTCTGCTAAGAGGAAATATGCAGCGAGGGCAATCGAATCAAAGAATGCGGCGATCAAACCGATTCCATCAAGTGTTAAACCTTTCCAGGCCTGGGCAACTACTACGAGCCCTGAGAATGAGAGCGCAAGTGCGAGCCAGAGCAATTTATCTACCTGCTTTTTCAGGATGAACCTTAGGAATAGCAGGATCCAAATGGGCGCTGTGAATTCAATTAAGAGAGCTGTACCAAGATAGATGCGACTGATAGCAACAAAATAAAGCGCTTGAACCAGGATGACACCAACAAGTCCAAAAGCAATCAACCACTTGATTTCGCCCTTCTTCGCGGGAAGTGCGCT
>SYAN01000061.1 GCA_005787575.1 Actinomycetota bacterium | reverse complement strand
GCCGGCCTCATCATCGCCGCGCTAGTGGCTGATGGAATCACGATGGTCGAGGGTGGGTTTCATATTGACCGCGGCTATCCAAATTTCGCCGAGCAATTGCGCTCACTCGGCGCTGATGTCACTCGCGTGGAGTGAACTAAAACTTTACTTCTCTAGCCAATCAATATCTCTTTTATGATTCCTGAATCGATGGCAACTGTAACGCGATCGGGTCTGAAATCCTTTGTCACAGGGAAGTCTTCACCATCTCTTTTTCCAACGCGATAGCCCCAACCATTTGTCGAAGCGCAGAGTTTCGCCCCAGTCTCACTCATTCCAATAAGTTGACCAGCTCTTGTTGGCGAGATCTCCACTTCACCAGAGATCTTTAGAGGGCATCGCTCACTTCCAACTCCAAACTCCAAGACATCTCCAGGGATCTCCTTCACTCCGACAGCGATCACCACGCTAGATGCTCGCTTTGAAGTTATAGCAACTGTGTACATTCCCTCAAGTGCGGAGGTGGAAATTCGTGAGAGGTAGAAGTAACCCTTTCGACCATAGGGTTCGTAGAAATAAGTTCGCTCCTTCGGCTTGATTTCCTCTTCGTTTCCCATCGGATCAATCAAGAGAACCTTCGGGAGGTTTCGAGTCGTGATCTTCTTCATCGCCGGTTCATCAGGGATCAGGTATTGAAGGTCCAGTCGATCTCCAGGCTTATGATTAAAACGTAGATACCTAGTTTCTTTAGATTTCTTCATCGTGGCGTAGACCGCAAATGAAACGGTGCCATCAAGCAAGATCGGACTTTTTTCGCGATCACTCGAAGCAGCTGTGAGAGTTACCGGTTGATGCGCGCTCGCTCCAGCCAAATTTCCGAGAGAGATGAAGAGTGAGGCGACAACTGCGACAATCGTGGCAAGTGGGGCGTACGGCGAGCGTTTAATCGGCGCTTTCACCGAGGATTGAGACTCGATTGTTCGAGACTGAGATAAACCCGCCATGGACATTGAACGATGTCTCATTTCCATCCACCGCCTTGATTCGCACCTGACCATCGACCAGCACACCAAAGAGCGGTGCGTGGTTTGGCAATATACCTATATCGCCTTCGAGTGTGCGAGCTGAAACCATACTCGCATCACCACTCCACACCCGCTTCTCAGGTGAGACTAACTCGACTCGCAGTTGCGCCATGGGTTAAGCCTTCGCCAACTCCGCGGCTTTGCGCTCGACATCATCGAGCCCACCGCACATGAAGAATGCCTGCTCAGGAACATGGTCATAGTCGCCATTTGCAAGCGCATCAAATGCTGCAATCGTCTCAGCAAGTGTCACGAAGGAGCCATCGATTCCGGTGAAGACCTTCGCGACGAATGTGTTCTGCGAGAGGAAGCGCTGGATACGACGTGCTCGGCCAACGAGGATTCGATCCTCTTCCGAGAGTTCATCAATACCAAGGATCGCGATGATGTCTTGTAGATCCTTGTAACGCTGAAGGATCTGCTTCACGCGGTTTGCGACGCGAAAGTGATTCTCACCGATATAACGAGGATCAAGGATGCGTGAGGTTGAATCGAGTGGATCCACAGCTGGATAGATTCCGAGCTCTGAGATCGGACGCGAAAGAACGGTCGTTGCATCAAGGTGGGTAAAGGTTGTATGTGGCGCAGGATCTGTGATGTCATCGGCGGGCACGTAAATCGCCTGCATCGAAGTGATCGAGTGACCACGAGTCGATGTGATGCGCTCTTGGAGCACACCCATCTCATCGGCGAGAGTTGGTTGGTAACCAACAGCAGATGGCATGCGGCCAAGGAGAGTTGAGACCTCAGAACCTGCCTGTGTGAAGCGGAAGATGTTGTCGATGAAGAGCAGAACATCTTGCTTTTGGACATCGCGGAAGTATTCAGCCATCGTGAGAGCTGAGAGTGCGACTCGAAGACGCGTCCCTGGTGGCTCATCCATCTGTCCGAAGACGAGCGCAGTCTTATTGATAACGCCAGTCTCGGTCATTTCGAGGAAAAGATCGTTTCCTTCACGAGTACGTTCGCCAACTCCAGCAAAGACGGAGACGCCACCAAAGTTCTCGGCGACGCGATAGATCATCTCTTGGATAAGAACTGTCTTTCCGACACCAGCACCACCAAAGAGTCCGATTTTTCCGCCCTTCACATATGGGGTGAGCAAGTCGATGACTTTGATTCCAGTCTCGAACATCTCTGTCTTTGATTCCAACTGGTCGAAATCGGGAGCGGTGCGATGGATCGGCCAGCGTTCTTTGACATCAAGTGAGGCGGTAGGAACATCGAGGGATTCGCCAAGTGCATTGAAGACGTGACCTTTGGTCACATCGCCAACTGGTACTGAGATGGGAGCGCCGGTATCGCTCACTTCAACACCGCGGACCATTCCGTCGGTAGGTTGCATTGAGATCGCACGCACCAGGTTCTCACCGATGTGCTGCGCTACCTCGAGGGTGAGCTTTCTACTTGTATCGCCGATCTTCACTTCGACAGTGAGCGCGTTGAAGATCGCGGGCATCGCATCAGATGGAAACTCGATATCGACGACCGGACCGATGACGCGTGCGACACGGCCTGTGGCGGTTTTGGTGCTCATTATTCGCTCCCTGCACTAGCTGAAGACAACGCATCTGCGCCGCCTACGATTTCACTGATCTCTTGGGTGATCTCTGCCTGGCGGGCTGCATTCGCCAACCTGGTCAGTGACTTGATTAATTCGTCTGCGTTATCTGTCGCAGACTTCATAGCGCGGCGGCGCGCGGCGTGCTCGGAAGCAGCGCTCTGCAACATCGCGTTATAGACACGAGACTCGATGTAGCGAGGAAGAAGTGCATTGAGCACCTCTCCTGCATTCGGCTCGAATTCATACATGGGAAGAAGGCCAGTTGGCGCTGGTCCTTCACTCTCGACGACTTCAAGTGGAAGCATCCGCTTGGAGAATGGAATCTGCGTGATCATCGATTTGAACTCGGTATAAACGATGTGTAGTTCATCGACGCCAGTGAGATCAACTTGAGCATCTTTCAAGAACGCGGTGATCAATTCATCGGAGACCTTCTTCGCATCAGCGAATGTTGGGTTATCCGAGAACCCAGTCCATGATCCGGTGATCTTACGATTACGGAACTTGTAGTAGTTGACTGCTTTTCGTCCAACGAGATAGGTACTGACCTCAAGGCCACGCTCCTTCAAGCCATTGATCAGACCATCGCCCTCTTTGATCGCTGCCGATGAGTAAGCACCAGCCATTCCGCGGTCTGCAGTGATGATCAAAACTGCAGCGCGCTTTGGATTCTCAGAGCTCGAGGTGAGGGGGTGATTGGTGTTGGAGAAGGTCGCGATCGCTGAGACTGCGCGGGTCAACTCATTCGCATATGGCGTCGATGCAGCCACTCGTTGTTGCGCCTTGACGATACGCGATGCCGAGATCAACTCCATGGCACGCGTGATCTTCTTGGTCGCTTTGACCGAGCGGATACGCCGACGATAGATACGAAGTTGTGCGCCCATGATCTACTTCTTATACCTCGTGATCTGCTCTTGAGCGTCTGGGCCTTCAGCCGCGACTTCGGCCTCATTGACCTTTGCCGCACCTGATGAAGCAAACTGCTTCTTGAATGCAGTGATTGCCTCAGTCATCTTTGCGACAGTGTCATCCGAGAGTTCTTTCGTCTCTGAGATAACATCAAAGATCGCCTTACGTTCACGGGCGATGAAGTCCAAGAACTCGGATTCGAAGCGTCGGATATCAACGACTGGAATCTCATCTAGTTGCCCAGTGGTTCCGGCCCAGATTGAGACGACCATACGCTCGAGTGAGAATGGTGAGTACTGACCCTGCTTCAGGAGTTCGACAAGGCGTGAACCTCGTTCGAGCTGTGCCTTTGAAGCGGCATCAAGATCCGATCCGAAGGCAGCGAACGCCTCTAACTCACGGAACTGTGCCAGATCAAGTCGGAGACGACCTGCAATCTTCTTCATCGCTTTCGTCTGCGCAGAGCCACCGACACGTGAGACGGAGATACCGACGTTGATCGCAGGACGCACGCCCGCGTTGAAGAGATCAGTCTCAAGGAAGCACTGTCCGTCGGTGATCGAGATGACGTTTGTTGGGATGAATGCGGAGACGTCATTTCCTTTTGTCTCAATGATCGGAAGTCCGGTCATTGATCCCCCACCCATTTCATCCGAGAGTTTCGCGCATCGCTCAAGCAGACGTGAATGTAAATAGAAGACGTCTACTGGATAAGCCTCACGACCTTGTGGACGACGAAGCAAGAGTGAGACAGAACGATAAGCCTCAGCTTGTTTTGAAAGATCGTCAAAGACTATGAGTACGTGGTCACCCTTATACATCCAGTGCTGACCAATCGCAGAACCGGTATACGGCGCTAAGTACTTGAAGCCTGCAGGATCGGATGCCGGTGCCGCAACGATTGTGGTGTACTCCATCGCGCCAGCCTCTTCGAGTGCGGCGCGCACCGAAGCAATTGTCGAACCTTTCTGACCGATTGCGACATAGATGCACTTGACGCGCTTCTTTGGGTCGCCAGATTTCCAGTTCTCACGTTGGTTGATGATGGTGTCAATAGCAACCGCAGTCTTACCAGTCTGTCGATCACCAATGATCAGCTGACGCTGACCTCGACCAATCGCAGTCATCGCATCGATCGCCTTGATACCAGTTGCGAGTGGTTCCTTCACAGGTTGGCGTTGGACTACAGAGGGAGCCTGTAACTCAAGCGCACGATTTGCCTCTGCTTTGATCTCACCCTTACCGTCAATAGGACGACCGAGCGCATCAACGACGCGTCCCAAGAATGCATCACCGACTGGGACCGAGAGGATCTCCCCAGTTCTGCGAACTGTCGTTCCTTCTTCGATGCCAGTGAACTCACCGAGGATAACTACACCGATCTCTCGCACATCGAGATTAAGTGCAAGTCCTAGCGTGCCATTCTCGAACTTCAAGAGTTCGTTCGTCATCGTCGAGGGCAATCCTTCGACTCTGGCGATGCCATCTCCTGCTTCGACAACGGTGCCGACCTCATCCCGAGATGCGACGCTTGGATCGTATGACTTAACGAAATTCGCTAAGGCATCACGAATCGCCTCCGGTTTGATCGCGATATCCGCCATGGTTCTTCCTCTCCCTTTGCCTATCTAACTTATCTCTTGCCAGCCAACTGGCGACCTGCGAGCGCTCTGCTCGCATCGACCAGTCGACTGATCACAGTTCCATCAATGAGTTCATCGCCGATACGTACCGAAATCCCGCCAAGGACTGCGCGATCAACGGTGACATCAACTCTGATCTTGCGCCCAAAGTGACGCTCTAACGTTTCTGAGAGTCGCGCGCGTTGTTTATCGCCGAGTGGGACGGCGCTTGTGACGCGTGCGATTGTGCGCTCTTTACGAGCGACGATTGTGTTGGCATAGAACGCGATCGTCCGCTCAAACGAGCGTCCGCGTCGTCCAGCAATGATCGCATCAAGCACTTTCTCAGAGCTCGAAGAGATCACGGATGCAAAGATCGAACGAAGTAGCGCACCTTTGGCATCTTGCGTGAACTTGCCATCATTGAGATTGGATCTAAGCTCACTTTCTGAAGCGAGGAGCCGGGAAATCGCGAAGAGTTCCTCTTCGACTCGGTCAATCTCGCCTCCTGATTCTGCTGATGCTGCGAGCGCTTCGACTGCTAGCCGCTCGATTGCATCTGCCAAATCACTTGATGTTGACCAGCGAAGGGAAACCGCTGACTCGATAAGGGAAAGCGTGCTCGGTGAAATCACCTTCCCGAAAAGATCTTGAACCAAGTGAGCCTTAGCGCCACCATCGCGAGCAGGATCAGTAAACGCCCTTCGAAGTCCAGTAGAAGAATCGAGAGCACTCACGACTGCGAAGAGGTCTGAGGCGACTACTTCACACTCCCTCGCACTCTTGCCCTTGAGAGCAGCATCGAGTGAGACGCGAATAGATGCGAAAGAGCTCTTGCTTGAGCCCGATAGATCCTTCATAGTCATCACTCTCCCTCTCTCATTCGTTTTTTCATTTCAGTTCGATTACTTCTTGCTCTTCTCAAGGTCTTCGAGGAACCTGTCGACGATTCGGCTCTGTCGAACTTGGTCATCGAGGGCTTCGCCCACGATCTTTGATGCGAGCTCTGTGGCAAGCGCTCCCACTTCATTACGAAGTGAGGTGATTGCTTGCTGCCGTTCAGCTTCGATTGCGACTTGGGCTGATGCAGTGATTCGGGATGCTTCCTCTTGGGCCTTGCTACGCATCTCCTCGAGGATCGCAGCACCTTGGGTGCGCGCTTCCTCACGAATCGTCTGTGCTTCACCACGAGCATCTGCAAGTTGCTTGGTATACATCTGCAACGCAGCTTCTGCTTCGCGTTGTGCCTTCTCAGCCTTTTCGATTCCACCTTGGATCGCTTCGGTCCGTGCCGCGAATGCCTTTTCAAACATTGGCGTCACTCTCTTGCGCAAGACGAAATAAAGTAACGAGAACGCAATCAAACCCGCGATGATCTCAGCTGTATGCGGGATGAGTGGATTGACCTCACCACCTGCTGCTAAAGATGACATCTTTCCCACTTTCTTTTACGACTTTCGCTTCTAAAGCTGAACCGCTAGAGGACGAATGCCAAGACGAGACCGAAGAGCGCGAGCGCTTCAGCGAGTGCGAAGCCGAGGAATGCAATCGGCTGTAGTACCGAACGCGCCTCAGGCTGACGTGCGACGCCGTTGATATATGCGGCGAAGATCATTCCGGTTGCGATTGCTGGTCCGATTGCCGATAGGCCATAACCGACCAGGTTGAGCGTACCTTCCATACCTTCCATGATTCTTACCTTTCCTTACCTCTCCGTATCGCCGAGCGCGACCCGGAATCTTCTATCGCTTCGAATATTGCTATTCGTTGTTGCCTCTCATGGTTATCTTTAGTGCTCATCCGCAAGCGCCCCTGCGATGTAGAGCGCTGTCAGAAGTGTGAAGATGTAGGCCTGTAGTACCTGCACCATGAATTCAAAGAATGTGAGCCCAATACCGATCACAAATGCGAACGGGCTCACGAGTTTCAGGCCGAGGACGCCATCAAGCAGGTGCTCGCCACCAAGGAAGAAGACCAAAAGTAAGAGGTGGCCGGCGAACATATTGGCAAAGAGACGGAGCGAAAGCGTCAGCGGTCTGACCAGGAAGTAGGTAGCAATTTCAATCGGAGTGAGCAAGATATAGACAGGTTTCGGAACACCTGGCATGAACATAATCTCGCGCAGATATTTGACGATTCCCTGCTTCTTGATTCCGACGTAATGGAAAATGAAGAAAGTTATTGCGGCAAGAACATAAGGGAATGAGACGCGCGACATCGTCGGGAACTGAAGGAATGGGATGATGCCAAAGAAGTTATTGACCAAGATGAAAGTGAAGAGCGTGAAGAGATAAGGAACGAACTTTAGGAAGTCATGTCCGATGATCTCTCGACCCAATCCTTCACGGACAAAGTTATAGACGCCTTCACCAGCGAACTGAAGCTTTGATGGCACGACAGCAGCTTTGCGCGAAGCGGCTATGAAGAAGACGGAAATAAGGATTACCGAGAGAAAGGCGAGCCCTATTGGCTTCGTTGCCCACTCTATGCCTTCAATAAATGGTGGGAGTTCGAAGTCGTTCGCCGACGGCGGATTAAATCCTTCGCCTGTGGCGGCGTGAATCAGTCGCACAGTTCTCCCAAAGGTTTCCAGCTACGTGAGTGTTTAAGCCCTTGGCCATCGCAGGTGCTCGATGCTTCTGGAGCGTGGGGATGCGGGGTAACCCTAAATGAGAAGGGCACTTAGTTGAAAATTGAAAAGTGAGCCAGACCGGACTTATAGGGTCTCGCTGATGTGATTTCTATCCTGAGTGTCGACCGAATCGAAGCCAGACCAGATACAGGGCCGACCCCATACCCAAGAGCAGGCCAACAAGTGTGAAAACTCGGTCATACCCAAGCCACCGATCGACGAAGTATCCGATGCCGCCCCAGACGAGAAGGCCGGAGAGGAGGTAGCCAAAAATGGACCAGAGCGCACCCTCTTCACGACGTCCGGGATTGCGACTTAAGTCAGGACCACTCTCAGGTCGGTCTCCACTTTGACCTTCTGCATGGTTGTCGGGGTTCTGGCTCATTGGCGAGAGTCTAGCCCTGGGCGAAGGCGGAGAAATGCTCGGATCTCCCCTGCTAGCCACGAAAAGGTGAGCGCAAGGGATATGACGGCGAAGGTTGGACGATCAATGGACTCAGGCGCGGTCAGACGTGTCACCAGAATCAAGAAGATTGCCATAAGGGCTACCTTCAAGAAATAGGAGAGCATGGCAACGAGCATCGTGCTTGCCGGATCTAGAGAGCGAGAGATTCTTGCCACGATGAGATGTACCGAGAAGAAGATAATCACCGTGACAGATGCAAGTAGTGAGGCTGCAAGTCCTGCACTTTCGCGCACCAGGAAACCAACCGGAATCGAAATCACCATGGTGATGAGTGATGGCACGAGTGCACCGCGCCAGAGTGATGAGCGCCAGCTACCTTCTTCTGTCATCAAAATCCACCTTAACTCGTTTTGTAGTTAGATCGAACTTCGACTTATTGATGAAGATAGATAGTAGGAAGAGTGCCAGACCAATCAGAACTGCTTGCCAGATTGGTAAGAATGCTGAAGCCATCGCTGGGATTGCAAGCATTGCGGTCCAAAGATAGAGAACCAGGGTGGTTCGTTGTTGCGAGTTACCAAGTTCCATCAACTTGTGGTGAATGTGTTTCTTATCTGGGGCAAATGGCGAACGTCCCGCGCGCACTCGGCGAATCACAGCAAGTGCGAAGTCAAGGAATGGAATCGCAAGGACCATAAATGGAAGGAGTATCGGGAGTAGTGCTGGTATCAGACTCTCCGAGAAGGCAGCATTGACATCTACTTGACTCGACAATGTGACTGAGGAGGCTGCCAACATCAGACCAAGGAGCATTGAGCCTGAATCGCCCATGAAAATTCTTGCGGGATAGAGATTGTGCGGAAGAAAGCCGAAGCAGATTCCGATCATGATGGCGCTGACAAGTGAAGGTGCGCCTGCTCGAGGAAATCCATTCTCAACTGCCAAGAGATAAGCAAAGCCAAAGAGCGAGGCCGCCGAAATCGCAACTATCCCTGCGGCTAGCCCATCTAATCCATCGACAAAGTTCACGGCGTTTATTGTGACCACCACAACCAAAACGGTGAGGAATTGGCCGATATTGCTCGGGAGTATGACTATTCCGTTGATGGGGATCCAGAGAATTTGTATACCGAAGATAAGGAGTATGCCCGCTGCGAGCGATTGCCCGGCAAGTTTTGTAATGGCATCTAATTCAAATCGATCATCAAGCATCCCGAGGATGACGATAAATGTTGCGGCAAGGAATACACCGGTAAGTTCACGGGTAAAGGACTTTCCCACAAGGTTAAGTTCACTGACGATCAGCAGAGTTCCGGCCAAGCCAAACCACATTCCAAGCCCACCCCAACGTGGTGTCTCCGCATTATGGATATCGCGCTCACGAACTTTCGCTACTGCCTTGGCCCCTATCGCCCACTTTCGCACAACAGGAATCACCAGATAGGTGATTGCTGCCGCGATCAAGAGCGTGAGGAGATATTCGCGCACTACTTCTTCACTCTTTACAGTCTCTTCATGGGCTCTATATAGACTCTGACTTAAGCCAAGGGTGCTGGATAGATGGGAAACTTTGCAGTGAGTGCGTGCACCTCGCTGCGGATCGCATCGGCTTTGGCCTGATCCTCACCATCTCTGATCGCGCGGGCAATGAGAGATGCAATCTGGTTCATCTCTGCAACACCCATTCCCTGAGTCGTGGTTGCAGCAGTTCCGACTCGAATCCCACTCGTCACAGAAGGTTTCTCGGGATCGAAAGGAATCGCATTCTTATTCAAAGTAATTCCAGAGCGACCGCATCTCTCATCTGCCACTTTGCCGTTGACTCCGGTCGAACGAATGTCGATTAAAGCTAGGTGCGTCTGGGTTCCTCCTGAGACTGCTCGCATTCCCTCTCGCTCCAAAGCCTTAGCAAGCTCGACAGCATTGACGATCACTTCTTTTGCGTATTTTTGGTATTCAGCTGTCGCACACTCTTTGAGCGCGACTGCCTTGGCTGCGACGGCGCTCATGATCGGTCCACCTTGCATCCCAGGAAAGATTGACTTGTCGATTGCTTGTGCATGTTGCTCTTTGCAAAGGATCATCCCGCCGCGTGGACCGCGAAGAACCTTATGGGTGGTGAAAGAGACTGCATCTGCGAAAGGAACGGGAGATGGAATCGCTTTACCCGCGACTAATCCGATGAAGTGCGCGGCATCGACCCACATGATTGCACCGACTGCATCACAAATCTCACGTATTCGTTTGAAATCAATCAAGCTTGGATATGCGGTCGCGCCAGAACAGATCATCTTCGGCTTATGTTGATGTGCCAGTCGCTCAAGTTCATCGTAATCAATCCGCTCATCTTCTTTACGGACGCCGTAAGAGACGACGTTGAACCACTTACCCGAGAAGTTCACCTTCGATCCGTGTGTGAGATGTCCACCTTCGGCCAGAGACATAGCAAGAACTGTGTCGCCTGGTTTTGTAAAAGCCTGATAGACCGCAATATTGGCACTGGCGCCCGAGTGCGGTTGTAAGTTGGCATGTTCTGCGCCAAAGAGTTCCTTGGCACGGGCTATTGCAATCTCTTCGGCTACATCAACCTCTTCACAACCGCCGTAGTAGCGCTTTCCTGGATAGCCCTCGGCATACTTGTTTGAAAGCGTGGACCCAAGTGCGGCTAGTACTGCGCTGGAAGTGAAGTTCTCACTTGCAATGAGTTGAAGACTGTTTCGTTGTCGATCAAGTTCTTTGAAGAGTACTTCTGCGATCTCGGGATCCTCTGCCAAAAGTGCATCAGGGTCGGCGCCGAAGAATGGGTGCTTTGAAGATGACATAGTTGGAAGCCTAAGCGCTCGCTTCGCTCTTAAGAATGAGCGTTGGTAGCGATTTCGATAACTCATCGGTCGGGATTGCGCCCGCTCGAACCAGGCTCACCCCCTCGCCCTCTATTTCGACGATGCTAGAGGCAAGACCCGAGGGGTGTTCCTTAAGCGGACCGGCATCAACGATGATCGCGAGATCATCCTCCAGCGCAGGGAAGAATGTCGTCGTACGCGGTGGAGCGACTCGAACCCGCGCAGCCGATGCGACCGCGAGCGGTCCTGAAAGAGCCAGTAGCTCCTTCATAAAGCGATTGCTGGGAACGCGAAGAGCAACTTTAGTGAGCTCTTTGCTATCACCGAGGTTCCAAGTGAGCCCTCGTTGCACTGGCGCATAAACCGTCAATAGGCCCGGCCAGAAATCTTCGACTAGTTTCTTTGCACCGTCGTTGAAACCGTGGGTCAATCCTTTAGCCATCTGGAAATCTCTTATTGCAACTTGAGTCGCGACGCCGAGCGCGTCACCGCGAAGTTGGTGGATCTTTGCTACTGCGCCGTGATTGAAGGCATCAGCCAAGAAGACGTAAGCGTGTTCGATCGGTGCAACAATCACTTTCCCATCGCGAATGACTTCGAAGGCTCGCGCTACGACGGGTGCGATCTTTGCACGAGGGCCTTGCTTGATTGCTAACTTCTCTGCCACGCCTCACGCCCCAAATCAGATACGAGTAGCGAAAATATAACGATGCTTTCCATTGAGGTCATCCCCACTCCCAACTTGAACGAATTCCTGCGAGAGATACTCGATCAACTCATCGCGTTGGCTTTCCTCGTGCTCCATGAGTAGCTCACCGCCGCTCTTGAGAATCCTCGCCGCCGCATCAATGAAGAGCTTTGGAAGTTGGGTACCGCTCGCTCCACCAAATAACGCCATCGCAGGCTCTTCACTCAACTCTCTTGGGAGCTCTCCACTTATCGCAAAGTTATCGCGGATATATGGCGGGTTTGCAACGACTACATCGGACTTCACGCCATTGAGGGCGACTTCTGCCCGCTCCTTCACAACTCGAACATCGACTTCGTACTTTGCGATATTTCTCTCGAGGTAAGGGTGAGCCTGCTCTGAAGGTTCCACAGCAATGACCGAAAGAAGCGCGCCAAAATCTCTCGACTCTGTTGCTAATGCGATTGCGATACAACCTGATCCAGATCCCAAATCCACAACGCTCAATCTCTCTTTTGTATCTTTCATCCTTGCTCTGATTCGATCCAAGGCAAGTGAGACCAGACCTTCAGTCTCAGGACGCGGTATCAATACACCAGGTCCCACATCAAGAATGAGATGGCGAAATGGCGCTTCCCCGATGAGGTATTGAGTTGGAGTACCTGAGATCCTTCGCGCGATAAGGGCATCAAGATCTACAACCAACTCATTAACCGCTTCACCATTAACCATAGGCACAGTTGAGTGCAATTGCATTCGAGTTATTCCCAGGAGATGTGCGAGAAGAAGTTCGGCATCAACTTCGTTGATTTGGTGTTGGCGAAGCTTTTCCTTGGCGCTAGTGAGAATTTCTCGGAGCGAGAGCGTTCCTTCACTCACAGAACTAGTTGCTCACAAAATCAGGCACTCGCAGCAGCGAGTTTCTCGGCTTTATCCGCAGCCAGTAGTGAGTCAATGACACCATCTAACTCACCATTGATCACAGCGTCGAGATTGTTCGCTTTGTAATTGACTCGATGGTCACTGATTCGATTCTCCGGGAAGTTATAGGTTCTTATTCGCTCGCTTCGATCCACTGTCCTCACCTGTGACTTGCGCGTTGCGGCGGCTTCAGCATCGGCTGCCTCTTGCGCAGCAGCGAGAAGTCTGGCGCGAAGGATGCGTAGGGCTGATTCTTTGTTTTGTAGCTGGCTCTTCTCGTTCTGGCAAGAGACGACGATTCCGGTCGGGATATGAGTGATTCGAACGGCAGAATCGGTGGTATTCACGCTCTGACCACCCGGACCGGATGAGCGATAGACATCGATTCGTAATTCATTCATATTGATCTCAACTTCGATTTCTTCGGCTTCAGGAAGGACGAGAACTCCCGCTGCAGAGGTGTGGATCCTGCCTTGACTTTCAGTCTCTGGGACGCGCTGGACTCGATGGACTCCACCTTCGAATTTCAATTTTGCGAAGGGACCTTGTCCTGCCTCAGGGACGCCTCGCGATTTCACCGCGACAGAAATGTCTTTATATCCACCAAGGTCGCTCTCGGTTGCATCGATGACTTCAGTCTTCCAACCTTGGCGCTCTGCATACCGCAAGTACATACGAAGTAAATCTCCAGCAAAGAGTGCAGACTCCTCACCGCCTGCACCTGCTTTGATCTCAAGAATGACATCACGATCATCATTCGGGTCGCGAGGTAAGAGAAGTTCTTCGAGGCGTTCTGCAGCTTCTGAAGCCTTGATTTCAAGGGATGGTAGTTCAGCCGCAAAGTCAGGATCGGTGGCAGCAAGCTCTTTGGCTGTTGTCAGATCCTCATCAGCAGATCGCCATGCTTTATATCCAGCAATGACGGGACCGAGTTGGGCGTAACGCTTTCCAAACTGACGGGCTTTGCCTTGATCGGAGTGAATGGCGGGATCGGCCATCTTCCGTTCGAGCTCCTCGTACTCGGCGAGGATCTCTGGCATAGAAGCAAAACGCTCACTCATGGGATTCCCTAGGGATTCTTACGTGAAGCGCGTTACTTAGCGGTCTTCTTCGCGCCCTTTGCTGCGCTCTTCTTCAAGCGCTCTTCAAATCGGGCTACGCGACCACCAGTATCAAGGATGCGTTGCTTACCTGTATAGAAGGGGTGGCAGACCGAGCAGACTTCGACGAAGAGCGAACCGCTCTCAACAGTCGAGCGAGTTGTGAATGTCTCGCCACAACCACAAGTCACCGTGGTCTCCACGTATGAAGGATGGATCTCTGGTTTCATTTTCTTGACTTCTCTCTCGCTGGGTCTTCATTCCTTCAGATTGAAGGAATTCAGTGAACCAGCAATGTTCGTTCTGGGTTCATTCTCGAATCCTGAGCCTGGGCCCGAATATCGTGAATGAGTGGGTAAAGGTTACCGACAGAGAAGAGGAGAGTGAAATCGGACTGAACCTGGGCTCAGCTCGCCTCGATTCTTCTATCTCTTACTTGACCTGATCCTCTGCAGATGGGCCAACGGTGGTCTTCTGTACCTGCATCAAGAACTCCACGTTCGACTTCGTGCCCTTCATCTTCTCAAGAAGCAGTTCTAGTGCTTGCTGGGAATCGAGAGCGTGAAGCACTCGACGAAGCTTCCAGACGATATTGAGTTCCTCTTGTCCCATAAGAATCTCTTCCTTACGAGTACCAGAAGCATCGACATCAACCGCTGGGAAGATTCGCTTATCTGCGAATTTGCGATCAAGTTTGAGTTCCATATTTCCCGTGCCTTTGAACTTTTCGAAGATAACTTCGTCCATCTTCGAACCAGTCTCAACAAGCGCGGTCGCAAGGATTGTTAGTGATCCACCATCTTCGATATTTCTGGCAGCACCAAAGAATTTCTTTGGCGGGTAGAGCGCTGCTGAATCAACACCACCGGAGAGGATTCGACCTGATGCGGGGGCTGCGATGTTGTATGCACGACCTAGTCGAGTGATGGAATCGAGAAGAACTACGACGTCATGTCCAAGCTCAACGAGGCGCTTTGCTCGCTCGATTGCAAGTTCGGCAACAGTCGTGTGGTCATCTGCAGGACGATCGAAAGTGGAGGCAATGACCTCTCCCTTTACCGAACGTTGCATATCCGTGACTTCTTCAGGACGCTCATCTACAAGAACGACCATCAAGTGACATTCTGGATTGTTCTCAGTGATCGCATTCGCAATAGCCTGCAAGACCATGGTCTTACCTGCCTTTGGTGGCGAAACGATCAAGCCACGTTGACCCTTACCGATAGGTGCGACGAGATCAATAACGCGGGTGGTGAGAATGTTCGGTTGCGTCTCAAGACGAAGACGATCCTGCGGATAGAGCGGGACGAGCTTGGCAAACTCAACTCGGTCACGAACCGCCTCAGGTTCCATTCCATTTACTGTCTCGATTTTGACTAGAGCATTGAATTTCTCGCGTCGCTCACCTTCACGCGGTTCGCGCACGGAGCCTTGAATGACATCACCTTTTCGCAGTCCGTAGCGACGGACTTGTTGAAGTGAGACATAGACATCTTGTGGGCCAGGTAGGTAGCCGCTAGTGCGTAGGAAGGCGTAATTCTCGAGAATGTCGAGGAGTCCGCTCACGGGGACGAGTACATCGTCCTCACGAATCTCGATATCCCGCTCGCGTCCGCGATCTCTTCGGAATCGATCTCGACGATCGAATCGTCCGCCTCTATCACCACGATCGCCTCTATCACCACGATCGCCTCTATCTCCGCGGTCACCGCGCTCTGAATACCCATCGCGTCGAGGTCGGTCTTCGCGATCATTCTCGCGAGCCTCAGCTCCCCGTCCGTTATCTAGCGCATCATCTGAATTCTCATTCATTTCTTCCCCATCACTTTCATCGTGATCGTCTTGCTCACCGCGTTCGTCATTGTTTCTGCGGGATGACTTCTCTTGTCGTCGCGCCATTCGCTCAGCGCGCTTTGCTTCTCGCTCGAGGCGAGATGCCTCTCGGTTTGCTGCTTGAAGGTCACCTATCGCTTTGACGAGATCTGCCTTCTTCATATCTGCCGCACCGTCGATGCCGAGTGCTACGGCTGTCTTTCGTAAGTCGGCCACTGCCATAGAAGAAAGGTCAGTGACATCTTTGCGGGCTTTAGTAGCGGTATCGCTCATTAACTCATGTCTCTTCTGTAGTCATAGATGGACTACGTATTACGTGGATTACCCCTGATTAGTGACACCATGGGGTTTTTGGTCAGAACATCTGGCTAGACATTCGATTGAGTGGTCTTTTTAAGAACCGGCCTCTTTGTGACTAACTTCCAGACCAGATGACCGAAGGCTAGCACGGCGAGAACTTTGGTCAAAACCAAAAAAAGCTCGGCTCGCTAACGTCGAAATTGAGCCTAGATTGCCGAACTTTCTACCCCATTTCGAGCGACTTCGAGTTCCCTGGCAATGAAGTTGGGCCCTGCTGCTCGGATGATCTCTTCACGTTCAGTTTGATCGCCGGTATCAAAGATAACAAGAGATGGACCTGCTCCCGATACGACAGCTGCGACACCTGCGCTTCGAAGTTTCGTTACAAGATCAACAGTCTTGGCCATCACTTCGCGTCGATAACCTTGATGAAGTCGATCCTCTGTTGCAGGAAGCAACAGATCGGGGCGCGATTGCAAGGCATGGACTAGAAGCGCGGTTCTCGAGAGATTGAATGTCGCATCAGCGTGCGGGATCGCCTCAGGAAGGATCTTCCTGGATTTGGTAGTTGAGAGCGAACCCTCCGGAATCAAAGCAAGAATTCGAATTCGAGAATCCACCTCACTTCGCACCGCGCATCCAGTTGCAACCCCCATGCGATCTTCAACCCATGCGATCGTGGCGCCACCGAGAGTTGCGGCAGCGACATTGTCAGGATGTCCTTCCATATCCGTGGCAAGAGCGATTAAGTCGTCATCACTCATCATCTGATTGCCATTGAGGACCAACGAGCGAGCGAGTGCAAGTCCACCAACGATAGCGGCAGCTGAAGATCCAAGGCCCCGTCCATGGGGAATCTCATTAAGTTGCCTAAGTGCGATTCCATCAGGCTTGCCACCGAGGAAATCAAAGCCATGAAACATCGCCTTAATCACGAGATTCTTCTTATCTCTCGCGACTTCTTCTGCGCCTTCACCTGTCACATCAATATCGAACGCTTCTTCATCAAGGATCTGAGCAACGTAGATATCCCGAAGTTCAACCGCTAGAGCAAGGCTGTCAAACCCAGGGCCAAGATTTGCGATACTTCCGCTGACTTTCACCTGTTGTGGCGTGGCTTTGAATGTGATTCGTTGCCTATGTTTTGCTCGCGCCATCATGAAGTCATTCTCTCAGTCACATTACTACTCACGCTAGCCCCAGGGCATCTGCAGCGACTTTTGCATCGACCGGAATCACGAGGGGGTCGACGACATCATTGAGAACCCACTGAACATCCTTGAGTCCATTGCCGGTCACGGTTATGACAATCTTCTTACCAGCTGGAAGTTTCCCGTGCGCCTGATACTTAATCAACCCAGCGATTCCCGCAGCGCTAGAGGGTTCGCAGAAGACCCCTTCTTTCGAAGCGACTAGACGATAAGCAGAAAGAATCTCTTCGTCAGTAACTTCATCGATGATTCCACCTGAGTGATCACGAGCATCCTCGGCTTGCTTCCATGATGCAGGGTTTCCAATTCGAATTGCAGTTGCAATAGTTTCGGGATTCTTCACGACTTCACCACGCACAATCGGCGCCGCACCTGAAGCCTGAAATCCCCACATCGCCGGAAGGTTCTTTGATTTTCCGTCTTTCTTGTACTCGTTGTAGCCGCGCCAATATGCCGTGATATTTCCCGCATTTCCGACGGGTAGAGCATGAATATCTGGTGCAAATCCCAAGGCATCGATAACTTCGAAAGACGCAGTCTTTTGACCTTCGATTCGGTCAGGATTGACAGAGTTGACTAGAGCGACGGGATAGTTATCTGCTAGATCTTTAGCAAGAGTCAAGCAATCATCGAAGTTTCCCTCTACTTGCAAGATCTTCGCACCATGGGCGATAGCTTGAGCGAGCTTTCCCATCGCGATCTTTCCTTGCGGTATCAAAACTACCGGGAGCATGCCCGCCTTTGATGCATATGCTGCTGCCGAGGCACTCGTATTGCCAGTGGATGCGCAGATAACAGCTTTTGATCCAACTTCTGCAGCCTTCGAGATTGCCATCGTCATGCCACGATCTTTGAACGAACCAGTTGGATTGGCTCCCTCGAACTTAAGCCAGACATCACCACGAAGTCGAGATGAGAGCTCACATGCGTATATAAGAGGTGTGCCACCCTCACAGAGTGTGACTACTGGTGTCTTCTTAGAAACCGGAAGGCGATCGCGATACTCCTCGATCACACCACGCCACTGATGCGCTCCGCTATTTCCGATAATCCTTGATAGGAAACTCGAGAATGAGCTCATCACCTATTTCCTTGCCGAATTTGAAGATGAATCTGAGGGATCTACACCTTCGACACGGAGCACGCTTTCAACCCTCTTGACCATATCCAAGCTTTGAAGTTCAGAGACTGTCGAAGCAAGATCCTTATCGAGTGCTGAGTGAGTCATGATCACAAGCTCTGCATCTTCACCTCGCCCACTTTGTCTAACTGTCTGTATCGAGACAGCATGCTTTGCGAAAGTCTGGGCGACTGTAGCGAGCACACCAGGGCGATCGGCCACATCAAGGCGAATGAGATAGCGAGTGGCGACCTCCTCTATGGAAGCGATGGGTAGATCGGCGTAATCGCTCTCTCGCCCACCAAGGCCACCAAAGGAGATATGCCGTGAAATCGCAACGAGATCTCCGAGAACTGCGCTGGCAGTAGGCGCTCCTCCTGCCCCTCTTCCGTAAAACATCAACTCACCCGCAGATTTTGCTTCGACGAAAACTGCATTGAAAGCATTCCTCACTGCAGCGAGCGGATGACTTCGTGGAATCAGAGTTGGATGAACTCGAACCGAGACGGCGCCCTTATTCGTTACTTCAGCGATAGCGAGAAGTTTGATGACATGATCTATAGCGCGCGCAATCTCGATATCTCGCGAAGTCAGATGCGAAATCCCAGAGGCGAAGACATCATCTATTCCGACTGAAGTATGGAAAGCGAGGGAGGCAAGGATCGCGATCTTTGCCGCAGCATCATGGCCCTCGACATCGGCGGTGGGGTCAGATTCGGCATACCCGAGCCGTTGCGCTTCTTTCAAAACCGAATCATAGGAAGCGTTCTCTTCATCCATCTTCGTGAGGATGTAGTTCGTCGTGCCGTTGACGATTCCCATCACTCGCTTCACGCGATCTCCGACAATTGATTCTCGAAGCGGGCGGACAATTGGAATCGCCCCAGCTACAGCAGCTTCGTAATAGAGATCGACTCCATTAGCTTTCGCCGCGGCAAATATTTCAGCCCCATGTTTTGCAAGGAGAGCCTTATTCGCAGTAACTACAGACTTCTTTCCATTCAAAGCTTTGACAATCAAAGATCTCGCTGGCTCGATTCCACCCATCACTTCAATGACAATCTCTACATCAGGATGAGTGACGACTGAATCAAGGTCTTCAGTCAACAAATCCCTTGAGACTCCGGGGCGATCTTTCCCTTTGTCTCGAACACCAATCGTCACTACTTCAATCGCAGCGCCCGAGCGCGCAGCAAGATCGCTTTGATCAGATTCGATCAATCGAGCAACTTCAGAGCCCACGGTTCCAGCGCCAAGCAAGCCAACTTTGATGACCGAGTTAGCGCTCATCATCTTTGCCCTTCTTGCGACACTTCGAGGGAGAGGAGATCTGCATGAGTTTCACGGCGCAAAATCACTCTAGCTTTGCCATCTCTCACTGCGATCACCGGTGGTCTAGGAAGGTGATTGTAGTTGCTTGCCATGCTTCGACCGTAAGCGCCAGTTGCAGGAGTGACCAGCAAATCTCCAGGAGTCACATCACTCGGTAGATTGCAGTCACGAACGATGATGTCACCGCTTTCACAGTGTTTACCGACGACTCGAGAAGATATCGATGGGGCCGAGGAGATTCGATTGGCAAGTGCCGCTGAATACTCGGCGTCATAGAGGGAGGTCCTGATGTTGTCACTCATTCCGCCATCGACTGCCACGTAGTTTCGTGATCCATCATCAAGCTCAACTCTCTTAACTGTGCCTACTTGGTAAAGGGTTGAAGTTGTTGGACCAATAATCGCCCGCCCTGGTTCAATCGAGACTCGTGGCATCGAGATAGCCGACTTCTCAGCAGAGCGTTTCACTGCATCAAAAAGATGCGACAAGACTTGCTCTGCATCGCTCGAGGAATCTCCCTCAACATATGCAATCGCAAAACCACCGCCGATGACCATCTCATTCAATTCTTGCCCCAGTTCATCTTTCACTCTCTTGAGGAAAGCTGTCGTGCGTTCAATCGCGAGATCAAATCCCTCGATACCCATGATTTGCGATCCAATATGAAAGTGAAGACCGACCACTTCTAAGTTTGATGCTTCAACGCCAATCTTCACGGCACGAAGCGCTGCCCCTGAGGCAATCGAGAATCCAAACTTCACATCTTCGTGGGCAGTTGCGATGAATTGATGGGTATGAGCCTCAACTCCAGGGGTCACGCGAATCAATACTTTTTGTGTGACTGCCTTGGCCGAGGCAATCGCGTTGATTCGCTCGAGTTCAATCTCACTATCGGCAACAATCTTCTCAACGCCCACTTCAATCGCACGGGTGATCTCGGCTACCGACTTGTTATTTCCGTGAAACTCAATCCGGTGAGGTGGAAATTTTGCCGCAAGAGCAACTTCTAGCTCGCCACCAGTACAGACATCGAGTGAGAGTCCGGCTCGCTCTACCCATTTAGCGATTTCAATCGAGATGAAGGCTTTCGCGGCGTAGTAACAAGTTCCAGCTCTCTGCCCGAAACTATTCTCGAGAGCGAGGCGAAAAGCCTTAGCCCGAGCATCAAAATCCGCCTCATCAATAACGAATGCCGGCGTGCCGAATTCCTTGACGAGGTCACTTGCCTTCACACCCGCAACAGTGAATTCACCTCCAGCAAAAGATGAGTTCCTTGAAAGAATTTTTTGGTCAATCGGACTCTTCTGGTTCATCATTACATCCGCTCCGGCGCTGTGACACCAAGTAGTAGAAGGGCGTTTGCGATGACTTGTCGAGTGGCATCACATAGCGTCACTCGAGCCGAGTGCAGAGGTGATGGCGCTTCACCGCTCATCGGGAGAACCCTGCAATCGGAGTAGAAACCGTGATAAGTCCCAGCAAGTTCCTCGATATAGCGCGCGATTCGATGGGGTGACCTGGTTTCGGCAGCGCTTGAGACCACTGTAGGAAATTGGGCGAGCGCACCTATCAATTCTCGCTCGCGCTCGTGTGAAAGCAAAGTCGGATCAAGACTCACCACGCCAGACTTCACTCCAAGTTCAGCGGCATTGCGAAGTAGCGCTGAAATACGCGCATGGGCATATTGGACGTAGTAGACCGGATTCTCATTGGTGTGTTTCTTCAAAAGATCGACATCGACAACCATCGGCGTCTCTACTGGGAATCGAATCAAGGTGTAACGCGCCGCATCGACTCCGACTTTTTCCACTAGATCCTCAAGAGTCACGATGGTTCCCGCGCGCTTCGAGAGCTTGATCTCCTCCCCACCTTCGATGATCTTCACCATCTGGCCAATTAATATCTCGATGTTGCTCTTTGGATCATCTCCAGCGCAGGCTGCGGTCGCCTTCAAACGCCCTATATATCCATGGTGATCTGCACCCAGCATGTAAATGGCAAGATCAAATCCGCGAGAGCGCTTATTAAGGTAGTAGGCAGTA
The DNA here is from genome assembly GCA_005787575.1 of Actinomycetota bacterium. Lineage (GTDB taxonomy): Bacteria > Actinomycetota > Actinomycetes > Nanopelagicales > Nanopelagicaceae > SYAN01. The sequence goes on along the minus strand of SYAN01000061.1, from coordinate 4,447 downwards.
TCGCTGGCAAAGTAGGTGTACTCGCCACTGGACTTCTTCAGTACTCGATCCTTATCGTCGCCATAGGTCGAAGTGCGAAGCCAGAGTGCACCTTCAGATTCAAAGACATGACCTTGCTTTCTGTACCTCTCTATTGTGGCGTCTAGAACTGAGTCGCCTTGATGGAGTTCTCGTTCAGAGAACCAGATATCAATCTGCGTACCAAAGCGCTTCACGACCTCTTTCTGTTCCGCCAGTTGGTGGGCATAACCTGCTTCGCGAAATGCAACAATCGATTCCCGCTCAGGCAAAGTCGCATACTCCGGATGCACGCCCATGATGTCCCGAGCAATCTCATCGATATAGGCGCCTTGATATCCATCTTCTGGTCTTGCGATTCCAAGTGCACTCGCACGAAGCGAAGCACCAAAGAGATCCATCTGTACACCACGATCATTGATGTAGAACTCTCGAGTTACTTCGGCACCCGCAGCAATCAAGATCCTCCCAAGTGCATCACCAACTGCCGCCCACCTTGTATGCCCAAGATGTATCGGCCCCGTGGGATTTGCGGAGATGAACTCCAAGTTGATCTTCGTTCCGACAAGATCATTTACACGTCCAAAAGAATGCTGCTTCGAAAGAATCGATTCAATGATCTCGCCCTGACTTGCACTATTTAGAGTGAGATTTATAAATCCAGGACCTGCGATCTCAATTTTCGAAAGGGATTTTTCCCCTTCGAGTTCGCGAGAAATTATTGAGGCGACTTCTCTGGGATTCTTGCCCATCGCCTTAGCAAGTACGAGAGCGATTGATGTCGCGAAATCCCCATGATCGCGATTCTTCGGCCGCTCCAGTGGGATTTTCTCCGCGGTGAAAGTGGCTGATTGACCATCAGGCAGGGCTCCCGAGGCCACCGCTCGCTCTAGGGCGGCGGAGACGGCTTTTGCCAATGAAATCTCAACGCTCACCAGCGCAAGGGTAGCGTTTAGGCATTTAGCCTGGTGTTCATTTAACCTTGCGCTCGCAAATCACCTCTCGAAGTGGTGTTTTGCTTAATCGCGGGAGTGGTGAAATGGCAGACACGCAGGTCTTAGGAACCTGTGTCTTCGGACGTGTGGGTTCAAGTCCCACCTCCCGCACTGCCAAGTGAGTCCATTTTGGCTGAACGGGCGTTTGTCCTCTCTTTATCTCTCTCGGTAGGGTTAAGCAATCATTAGTTTTCTCATCGTTCTCATTTCTTCATAGAACGATGTCGAGGAGGAGGTCAGAAGATGGCCGGTCGAGATCGCGATGGAATTAGGCGCTGGATGGGTTTCAGAGCAGATGTCGAAAGTGATGAGAAACCAGAAACATCAAGTAGCGGCGCACTAGCTCGAATCAGAGAATTGGAAACTCAGCTAGCTGACCTTCGCTCTCGGCGTGACATCACTTCACTATCGAAAGAAGAGTTTGAGATTCTTGCAACAGAAACTGCGATGTCTCTTATTCGCACAGCGCAACAAAGAGAGTCGAAGGCAAATCTCGCAGCCGAGCGAGTATTGACCGAAAGCAAACGCGTGGCTCAGGCCGCAATTGAGAGTGCTGAAGGAAAAGCTAAGTCAATTCTCGGGCAAGCGGAGAGTAGAGGTCGGCGCCTCATTGAGGCTGCAGAGGGGGATGCCCGCGAGTTGCTTCAGACGGCCGAGTCAAAAGGCGAAGAGATGCTCAACACGAAGCGACGTGAAGGGATGGCGATAACCAGCACAGCGCGAAGAGAAGCCGAACAAATGGTGAGTTCGGCAGTGAGCGATGTCTCTGCCTATCGAACCTGGCTCACTGGCGTCGTCGCAGAAGCAGAGCGTCTCTACAAGATCCAGACTCAGTCTCTAGAAGCTGCAGCAAGCGCGATCGTCCAATCACGTTCGCGACTTGATACTGCCTGGGAAAGACTCGCACATTTGAATTCAACGATTGAGCAGAGCCTTGAGGAAAATGGAAAACCTAAGATCAGTCGTAGTGAAACTGCTGTGAACGGTTCTACTAACAAGAAGAGTCCTAAGAAGTCTCCTCGCTCCAAGAAGAAGTAACCGTCTTCTCTCAATCAGGTTAATTGGAGTCTTGATGACGACAGTCGAATCGACTCCATCGCAACTTTCCGTTAACTCTGAACGCTCACCCCGCTACATCCCATCCATCGATGGCCTTCGTGCGATCTCTGTCATCGCAGTACTTATCTACCACCTCAATCTCACCTGGTGGCCCGGTGGATTCCTGGGCGTTGACCTCTTCTTCGTCATTTCTGGCTATGTCATCACCAGGTTGATTCTCGATTCGATCGAAAGATCAAGCGCGCTCGACTTAAAGAAGTTCTACCGAAGTCGAATCAGAAGGCTCTTTCCGGCGCTGATTTTCATGGTGACCGGGACAACTCTCTTCATCGGAGTTTGGGCTCCTGAGACGGTACGTCGATTCCTGCAAGATCTTCCATTCCTTTTCACAGGAACTATGAACTGGGCGCTCGTTGCGAGGGAACAGGATTACTTCGCAACTATCGGCCGCCCACCGCTACTTCAACACACGTGGTCTCTCGCAGTTGAGATCCAGTTCTATCTACTCTGGCCCTTGCTTCTCTTGGGATTCTTGAGGTTCTTCGGTAAACGTCATATCCCTAAATTCGCACTCATCTTCGCCATCGCATCTGGCCTCCTTCTCTTCCTTTATTCAGTGAAGATTGATGCCGAGTCACAGTCCTCCGTTAGTCACGTCTACTTTGGTAGTGACACGCACACGATCGGGCTCTTCCTTGGATCAGCGCTTGCGGTCAAATGGATTCCGCGAAACTTCACCGCAAATGTCGCCTCTGGTGCGAGGAACTTTATCGATGGCTTTGGCATATTCGCATTCCTCGGACTATTGACTCTCTTTCTTGTAGTTAAACAGAGCGATGCAACTCTCTATCGACTCGCTTTTCCCCTGACTGCTCTCTTTGGTTGTATGGCTTTGATGTCGTTAGTTCACCCTGCTTCACGACTTTCAAAGTGGGTGACAAGCGCACCCATGATGTGGATTGGCGAACGCTCCTACGGAATCTATCTCTGGCACTGGGTGGTCTTTCAAGTCACACGACCAACCGTCGATCTAGTTGGAGACCAGTGGGCGCTCTATGCACTTAGGTTCCTTATCGTCTTCGCTCTCGCAGATATCTCTTATCGCTGGATCGAAGTCCCAGTTAGAAATGGTGCGATCGAACTCTGGTTCAAAGGGCTCAAATACCGCACACCTGCAATGCGTCTTCGTCAACAACTATTGATGATCTCAAGCTTGGTTCTGACCTTGGCTGCAACAACTGCAGTTTCACTCTCCGCATTGGATGCGAGTGAGAAAAGAAACGCAGAGCTCAGAAGCTCTATGAATACAACAGGTTCAAACAAATCAACATCTGAGTCAGATGCAAGCGGAACGAGCGAAGTTGCCTCTCCGAATGAGAAGCCAGGGCTTTGGGTTACTGGAGATTCTGTGATTCTTGGGATTCGCTCACAACTTGAAGAGTACGAGCCGATTGACCTGATAAACGCTCGCGTCGGGCGTCAAATCAATGAATTGAATGAAGTTATTGAGGTCGATGCAAAGAGCGTTCCTAACGCGATAACTGTATTGAATCTCGGCAATAACGGTCCGATTAGTGAAGCGCAGGTTCGAAAGCTCTTTTCACTCCTTGCCACCCAACCTCATGTCATTGCAGTCAATGCTGCGGTCCCCCGGGGTTGGCGCGACCCAAATAACGACATTCTTGAATTCGTGATCAAAGACTTTCCGAATGCGACTCTTATTGATTGGAATCGAATTTCGAATAATCACCCTGAATATTTCGCACCCGATGGTGTGCATCTAGTTCCAACGGGAGCAAATGCCTACGTCGCATCAATACTCGAAGTGCTCGAGCAAATCGGTTACAGAGATTAGTTGGCGCTGATTACTGCCACTGGCCTGGAAGTCCGAATACCTTTCCATCAGTGACTGTTCCATCGCTGTAAACGGTTTGAACGATGAAACTCGTCCATCCCGATGTATCACTCTTGGTGATATCGAGTGAGAACTGAGTCGCTGGAGTTGATGAGAGATCAGCTCGCGCTCCGCCATTTCGTTGGATTTGAATTGCATATCCCGTGACACCTTCAGTCGATGAAGGCGCCTTCCAGAAGATTGTCGCCGCGCTCTTATCGCTCTTTGTGTATTGAGCGACGATGCCAGTGGGTCCCTCGTAAGCAGTGGGAGTTCCAGCGTTTTCTGTTGAATCTGCAGATGAATCATCGGTCGCCCCATCCGAAGCGCTCATCTCATCTGTCGCTTCCTCAGAGTCGGAATCTTCACTCTCCATTGATTCATCGGAGTCGCCCATATCGTCGGTACTCTCTTGGGAGACTGAATCTCGCCCCGAATCTTTTGAACCCTTGGAATCTTTTGAGCCTTGTGAAATGAAAAT
>SYAN01000060.1 GCA_005787575.1 Actinomycetota bacterium | reverse complement strand
TGGAAGACCTTAGGAACTAGGTTGTCCCTAGAGTTATCTCCAAGTTCATCTGCACCAGACCCTACGACATTGAAGTAACGAAGTGAGATAGAGGACCAACCTTCGGCCTTTCCGATGGTTGAAATCAACTCTTCAGAGAGAAGTTTTGTTGCGCCATAAGGAGAAAGTGGTGCAGTTGGGTCATTTTCACCTATAGCGTCTTTCTCACTTGGCGCATAAACGGCAGCGGTGGAGGAGAAAACGATCTTTTTGACGCCACAAAGACTCATTGCCGCAAGAAGATTAAGTGTTCCACCGACGTTGTTCTCGTAGTACTTAAGTGGATTCTCAACGGATTCGCCGACTGCTTTCTTTGCAGCGAGGTGAATCACAGAATCTACGCCTTTAACCGCATTCACGACCGCTTCGCGATCAAGGATATTTGCACGGTGGATATCTTTGAATCGAGTGACTCGGCGCTCTAAGCCATTTGAAAAATCATCAAGGATTCGTACCTCAAATCCTGCGTCTGCAAGATCGTGGGCTATATGAGCACCAATGTAACCAGCACCACCAGTGATAAGGACTTTTGCCATCAGATCAACTCGCGAATCGAAATGGTTTGATCTCGTTCTGGCCCGACCCCCACTGCTGAAACTGGAGCACCAGATATCTCCTCAAGATATCGCACATAGGCCTTGGCATTTTGGGGGAGCTGATCGAGTGACTTTGCTTGAGAGATATCTTCACTCCACCCTGGAAGAAGTTCATAGATCGGCTTTGCATGATGGAAATCCGACTGTGATGCGGGAAGTTCTTCCACTCGTTTTCCATCAACTTCATATGCGACACATACCGGGATTTTCTCCCACCCGGTGAGAACATCAAGCTTGGTAAGAAAGAGATCAGTAAGGCCATTGACTCTCACGGCGTAACGAGCGATGAGTGCGTCATACCAACCGCATCGCCTCGCACGACCCGTTGTCACACCTACTTCACCCCCGATGCTTCGAAGCTTCTCACCATCCTCATCGAATAGTTCAGTCGGGAAAGGACCAGAGCCAACTCGAGTCGTGTAGGCCTTAACGATTCCAATCACGCGAGAGATTCTTGTTGGACCAATACCAGATCCAGTACATGCACCACCCGCAGTCGGATTCGATGACGTGACGAAGGGATATGTGCCATGATCGACATCAAGAAGCGTTCCTTGAGATCCTTCAAGGAGAATATTTTTTCCTTGGTCAAGAGCTTGATTCAATAAGAGGGATGTATCTGTGACAAAAGGCCTGAGAAGTTCGGCATAACCCAGATACTCATTGACCACATCATCAACCTCAAGCCCTTTGCGATTAAAGACTTTGATCAGGATTTGATTCTTATCCCGAAGCGCACCTTCGACCTTCTGCTTAAGAATTGAAGGGTCAAAGAGATCTTGGACGCGAATACCAATTCGGTTGATCTTGTCAGCGTAGGCGGGCCCAATCCCGCGACCCGTGGTGCCAATCTTTGATTTTCCTAAGAAGCGTTCTGAAACCTTATCAATCGTTCGGTGATAGGGCGTTATGAGGTGGGCATTAGTCGAGATCTTAAGCTTTGAAGTATCGATTCCTCTCTCGTTCAAACCCTTGATCTCTTCAAATAAGACCGAAGGATCAATCACAACACCGTTTCCAATAACAGGAATCACATCAGGAGAGAGAATCCCTGAAGGCAGAAGGTGCAGCGCATATTTCTGATCACCTGTGACGACTGTGTGCCCAGCGTTATTGCCGCCTTGATAACGAACTACGTAATCAACTTTCTCGCCTAAGAGATCGGTGGCTTTGCCCTTACCTTCATCGCCCCACTGTGCGCCGAGAAGAACGATGGCTGTCATGACAAGACCTCACGAACGTATATGGAATCCAATGATAGGAGTTCTCCGACCTTTGACCAATGTGTTGGCGCAATAAGTGCAGCAATAAATCCACTTCTCCGCAGAAGTGCATCAAGTTCTACAAAAGTGCGCTCGCCTTCATAGAGAGGAGAGAAAGCAGATTCAAACTCGATGGCAAGGAGTTGCTTCATTGTTTCGTGGGCGCCTTCCAGGACTTCCCACTCAAAACCTTGAACATCAAGCTTTAAGTAACTCATCTTGTTAAGAGTCACAACATCATCAAGACGTTCGACCTTGACGCTGAAGCCTGGCTGAAACTTCAATTGAAATTCATTGAGTATTCCCGTGGGCCTTTTCAGGCTTGAAGAAAGATTTCCGTTGGAGGCAAGATTCATCTCACCAACGGCCTTTTTGCTACCAAGAGCAAGATTGAATACATCCCATTTCGGGTCTTTTCTCGCCACTTGTCGGAGAGAATCAAAAGCGGGAGAAGGTTCAAAGCTCGAGATCACTCCCTTGTATCCCGATTGGCGAAGCCTTTTCCCAAATTGTCCTTTGTTCGCCCCCACATCAATCACGGTCTCTATTCCGTTCTTAGCGAGAATATGTGAGCGAAACTTCGACAAACGAGTGTCGGCTGAGGGTTGAAGGCGAAGCCCAGTCATTCCTTCTAGCGTTGAGTTAAGGGATGAAGCGAGTTTCTTCATGGATGAACCCCACCCCTCTCGTCACACATTAGGTTAGCGATGCCTCATAGATGCTCTGAATGGTCTTATCGAGCGTTCCGTTGAACTCGCTATCACTCTGTTGTGCAGAGAGTCCTTCGGCGAGCGCCCTGGAGAAGCTCGCAATCACGCCATGGTTCTTTGCAAGGAGTGCATTCGCCTCATCGCGCGAATATCCACCTGAGAGAGCAACCACTCGAACCACTCTCGGATGAGCGACTAGCTCCTTGTAAAGGTCGGAAACGGTCGGCAGTGAAAGTTTGAGCATTATGTTCTCGCTACTCGAAAGGCTCGCAGCGAAGTGTAGAAGCTCGTTTTTCAATATCGCTTCAGCTTCTTCCTTTTGGGAAGACTTGATGTTCACTTCAGGCTCAATGATTGGTACTAAACCGCCCGAGATGATTTCTTTACCAACGGCGAACTGTTGATCAACAATCTTTCGAATTGAAGCAGAGTTTGCCATATTGATAACCGAACGCATCTTGGTTCCGAAGACGCCGTGACGATTTGCTGCTTCGATTCGAGCGC
>SYAN01000059.1 GCA_005787575.1 Actinomycetota bacterium | reverse complement strand
TGCGCATCTTGTATCGCCTTGCTATGAAGAAGAATGCTTTCGTCAATCTTGATATGGAGGAATTTCGAGATCTCGAGATCACTGTGACGCTTTTCCAGCGAATCCTCGATGAGCCAGAATTCCATTCGCTCTCAGCAGGGATAGTGATCCAGGCCTATCTCCCCGATTCTCACGATTACTTCGACCGTTTAGTCACCTGGGCAAGGAATCGACACTCGGGTGGCGGTGGCATCATCAAGATCCGCTTGGTTAAAGGCGCAAATCTCGCTATGGAGAAGGCCGAAGCCGAATATCACGGACATATCCCCGCGACTTATCCGAGTAAGGCCGATGTTGATGCGAGTTACCTCAAGTTAATCGACACGGCGCTCGCACCCGAGAATGAGGGATCTATTCGCATCGGAATAGCAAGTCACAATTTATTTCACATCGTCTGGGCGCTTGAACTCGCATCATCTCGAGGACTATCCACGATGATCGATATCGAGATGCTGGAAGGGATGGCAAACGGTGAGGCGCTCGCCGTCGGCGAAGAGGTGGGTTCAGTCCTTCTCTACACCCCCGTAACTAAGAAGAGCGACTTTCCAAGTGCCGTTGCATATCTAGTAAGACGCCTTGATGAGAACACATCGCGAGAGAACTATCTTCGCGCCTCGTTCTCGATCAAAGCTGGGAGTCAGGAATTCATTGAGCAGCGCGACCGTTTTGCGTTGGCGCTCAAAGCACGGTTGACCATATCTACCGAATCAATCCGTCATAGCGATTCGCACCAAAGCGCTCAAACGCTAGGGAAGTTCGTCAATCAAGCAGATAGTGACCTTACCGATCCCATCTTCAAAGCGAAGTTGGTCAAAGCTTTTAACGGCATCAAGACTGTGACAAATCTTCATATTCCATTAGTCATCGGTGGCGATGAGGTTCTCACTAGCGAGACAGAGCCAGGGTTTGACCCAAATCTCACAGCTGATTCGCCTAAGAAGATTTGGTATCGATATTCGATTGCAGATCGGGTGCATATTGATCGAGCGCTGCGTCTTGCTCAACGTGCTCAAGCTGAGTGGGAGTCACTTGGAGCGACCAAGCGCGGTGAAATCTTGTATAAGGCCGCGGAGATCATGGAATCGTCCAGGGCGCAAACAATCTCAATAATGGCGCGTGATACCGGAAAGACGGTTGCTGAAGCTGATCCTGAGATCAGCGAGGCGATCGATTTCGCCCGTTACTACGCATCAACATCGATAGCTGCTTGTAAGGGTTCATCTTCCATGGGAACGATCGTTGTCGTCCCGCCATGGAATTTTCCATATGCCATTCCACTTGGTGGCGTTCTCGCGGCCCTCGCTGCAGGAAATTCAGTGATCTTCAAGCCCGCTCCAGAGAGCGTTGCCGTTGCTTGGAGCGCGGTCAATCACCTCTGGCAGGCGGGCGTTCCTAAAGATGTTCTTCATTTTCTCCCGACCAGGGATGACGATGACGGCAAATACTTGATCACTCACAATGATGTCGCTGCAGTGATTCTCACCGGTGGCTTCGATACCGCTCGACTCTTCCTTTCTTGGGATCCCGGCATGACGCTTCTAGCCGAGACCAGCGGCAAGAATGCAATCGTGATTACAGCATCCTCAGATATCGATCTCGCAGTGAAAGATTTGATTCATTCGGCCTTCTCTCATGCAGGTCAGAAATGTAGCGCTGCCTCACTTGCCATAGTCGATAAGACAATCTATGACCACCCCTCGTTTGTCAGACAGTTGAAAGATGCCGCCTCCTCATTAGTTGTCGGAGCAGGAAATGAATTCTCTACTGTTGTCGGCCCAGTAATCAGAAAGCCAGAAGGTTCACTTCTTCGAGCGCTGACTCAGCTAGATGAAGGCGAGAGCTGGCTTATTGAGCCAGAACTAGTAAACGAAGATGGAGAGCTTTGGCGTCCGGGCATCAAACTCGGTGTGAAGCCAGGCTCATGGAGCCATACAAACGAATGGTTTGGCCCTGTCCTTGCAATCATGAGTGCGCCAGATCTTGAAACAGCGATCACTTGGCAAAATTCGACTCCCTATGGACTCACCGCTGGAATCCATTCACTCAATGAAGAGGAATGCGAAGAGTGGCTCAATAAAGTGGAAGCTGGAAATCTTTACATTAATCGAGCCATAACTGGCGCAATCGTCCAACGCCAACCTTTTGGTGGATGGAAACGTAGCAGCGTCGGTCCGACTTCCAAGGCCGGTGGATCGCACTATGTTGAACAACTTCGCAACTGGCCCCTCGTCTTGGATTCGGGTGCTGCGCAACGTTCTGCACAGATTTGGTGGGAGCGAACCGGTTCGAAGGTCATTGCAACCTCGCATTTAACTGTCGAGCGCAACTATCTTCGCTACCGTAAGTTTTCAGATCCAATCTTGGTTCGAGTCGATGCCTCTACTTCACACGCGGAGCGACTGTTCATCAGTTGGCTCACGAGAGAACATGGCATCAAAGTTGTGATGAGCGATAACGAGAGTGAGCGTGATTTCCTTGAATTTGCTCGAAACAACTCCGTGGCAAAAGTTCGCTGGCTCAGTAGTGAGATTCCTCCAACAAGCCAGTTGATTGATCTTGGAATTTCCAT
>SYAN01000058.1 GCA_005787575.1 Actinomycetota bacterium | reverse complement strand
TTCAATATCGGTGGAAATGGCGAGGTGACGATTTCGCGCCTTGCCGAAATAGTGGTGGAGGAGACTGGTTCTACCTCTAGCATCGAATACGTACCCTACGAAAAAGCCTATCCAAAAGGCTTTGAAGACACTATGCGACGAATCCCCGATACCACCAAGATTCGACAGTTGACTGGATGGGAACCAAAGAATGATCTTCGCACAATCATTCGTGATGTTGCCCTCCATCTCCGCTCGGAACTTTAGATCTGAAATAAGAGAGAGATGATCCGTAGTTTTTCCAAGGAACGGGTGAAGCCTTGGATGGATAAAACTGTAATCGCAGGAGCACTGCTTCTCCTTGTGATGGTTTTTCAAGCAAGTGCGCTACCTGCACAACCTGCACTAGCATTTGGAAAAGTAGGAGAGCGTTGCAAAACAGTCGGAGAGAAGCGTTCAGAAGGTTCGAACCAAATAATTTGCCAGATAAAGTCCGGTAAGAAAGTCTGGGTCCTTCAGAAGAAAGCAAAGCAAGCCAATAGCTCTAACTCAAGTAGCGCGGGAAAGAGCCCAACAGTGGCTCCATCCCCTAAGCCGACTCATTCGAATACTTCTTCTCCTTCGCCAACAACATCTCCAACGCCTAAACCAACGGCAACTGCCCAAACATCAGCCAAGCCGATGCCAGCCCCAACTCCTGGAATTGCTCTCTACGCAGGTGGGCCGGGTAACTCAGCTCCACCGAAAGAAAAGAGTTTTGAACTTCCGATTACTCCCACTGCGCCACCAGCCGGTACCAATATCAAGATTTGGCTTTATGACCCGGATGACAAGTCAAAATCTCTTGGTTCGAGATCTATATTTTATTTCACTGCATCGATCAATGGATGGGTCACAACACCAGGAAATTCGGATGGCACTCTTTATGCGAATTGGTCAGTTGGGAAATACCAGATCGACACAATTGAGCCGAACAACAATTCGAAGGATTATTCTCGAAAAAGATACGAACTTGAAGTTACTGCATCGGGTGAAGTTCTTGTTGGTGGTTTACTACCTAATTCTCAAGGATTCTTCACAATGACTGTCATCAAGAATCAACCGAAGGCCACCTATATCCCCGATGTCGCATGCAAGCTTGCCGATCAAACCAGTGATCTAAGGACAATGGTTGGCTTCCCGAAGCGCGACTATCGATTGCCAAGTAACGGGAAAATCAATGCATTGATTATCCCGATTGACTTCTCTGATGTTCCTGGAAAAGGTAGACCAGAGGAAGTCTTCACCGCGATGACAGATGAGATGGCTCGTTTTTACTATCTCCAATCAGGTGGGCGAGTGCAGTTCAACTTCCAGTCCCTTAAAGATTGGGTTCGAGCACCATTCTTATCCACCGCTTACAACCTTGGACGGTGGAGTGGTGGAGATTCAAATGGTTACTATGGCGCAGCACTTGCTCTTGCTGATCCGCTAGTTGATTACTCACTCTTTGATGTTGTCTACGTACTTTCGCCACGAGAAATCCCTGCATCCTCTATCGCGTATGGCCCTGCATTCGTCTCACGTCCAGGGGATAGCTACTCGATGACGAATGAGGGTTTGGTTCGAAATGGTTCGATCTCTGGCGCTGATGCTTGGAACGCGGGAGTCACTGGCGCTGCGTGGAAATGGATCGCGCATGAGACAGGCCATCTCTTCGGTCTCCACGATCTCTATACAGTCTCCTCGAGCGGTCCGTATGGATCATGGGACATCATGTCCTTGAATTGGACTGAAGAGGCGTTAGCGCTTAATTCGTGGAATAGATATCTCCAAGGATGGCTAAGCGACAGTCAGGTCAATTGTTTGGAACGCGAGAAGATCGAAAAGCCTGTTGAACAAATAATCACTCCCATCGAGCGCGACGTTGAAGGAATTAAGTCGGTGATGGTGAAACTTTCTGACTCGAAAATTTTGACTATTGAGTCTCGAAGAAATGCTGGATATGACTCACTCAATGAATCGAGAGAGGGAGTACTCGTCTACACAGTCGATATGACAATCCCATCTATCAAAGGTGGTTGGTCAACACAACGACGACCAGGTTCCACAGCAGCTGATTTCAGCGATGCGGCGCTCAAAGTAGGCGACTCAATCACAGTGGAGGGTCTCTTGATTGAAGTTCTCAAACGTGACTCCAGCGGCGACTTAGTTCGCATCTCTCGTGGCTAACTGGGCATTCAATCAATGATGCAACCTAAGGTTGAGAAAGTGAAATCAGCTTTAGGAAATTGGGTTGTTGGAGAAGTTTTGGTTGATCTGATTCCCTCCGCAGATGGAGATACCACGTTCGAAGGCGCAACCTACAAGCCGATTGTTGGTGGGGGGCCAGCAAATACGGCACGAGCGATGGCAAAGTGGGGAGTAGCCACATCATTCATCGGTGGCTTCTCATCTGATCGATTTGGCCACATCGCCTGGAGTGAAATGTCGCGAGATGGCGTTGATTTGGATCTTGCGCTCGAATCTGATTCTCCTACTGCTAAGGCAATAGTCCAACTAGGAGTAAGCGGTGGCGCAACTTATCGTTTCGAAGTCGAATCGACAGCTACATTTGATTTTCGAGGAGAGTGGCTTCCAACATCAATCCCAGAGCTCATCCACATTGGAAGTCTTGCGACAGTAGTAAATCCTGGAGCGGATGTGCTTTTTCATTGGCTTCAGGGATTGAGAAACTCAAAAAAGCCACCAGTTGTCCTCTTTGACCCCAATGTAAGAAGTGCGTTCTTGCCCGATTCGATTAGATATCGCCAACTCTTTGAAAAGTGGATAGGTCTTGCTGACTTGGTCAAAGCAAGTGACGAAGACCTCGAATTCCTATACCCGAACCAAGACCATGAATCCATCGCACGGGGCGTTTTGAGAGGTGGTCCATCGCATTTAGTCCTCACTTGTGGTGAGAACGGAATCAAAGGCTTCAATCGAGATGAACAAGTAGAGGTTGAGTCCACCAAAGCATCTCTAGTCGACACAGTTGGTGCGGGGGATACTGTCGGAGCAATTGTTGCAAGCGCAGTTGCAACTCGAGGACTTGATTCACTTACCGGTGGTGAGTTTCATTCGACTCTTGCAATAGCCTCGCGGGCTGCAGCGATTACTTGTTCACGTCGAGGGGCAAATCCACCCACCAGGGACGAATTCAATGACTTTTGGAGGTCGTAATGCAGTTCCTTGAAGATGGTGAGCTTTCAATTGCTATTGATCTTGATCAAGGCGCAAGAGTCACCTCCATACTATTTCGAGATATGGAGATAACTCTCGCCTCTCGAGGGAGTCTTGTTAATTGGGGCTGGTATTCGATGGCGCCATGGGCCGGACGAATACGCGATGGTCTCGTCAAAGACATCAATAATCAGAGTTATCAACTTCCGATTGTTCTCGATCCACCCCACGCACTCCATGGATTTGGCGTTATGAATGGCTGGGAAGAACTTGGTAAGGGAATCGCTCGACTCGACCTTCCTTATCCCTATGAAGGTGCAAGCGTGGTTCAACATATTGAAGTTCTAGATAACGCTATTCGATGGAGTCTTGAGTATTCATCAGGTGAAGTGACACTTCCTGCTTGGCTCGGGATTCACCCTTGGTTTGCACGTGAGATCGGACAAGGCGCAAGTGCCGAAATTGATTTTCATGCCCTGGAGATGCTCAAACGCGGAAGCGATGGATTGCCAACAGGTGAAGTGATTGCGCCCCATCGCGGCCCGTTTGATGACGCTTTCACCAAGATTCAAAGAACCCCCCGAGTGGTCTGGGAAGACGCACTTTCTGTGACGATCGAATCGGATGCACCGTGGTGGGTCGTCTACAACGAAGATAGCGAAGGGGTTTGTATCGAACCACAGACGGCGCCGCCCGATGCCGCAAATCTCGGTATATCCGGCGACCATTACCTTGAGGCGCTATTCATCTTTGAAGCAGAGTAAGTAGCGTCACCGCTTAAGTCACTCTGGTTTTGGTTGCGATTACTTACTTGATATTTTTGGCAAATGATTGACCGAGCGCGCCTGAAAGTTTTATATGAGCGTGAGAATGTCCGCTTCTTGGAAAAGCATAAAAAGTCTGGAGAGTTGTTTCAAAAAGCTAAATCTGTGATGCCAGGCGGTGTCCCAATGTCTTGGATGAGTAAATGGCCAGGGGCTTACCCGCTCTTTGTGGACCGAGCAGAGGGTGCACGCTTTCTCGATGTCGACGGTAACGAGTTGATTGACTTCTGTCTCGGAGATACCGGTTCAATGACCGGGCATTCACCAGGGGCGACAGTTGCGGCAATCAAGAAGCAACTCGATAAAGGCATCACTGCTATGTTGCCCACCGAAGATGCTTTAACTGTTTCGAAGGAACTACAAGACCGATTTGGTCTACCGCTCTGGCAGTTCACACTCTCCGCGACCGATGCAAACCGCCATGCGATTCGATACTCACGATTGATTACGGGTCGTTCCAAGGTCCTTGTCATTGATCGTTGTTATCACGGATCGGTGGATGAATCATTTGCCACTCTCAACGAAAGTGGCGAGGTCATCTCGCGCGAAGGAAATATTGGGGCGCCAGTACCTCTTGATAACACGACGCGAGTGGTCGAATTCAATGATCTCGAAGGCATGCGCCACGCGCTAAGTCAGGGCGATGTGGCAGCCATATTGATGGAACCCGCCATGACCAATGTTGGAATCGTCTTACCTGATGATGATTATCTTGTTGCAGTCGGCAAGTTAGCGAAAGAGTTCGGCTCAATCTGGATCATTGATGAAACCCATACGATCTCAGTTGGCCCAGGTGGAATGACAAAAGAGCTCGGTTTGAC
>SYAN01000057.1 GCA_005787575.1 Actinomycetota bacterium | reverse complement strand
TCACTGCCATATCCTTTTACGATTGGGAGCAAGAGATCATTGAGAGCGTCCAAAGATTTCAATTCGTCAGCCGCCATCCCATCTGCTTGTCCCATAGCAATCGCATCTTGGATTGATGCGGTGTAGAGGACTAGCGCACGCATCCCTTCCGAATAAGCTTTTTGGACCATAAGCGAGCGGCGAACATCCGGATGCTGAATGATGCGAACTCTCGGGCTCGACTTATCGGTCATAGTGGTCATATCTGGGCCCTGAACGCGAGTTTTGGCGTATTCAAGGGCATTTCGATATCCAGCGGAGAGAGTGGCAATCGCTTTGGTACCCACCATCATCCGAGCGAATTCGATGATTTTGAACATCTGGGCAATACCGTCATGAACTTCACCCAAGAGATACCCGACTGCCGGCTCTTTCTCACCGAGATTCATTTCGCATGTAGCAGAGATGTTGAGCCCCATCTTGTTCTCGATATTGGTGACATAGACGCCATTACGCTTTCCGATCGCGCCGGATTCCAGATCGAAATGGAACTTAGGAATCAAGAAGAGTGAGAGTCCTTTAGTTCCCGGTCCATGATCCTCTGGACGGGCCAAGACAAAGTGAATGATGTTTTCGTAGATATCAGCATCGCCTGAAGTAATGAAGCGCTTTGTTCCAGTTATGTGCCAAGTACCATCACTCTGCTTGACTGCTTTGCTTCTTCCTGCGCCAACATCCGAACCTGCATCAGGTTCGGTAAGCATCATCGTCGCACCCCAAGCGCGATCAACCATAAACTTCGCTATCTTCTTTTGATAATCAGTACCAAGCATGTAGGCGACATGCGAGAAAGCAAAACCGGATGAGTAGAGATGCACACCAGGATTGGATCCAAGGACCATCTCCGCAATAGCCCATCGCACAGATGGCGGTATTAAAGTTCCACCAAGTTCTGCCGGCACATCGATCTTGCCCCAGTCACCATCGACATAAGCTTTATAAGATTTCTTGAAACTCTCTGGAAGCGTGACATCGCCAGTTGCTTTATCGAGTACTGCTCCGACGCGATCTCCTTCAATGAAGGATGCAGCGAGATCATTCTCAGTCAAACGCTTCATCTCTTCCAACATCCCCATCGCAGTCTCTCGATCGAGGTCTGCATAGATGGATTTGCCGAGGATCGAGTCACGTCCGAGAAGGTCGAAGAGACAGAACTCGATATCTTTGAGATTTGCGCGGTAATGGCTCATAGGCAAAGAATGCTACCGATGAGTAACTTACGCAAGACAGGCTCAAGGAGAAGTTTTGGAGCGGGCGACGGGACTCGAACCCGCGCTGTCAGCTTGGGAAGCTGACGTGATGCCATTTCACTACGCCCGCGTGTGGGAGTGGTCAAAGAATAGGTGTGAAAGGTAGGTTCGCCAACCATGTTGCTCAGCGACCGAGATATCAAGAGTGAAGTCGCATCAGGTCGCGTTGGGATCGAACCATTCCAAGTTGAGATGGTTCAGCCCTCCTCGGTCGATGTCCGACTCGACCGCTTCTTTCGCGTCTTTGAGAACCATCGCTATTCCGAAATCGATCCTTCGACCGAACAGCCGGATCTGACTCGTGAGGTAGAGGTCGGCGCGGATGAACATTTCATCCTTCACCCGGGAGAGTTCGTTCTTGCGAGCACTTATGAAGTGATCACTCTGCCGCACGATATTGCGGGTCGACTCGAGGGTAAGTCTTCACTCGGGCGTCTTGGTTTATTGACCCATTCGACTGCTGGCTTCATCGATCCAGGATTCTCAGGACATATAACTCTGGAACTTTCCAATGTCGCAAATCTTCCAGTCAAACTCTTCCCAGGAATGAAGATCGGACAACTCTGTCTCTTCAAACTCTCATCAAACGCTGAGCATCCTTACGGGTCAGCCGTCTATGGTTCGAGATACCAGGGACAACGAGGACCAACTCCAAGCAAATCTTGGCTCAACTTCCATAAGACTAAGATTCGATAACACCGCCTAGAGTCGGGATCCCCTTGATCCCGGAAACCTGGATCCCGGAAACCTTGATCCTGGATTGAAATATTCTCAGAGCGGAAGACGTTGAGAGGTTCACTATGGAAATTTTTATCGGATTAGGAGTAGGTGCGCTCATCGCCTTCTACCTCATCTCTCAGTACAACAAGTTGATTCGCCTCAATGTCGGTGTCGATGAAGCCTTTGCGCAGATCGAAGTACAGCTAAAACGCAGGGCAGACCTGATCCCCAATCTCGTCGAAACTGTAAAGGGATACGCTTCACATGAACGTGAAGCATTCGAACGGGTGACTGAAGCAAGGGCAAAATCCAATAGCGCATCAGGTGTCCACGATGTAGCAGCCGCAGACAACATGCTCACTGGCGCCCTCCGACAACTTTTTGCTGTTGCCGAGGCCTATCCCGACCTGAAAGCCTCAGCTAATTTCATACAACTTCAAGAAGAACTTTCGACCACAGAGAATAAAGTCGCATTCGCTCGTCAGTTCTATAACGACTCGGTGCGAACTCTCAACACAGCAGTCAAGACCATCCCTTCATCATTCTTTGCACCACTGGCAAAAGTCGGTGAACGCGAGTTCTATGAAGTTGATGACCCGACAACACGTAATGCACCAAAAGTTTCGTTCTAGTCTGCCTAGATGACATCTTTTCGAGCACTTCAAAGTGCCAATAGGCGCAAGACTCTCTTCTTGCTTCTCGCATTCGGTCTCTTGATCTGGATTGTGAGTTATTCAGCGATGAGTTATTTCGGTGGTGGTGGCGTCGGAGTTATCCCCATCGCTGTCGCAATTTCTCTGATTACAGTTTGGGGCTCCTACTATGCCTCGGACAAGTTAGTGGTACGCATGACTGGCGCTCAAGTCATTAACGAGAGTGATAACCCACGTCTCTTTGATTTAGTCCAAGAAGTCTGTATCGCATCAGGGCTTCCCATGCCTAAGGTCGCAATAGTCGTCGATTCTGCACCTAATGCATTTGCCACTGGCCGGGATCCAAACCACGCCTTAATCGCATTCACTACGGGAATCTTAGAATCGATGGATCGTGAGGAGTTACAAGGCGTTGTGGCACATGAGATGGCTCATGTCGCTAATCGTGACACTCTGGTCTCTGCCATTGCCGCGACAACTGCCGGTTCCATTGCACTAATCAGCGACTTCTTGATGCGGATGCTCTGGTTTGGTGGAAAAAGAGAGAGAAGTGAGAGCAATCCGCTCGTACTCCTCTTTTCATTTGTCGTGATTCTTCTTGCTCCGCTTGCTGCAATGATGCTTCGTTCAGCGATATCTCGTCGGAGAGAATCTCTTGCTGATGCAACGGCGGTGGAATTCACTCGAAATCCAACCGGACTTCGAAAAGCACTTGAAGTCCTAGCTCGTGACTCGACTGTGGTCCAAGCGCGATCAACCGCGGTTGCTCACGTTTGGATTGAATGCCCATTGGATTCGAAAGCAGTCTCTAAACTCTTTGCCACCCATCCACCAATCCAAGAGCGAATAGAGACTCTCCGAAAACTAGAAGGTGGCGCCCTCTAACCGAGGTGATTCTTAATTCACACTCTTATCAATCGGGAAGTGCAGAGTAAACGTTGAGCCCACTCCCACTCTAGATACAACGGTGACATCTCCACCATGGGCCTGCATTACTGCCTTCACTATCGAAAGTCCTAGCCCGCTACCCTCATTCTTGCGCGTTCGAGAGCGTGAAGAATCTGCCCGATAAAAACGTTCGAAGATTCGCTCAAGATCAACCTTTTCGATTCCAGGTCCATTGTCAGCGACTTCTATCTTGGTTTCATCCTCTAACTCCGCGAGAGTCACTTGAATCGAACTGCCTGCCGGGGTGTGATTGCGAGCATTTTCCAGTAAATTTGCCACGACTTGATGGATGCGGTTTCGATCGCCTAGGGTGAAGATTTCCTCATCTGGTACATCAATCGAGATCAGATGTTCTGGGCTTGATGCTCGAGCAGATTCTGCTACCGAACGAATGAGCTCATTGAGATTGACGGGAGCCTTATCAATTTCGGGGGATTGATCTAATCTGGCAAGTAGTAGCAGGTCTTCCACCAAAGTTCCCATCCGAATCGATTCATCCTCGATTCGTGCAAGTAGTTCGCGAGTCTTCTCTTCGCCTGTTATCGCACCTTGGCGATGTAATTCCGCAAAACCTCGGATGGCGGTCAAAGGAGTCCGTAGCTCATGACTTGCATCTGCGGCAAACCTACGCAATCTCTCTTCACTCTTGATTCGTACTGCGAATGACTCTTCGATTCGAGCCAACATCTGATTGAGTGAGCCAATCAGCCTTCCCGCTTCTGTCTCTGGTTTAGCATCAGGTAGTCTCGCTGAGAGATCCCCTGCCGCGATGGCTTCTGCGGTAGTTTCGACGGCTGCAAGTGGTTTGAGGCTTATTGTTATCGCACGCCGGGACAAGACAATTATCAAGATCAATGTCGCGACTCCGATGAGGAGCATCAAGTATTGAAGCCTTGCGATGCTGTCATCTACATCTTCGAGGGAAATGGAAGCAATCACAATCCCAGCGCGAGAAGGCAACTCCAATGCCAGTACACGGTAGGAGGAATCACTAGATGCAAAGGTAAAAGGGATGCCGTAAGAATCGCGATCGAGCACTCGATCGAGCGCTAGTTCAATCTTGCTCGCGCTCAAATCTCCACCAACTGAACCGAGGATTTGCCCTTGAAAATCTATGAGAGTGAGCGCGGCTGCAGTGGGAACTCCTCGGAGTGGCTCGAGAGTGCGGAAGGGCTTTCCTTCATCTGCACTCCCTTCAACCTCAATGCCGGCACGATCTAGACGAAGGAGAGAGCTTTCAACAATTATTGAGAGTTGAGAATCCACTTCTTGCATCAAGAATGTTCGGTAGGCGCTCTGCGCCAATATCCCGGATACGAGAAATCCCAAAGCGGCTAAAAGGGAAACACCGAGAACAAGCCGGTTCTTGAGAGTCCACTCACGTGTGT
>SYAN01000056.1 GCA_005787575.1 Actinomycetota bacterium | reverse complement strand
CTCTCCCATGATCATTTCGGTGATACTTCTGCTCGCACTTGCCAGTTTTCTGGCTGGTAGTGAGGCTGCCCTCAATTCGATGAGCCGCGTTGCCGTTGATGCCATCTCGGAGCGTTCAAAGGCTCAAGGCGCAATGGTCGCACGCATCGTTAAGGATCCTGCGCGCTATCTCAACGTGGTTCTTTTGGTGCGTAAGGCAGCAGAACTCACCGCAACCGTCTTAGTTGCAGAAGCTCTTATTGTGGCGATGGAGAATGATCTCGCTGCCGTTGCGTTAGCGATTTTGATCATGGTAGTTGCGTCATATGTTGTTGTTGGTGTTGGGCCAAGGACACTCGGCAAGCAGAATCCGATGAGATGGATTGTTCCGGCTTCGTACATCTCATGGATACTCGCGAAGATTCTTGGACCAGTCACCGTCATCTTGATTGCCCTTGGTAATGCTTTAACTCCAGGAAAAGGATTTCGAAAAGGTCCATTCTCTAACGAAGCCGAATTGCGCGATTTAGTCGATCAAGCACATGAGAGTGGACTGGTCGAGGAATCTGAGCACGAGATGATCCATTCGGTTTTCGAATTGGGCGACACGATGGTTCGGGAATTGATGATTCCACGAACTGAGATGGTCTGGATAGAGGGGGATAAGAACCTCCGTCAAGGGCTTTCGCTTTTCTTGCGTTCTGGATATTCGAGAATCCCAGTCGTCGGCGAGGATGTCGATTCAATTATTGGGATCGCCTATATCAAAGACATAGTGAGGCGGGTGCATGATCACCCTAAATCTGAGACCAGTGAGAACATTTCGGAACATCTCAGACAAGCAACTTTCGTCCCAGAATCAAAGAATGCTGCAGATTTACTGAGGCAGATGCAGCGAGAACAAATCCACCTTGCGATTGTTATCGATGAATATGGTGGGACTGCCGGAATCATCACTATCGAAGATATTCTTGAGGAGATCGTTGGTGAGATTGCCGATGAGTACGACGACTTTGGTGAAGAATTCGAGCGAATCGATCCGGGTAGCGCTCGTATTGCATCTCGTATGCATATCGAAGACCTTGCCGAAGAGCTTGACATCTCTATTGAGGATGCCGGTGATGGCGATATCGACACTATCGGTGGATATATGGCGAAACTATTAGGTCGTGTGCCTATTCCCGGTAGTGCAATAGAGATTTCGGGATGGCGTTTCACTGCTGAGCGTCCCGCTGGAAGGCGACATAGGATCACCTCGATTCTTGCTGAGAAAATGGATCAAGTGAGCGAAGAAGTGAAACCGTGACCAAGATTGTTCGCTTCGTTGAGCGAAGTGCATCTGCAGGAGTAAAGGATCCGCGATTTGGCATCCTCGAATCCGACAATCTCATCCGCGCAGTGGCAAGCGATCCGCTTTATGCTGGCATTTCGCCACAAGATGAGAGGTTTACCTTGGATGAGGTTAGGTTGCTGGCTCCCGTCATTCCAAGGAGCAAAGTCGTCTGTGTCGGCAAGAATTACGCGGATCATGCTGCAGAGATGGGTGGAGAGGTCCCGAAACAGCCAATAATCTTCATCAAACCCAATACAACAGTCATTGGCCCTGAGGAAACAATAATCTGGCCGAACGAAAGTGATCGAGTGGATCATGAAGCCGAGCTTGCAATCGTCATCTCGAAGATTTGCCGTCACGTTCCACGAGATAAGTACCAAGATGTGATCTTTGGCTACACCCTCGCAAATGATGTGACCGCTCGAGATATTCAGAAGATCGATGGGCAGTGGACTAGGGCGAAGGGTTTTGACACCTTCTGTCCGCTCGGCCCATGGATTGATACAGAATTCGTGCCCGGCGAACAAGGAATTTCCTGTTTTGTCGGGGATGAGAAGCGGCAAGCGGCGAAGCTTTCGGATATGTTCTTCAAGGTGCCAGAGATCATCGAGTTCATTTCTGCAGTTATGACCCTCCTTCCAGGAGATGTAATTCTCACCGGAACTCCTGCAGGAATCGGTCCACTGCAACGGGGTGGGAAGGTACGAGTGAGTATTGATGGATTGGGCTCGCTCAT
This sequence comes from Actinomycetota bacterium, assembly GCA_005787575.1. Classification (GTDB taxonomy): domain Bacteria; phylum Actinomycetota; class Actinomycetes; order Nanopelagicales; family Nanopelagicaceae; genus SYAN01. Next base: position 12,558 of record SYAN01000056.1, on the reverse strand, counting down.
CAATCAGGTGTCCAAGTGATGAGCGAAAAGCGCGAAGTGAGAGTCCGATTCGCACCTTCACCAACGGGCGACTTGCATGTGGGAAACATACGTACTGCGCTATTTGATTGGGCCTATGCAAGACATACGAAAGGTAAGTTCGTCTTTCGAATCGAGGATACGGATCGCGAGCGAGTAACCGATCAATATATTCAGGCGGCTGCGGATACATTGCGATGGCTTGGCCTTGACTGGGATGAGGGCCCTGAAGTGGGCGGCCCGCATGGCCCATATCTTCAATCACAACGACTAGATATCTATAAAGAATGGGCCGAACGCTTCCTCGCTCAAGGTGATGCCTATCTCTGTTTCTGTACCAATGAAGAGTTGGAAGCGCGGCGTGAGGCCGCAAAGGAATCCAATCGCCCACCAGGTTATGACGGAGCATGCCGTGACCTAAGTGAGAGCGATCGAAGTAGATTAAGTGATCAGGGGCGAAAGCCTGTGATTCGAATGCGGATGCCAGAAGGTTCAACCACCTTCAATGATCTGATTCGAGGTGAAGTGACCTTCGAACACAGATTCGTTCCGGATTTCGTTTTGATGAGAAACGATGGCTCGCCGCTCTATACCTTGGCGGTCGCAGTCGATGATGTCTTGATGAAGATCACCCATATCCTCCGTGGTGAAGATTTGCTCTCATCCACACCGAGGCAGATCCGGGTCTACCAGGCGATGGGGATGAGCGTTGATGAATATCCAGTATTTGCCCACTTGCCTTTTGTCATGGGGACTGACAACACCAAACTGTCAAAGCGAAATGGCGAGGTGTCAATCGCTTGGTATCGCGAGCGAGGATTTTTGCCCGAAGCGATTTGTAACTATCTCGCTCTGCTTGGCTGGTCACCTGGGGATGATCGCGAGAATGTCACATTGGATGAACTTGCCGAACTCTTCGATGTTTCTCGAGTCAATGCATCGCCAGCACGATTTGATATGAAGAAGCTTGAAGCTATCAATGGCGAGAAGATTCGAGCCCTACCTATTTCAGAGTTACTCAAGCGTTCCTTGCCATTCCTCATTGACTCAAAGGTGATCACTGGCAACCCAGAGGAGATAGAGGTAATCAGCAAAGCCCTGCCTTTGATTCAGGAACGGATAATCACCCTCGGCGAGGTGGTTCCCATGGTGAGTTTCCTTTTTGGGAACGAAGTTGTGATTGCATATGAAGAGGCGAAGAAGATCAGCGATGAAGTTTCGCTAGGCACACTTAAGGCAGCCAAAGAAGCTCTTGCGCAGGTATCGGAGTGGAGTGAGAGTTCGATCGAGGCTGCACTTCGCGCTGAACTGATAGAGAAGATGGGCCTGAAACCACGAGTTGCATTCACGCCGGTTCGAATCGCAGTCACTGGTAGTCATATCTCTCCTCCACTCTTTGAGTCCCTCGCGCTCCTTGGAAAGACGCGCACACTTGCAAGGATTTCCGCACTCCTATAAGAGGCGGTAAAGTTCGCATGCTCTTTTGGGGTATGGGGTACTTGGCAGCCCAGCTGATTCTGGTTCAGCTTGTCTAGGTTCGAGTCCTGGTACCGCAGCGAATGTTGCAAGAAGTGTTGTAAAAAATGTTGTGAGGAATGTACTAGGGCCCCGTCGTCTAGCGGCCTAGGACTCTGGCTTCTCAAGCCAGCTACGAGGGTTCGAATCCCTTCGGGGCTGCTTTACCGCTTTGCGATTACTTCCGAAAGTCTTGCGGCAGTTGCAACAACTGCAGCTGCATGGAGACGACCGGGTTGTCGGCCCAATCTCTCAATTGGACCACTGATACTTACCGCTGCAATTACCTTGTTGTTGGGACCGCGAACTGGAGCGGAAACAGATGCAACTCCCGGCTCTCGTTCTCCTACTGATTGAGCCCATCCTCTCCTTCGAATAGCAGAGAGATTTGTGGCAGTGAAACGTGCGCCCTGAAGTCCCCGATAGAGACGATCGGCATCTTCCCAAGCAAGTAGCACTTGTGCGGCAGAGCCGGCTTGCATCGTCAAAGTCGCTCCAACAGGTACGGAATCGCGAAGGCCGGATAACCGTTCCGCTGCCGCAACACAGACTCGAACTTCGCCCTGTCGCTTATAGAGCTGGGCGCTCTCTCCGGTCGCATCACGTAACGCGATAAGTGCGGGCGATGCCGCGGCAAGGAGTCGATCCTCTCCAGCCGCCGCCGAAAGTTCACTAAAGCGCGGACCTAATATGAATCTGCCAGAAAGATCACGCGCGACGAGTCTGTGATGTTCAAGAGCCATGGCTAGGCGGTGGGCAGTGGGACGCACTATTCCGGTCGCGGCGACCAACTCTGCGAGTGAGTGCGGACCGCTCTCAAGGACGCTCAAAATATGGAAGGACTTGTCGAGAACGCCAACTCCGCTATTCTTTCGCTTGTCCATAATCCAATACTGGCATCTCAAGAGTTGAGACGCAACAAATTTTGATTTCTCGGGCGGAGGGGCAGAGATGGCCAAGACGATGGCTGAAAAGATTTGGGCTGATCATTTGGTTCGAGTCGCTGACGGTGAGCCTGATCTGCTCTACATCGACCTTCATCTCATCCACGAGGTTACGAGCCCTCAAGCCTTTGATGGCCTTCGTCTTTCGAATCGGAAAGTACGACGCCCTGATCTCACTATCGCCACCGAAGATCACAATGTCCCGACACTGGATATAGATAAGCCAATCGCCGATCCGATTTCGCGACTTCAAGTCGATACGTTGCGAAAGAACTGCGCTGAGTTTGGCGTCAGAATCCATTCACTCGGTGATGTCGAACAGGGAATCGTTCATGTCGTTGGGCCGCAACTTGGCCTCACTCAGCCTGGATTGACCATAGTTTGCGGTGACTCACATACCTCGACTCATGGAGCTTTCGGGGCGCTCGCCTTCGGCATCGGTACCAGCGAGGTAGAGCATGTACTCGCTACTCAAACTTTGCCATTACAACGGCCCAAGACGATGGCGATCACGATAGATGGCAGATTGAAACCAGGAGTTACTTCGAAAGACATAATCCTTGCAATCATCGCCAAGATCTCAACTGGTGGAGGCCAGGGCTACGTCATCGAGTACCGTGGATCAGCGATTCGTGCACTTTCCATGGAAGCTCGAATGACCATCTGCAATATGTCTATTGAGGCCGGTGCACGAGCTGGATTGATCGCACCTGATGAGACCACTTTTGCCTATCTCAAAGATAGGCCTCATGCCCCCAAGGGCGCAGAATGGGATGAGGCGGTTGCCTATTGGCGCTCACTTCCAAGTGATGCAGATGCGAAATTTGATGCTGAGGTGATTCTTCATGCTGATGAGATTGAACCATTTGTAACCTGGGGAACGAATCCCGGACAAGGCCTTCCACTTAACCGAGAGGTACCAGACCCCGCATCCTTCGGAGATCCGCAAGAGCGGAGTGCTGCTGAACGAGCACTCACATATATGGACCTTCGCCCTGGGACTCCCATGAAATCAATAAAGATTGACACTGTCTTTCTCGGTTCTTGCACCAACGGGCGAATCGAAGATCTGAGGGCGGCCGCTGAGATCATCAAAGGCAAGAAAGTGGCGCCAGATACTCGAATGCTGGTGGTTCCAGGTTCTGCGCGAGTTCGATTAGAGGCAGAGGGTGAAGGCCTCGATCGGATCTTTCTTGAGGCGGGAGCTGAATGGCGCTCCGCTGGATGTTCCATGTGCCTCGGTATGAATCCCGATCAACTCAAACCAGGGGAGCGAGCCGCTTCTACTAGCAATCGAAATTTCGAAGGACGTCAAGGCAAAGGTGGAAGGACCCACTTAGTGAGCCCGCTTGTAGCGGCAGCAACAGCCCTCAAGGGGACCCTTGCATCCCCAAGTGATTTGTAGAGAGATGGCAAACGAATGAAAAAGAAGGAAAAAGTAATGAGAGGGAGTGATTGAAATGGAGAAGTTCATTTCACACACGGGCCGAGCTTTGCCGCTTCGTCGGAGCAATGTCGACACCGATCAGATAATCCCCGCGGTCTACCTCAAGCGAATAACGAGATCTGGCTTCGAAGATGGACTCTTTGCAGCTTGGCGTAGTGATCCTGAGTTCGTGCTCAACAGAAGCGAATATCAGGGTGCCACCATTCTCATTGCAGGGGCCGATTTCGGAACCGGTTCTTCTCGCGAACATGCTGTTTGGGCGCTACAGAACTATGGTTTCAAAGTCGTCTTTTCAAGCCGATTTGCTGACATATTCCGAGGGAATTCACTGAAAGGTGGGCTTCTCACAGTGATACTCACGGAGGAGGAGATTGAGTCCCTCTGGGAGACTGTTGAACGCGTTCCCACAACAGAGATAACTGTTGATCTCACTTCTCGCACCGTCTCTTATTCGGCAGGTGAAAAGCAGGTCACTATCCAGTTCGAAATGGACGATTTCACGCGTTGGCGTTTGATGGAAGGGCTTGATGACATCGGATTGACGCTTCGTCATACCGAATCAGTCGATCAATTCGAGTCAAAACGAGCGAATTTCAAGCCAAAGACGCTTCCTGTGCTGAATTAGTCCCAAACTCTCGACTGCGAGTAGAGAGTTTTTCACGCGGAAAATCACTTCTTTTCGCTGATTCGGGGTGATTTTTTCTTGCGACACACCGAAGCACATTCACGAAAACCCTCAATTTCCTGCGTAAGTTTGATACAAAGTTAAGCGAACGCTTAACTTGCACCGGAACGGGTATAAGGGGAATAGATGAATAAGGCCCAATTCATTGCGTCGTTGGCTCCATATTTCAACGGCAGCAAGAAGGAAGCACAGTACGCAGTCTCGATCGTATTTGACTCGATTGTGCGCAACATTCACAAAGGTGAAGACGTCACCATCAACGATTTCGGCAAGTTCAAGAAGGTCGATCGCAAGGCTCGAAAAGGCCGCAATCCCTTCACCGGCGAAGAGATCATGATCAAGGCGACCAAGAAGGTTCGCTTCCTTCCTGCAAAGGGACTCAAGGAAGTAATCGCAGGCGCCCGCAAGCTCGAGGCTGCTCCAAAGCCTCCAGCACCAAAGCCAGTCAAGGCCGCCGCTAAGGTCGCTAAGAAGGCGCCAAAGAAGGCTGCTAAGAAGGCGCCAAAGAAGGCTGCTAAGAAGGCCAAGAAGGGCAAGCGCCGCTAGGCATTTTCTTCGCTTAGAAAATGGGCTGCATTTCGATGCAGCCCATTTTTCATGCCTATCCTTAACTCATGACCTCGGTCAAAGGCTCGCACGAAGTTCACTTTGACGCGCCAGTGGGTCAACCACTTGGAGCGACACCCTGGTATCGAATCGCGGCGAATGTCCTAAGGCCCATTCTCGCGCTGATCACGAAGAAGGATTGGCGCGGTGGTGAGAAGATTCCGAAAAACGGCGCTGCAATTGTTGTCTGCAACCATATTTCCTATCTCGACCCGCTCTCTTTCACTCATTTTCTCTACAACAACGGCAGGGCGCCTCGCTACCTTGGCAAGAAATCAATCTTCGACTTTCCCATCATCGGCTGGATTGTTACAAAGGCAGGACAGATTCCCGTGGATCGAGAGAGCGCTAGCGCTGTTAAGGCGCTCGATCACGCAGTCGCAGCGCTCAAAGTTGGGCACATGATCGGTATTTATCCAGAAGGCACTTTGACCCGAGATCCCGATCTCTGGCCCATGGTTGGAAAGACGGGAGCAGCGCGACTTGCCCTCCTAACCGGTACACCGGTCATCCCTTGCGCTTCCTGGGGTCCAGAGAAAGTCATCCCTCGATATGGAAAGCGGATCAAACTCTTTCCTCGCACCAAGTTGAGCATCATCGTCGGCGACCCAGTCGATCTTTCCAAGTGGAGTGGCATGGCACATGACAATCGCGCACTTGAAGAAGCGAGCGAAGCAATCATGAAAGCAATCACCGTCTTGCTGGAAGAGCTCAGAGGCGAGAGGGCTCCCGCGGTGCGATTTGATACTCGAAAATCCGATCTTCCACGAACCGGAAATTTCATAAAGAAGAAGCGTTTTGGAAAAGTCCGATGAAGGTATCAATTCTCGGTTCAGGCGCATGGGGAACCACCCTTGCTCAGGTGGCATCTGATGCTGGACACGAAGTTCTCATCTGGGGCCGCAATAAGAGCGTCGTGGATGAAATCAATTCCTTGCATCGAAACCATCAATTCTTGGGCGAAGTCGATCTTCCGAAATCTATCCGAGCAACAATTGAGGTTGACGAGGCTTTTGCCGGTGCAGAGGCGCTCATTCTCGCACTACCCGCGCAGAGCCTCCGTGAGAATTTAGTAAGTTGGAAATCGCAATATCCAACCGCTATCCCATCAATCTCAACTCTCAAGGGAATCGAAGTCAGTACTCATTTACGGATGTCTGAAGTCTTGGCACAAGTGATTGAAATGGAGCAAGAGAAAATTGGCTTCATCACTGGACCAAACCTTGCCAGGGAGTTGGTGCAACGCCAACCCGCGGGAGCGGTAGGTGCATCGACTAATCCGGAAGTTGCAGAGTTGATTGTCACGATTTTCAAGACAAAATATTTTCGTGTCTATACCTCGGATGACATTGTGGGATGTGAATTGGCGGCAGCGCTCAAGAATGTGGTCGCTCTTGCAGTGGGGATTGTTGTCGGTATGGGGCTTGGTGAAAATACCCAGGCGATGATTATCACCAGAGGCCTAAATGAGGTGACGCGTCTGGGCGTCGCACTTGGTGCAGCGCCACTCACCTTCGCCGGACTTGCTGGAATGGGCGATCTTGTTGCGACTTGCCAATCTTCGCTCTCACGAAATCGTTCATTTGGCGAAACAATTGGGCAAAGTGGCGACTCATATAGCGTCAGACAAACTCTCGGTAAGACTGTTGAAGGTGTTGCTAGCGCTGGTGCAGTGGTCGAGATGGCGCATATGGTCGGGGTGGAAATACCGATTATTGAAGCAGTGTCAGAAGTAGTCTCAGGGAAGATCTCGCCAATGAAGGCAATGGCGACTTTGAGCGAGATTGATACTGGTGCAGAGATTGATCTCAGCGGACCGGGTTGAGATGAGTTCACGGAAGAAAGTTGCAGTCATCTGTGGTGGCCAGAGTCCTGAGCACGAAATCTCTTGCCTCTCCGGCTTAGGAATTTTCGCAGCTATCGACAGGACTAAATTTGAGGCGATACTCCTTGGCATTGCCACTGATGGGAGTCGATTCATCGCACTCAATGAGAGAGCAGATTTTGAGAGCGATGTGAATGCATTACCTACTGTCCCAAAACGTGGCAGTTTTGCGGAGATTCCACCAGATGTAGACCTTCTCTTCCCGATTCTTCACGGAACCAATGGCGAGGATGGCGTATTTCAACGTTACGCCGAAGATAGAGGTTTCAACTATGTGGGTTCGGGAATTTCCGCTTCTGCGATTGCGATGGATAAGTCCATCGCAAAAGAAGTCTTTAGAAGAAGTGGTTTGGTTACTGCACCGGGCGTGATTGTGGAAAAGAGTGAGAGGAGTAAGGGAGCATGGCGAAGCCTTCGCTACCCATTATTCGTCAAACCTGCCAGGGGCGGGTCGAGTCGCGGAACAGTCAAGGTGAAAGTTGAGGCTGAGATGGAAAGCGCCCTTGACCTTGCATTTCGATTCGATGAGACAGTTCTAGTTGAAGAGGCAGTCATCGGTCGTGAGATTGAATGTGGGATTCTTGTGGAAAATGGTGAAGTAACGAGCTCGGTCGTTGGAGAGATCCGAGTTCTCGGTGGGCGTGAGTTCTACGACTACGAAGCCAAATACCTCGATAACGCAACGCAGTACCTTGTCCCTGCGCCGGTCGATGAAAGTTTAAGTCAGAAGGTTCGTGAGCAAGCGATTGCTGCTTTCAAGGCAGTGGGTTGCGAAGGCTTTGCGCGAGTCGATTTCTTTCTCAAGGAGTCTGGAGAAGTGGTGATAAATGAGATCAATACACTCCCGGGCTTCACTCCGAAGTCAGTCTTTCCCATGCTCTGGAAGGCTAGCGGTAAAAGTTATGAAGAGGTCGTTTCCGTGTTGATTGAAGAGGCATTAGCGCGCCCGAAGTCGAGTTAATACCTATCTTTGAGAACTCTTACATCAAGCTTAGCTCTCTGCTCAAGTTTCTATTCGTTACATGGAAGTTACTGGGCAGGTGAGAGTTCTTGTGATCCCCGAGACTGCCTGAACCTTCGAGAGGATCAATCGACCGAATTCCTCCATTGATGCTGCCTCAGCTCGCATGATTACGTCGTAGGGGCCAGTGACTCCTTCAGCGATAGTCACTCCTGCAATCGCCGAAACGCTTTTGGCCACGCTGTTTGCCTTACCAACTTCAGTTTGAATCAAGATGTATGCCTGAATCGCCATGCCCAGAAGGTAGCGCAGAATGGGCAAGCACGAAAGAGAGAAGTAGATTCGGTTCCAGTAACGCTATGGGCTTAGGAGGTGTTGGGATGAGAGAGCGCGAGCTCATCACACTTCTTCGTGAGATCTTCAAGCCTTCCGATCGACTCGCTAACGAATTACGAGTGGGTATCGGTGACGATGCCGCAGTCTTCGCTCCAGGTAAATCTCTTGTTGCCACTTCGACTGATGTTCTAACCGAAGGTGTTCACTTCAATCGAACTTGGAGCGATGCAAAGACGATAGGCCGTAAAGCCGCGATTGCAAATCTTGCCGATATCTTCGCAATGGGAATGAGACCAAACTTCCTTCTCGTTTCGGCCACAATCGAAAACTTTGATGATGGAACACTTCTTGAGATTGCTCAGGGGATTCAACTGGAAGTGGAGCGAGTGGGTGCACAAGTTATTGGTGGCGATCTCTCTTCAGGCCAAGGATTGACTCTTTCGATAACATCCTTTGGTGAGGGAGATCGTTCGGTCCGAAGAAGTGATGCCAAGCCCGGGGATGATCTCTATCTGACGAGACTTCCGGGGCGCTCCCTACTCGGCCTGACTCAGTTGAATAAGGGAATTCGGATCAATCCGGAATCTGTCAATTTTCATTTAATTCCAGAGTGCGACTGGGCAACTTTTGAGAAAGCAGGAGAGATCGCGACGGCGATGATTGATATCAGCGATGGTGTAGCAAAAGATGGGCTCGAAATTGCTCAAGCAAGTGGAGTTTGCCTCGAAATTGAAAGCGAGCTCTTGTTTGAGCATCCCGACTTTCCCCCTGTGGCAAAACTTGCATCAGAGCTTGGGTTAGAAGCGCTTGAAACAATTCTCAGTAGCGGGGAAGAGCACACCCCGTTATTTACTGCTTCACCGAGCGACCGAAGTCTTGTGGAGAGTTTTGCCCATAGAGTGGGGGGAGTTACTGGAGATCGAGCAGGAGAAATTCTTCTTGATGGTGCGCCATTGAAAGTTGAGGGGTTCGACCACTTCAGCTAGCCGATGAGGTTTTGACACTCTCTACTAGCCTCTTTGTGTTTGTCAGGAGGTCGCCATCATGCAGCGCACCACCAATCAGCAAGGTTATATCCAGCCCGAAGTCACGAATGATTTCCGGAACTCGCGCAATGGTCATCCCCCCTGCGAGAGCTGGGGAGATCGATGAGATGCCAGAAATCGATGAAGAGCAATTCCGAACAATCGCTGCACATGCCTGTTGGGTGAAACTGAATCGGCCGCCGTGATTAGGAAATATCGTGAAGTCCGCACCAGAAAGGCGCACCAGTGTTGCGAAGGTCAACTCATGGCTAATGCCATGAGTTGGGTTCATCACGAAAGAACCCATAAGGGCCGGATGGCTAAGAATTGGGAGAGCCACCGAGTCATCATCTGCGATGGCACGCATCGTGTCGAAACCGCAAATTCCAGGAAGAAGGAGAAGAGCCCCAGCACCAGATTCTCGTGCGAAACGTGCTGACTGAAACAATTCTTCAGTAGGGCGATTGAGGCTAGGAGCGTAGATGGCGCTTCGATTGAACTCATGGTTTGCCTTGGCGACTGCGGTAGAAATGATCTCTACACGATCTTGCCAGAGTGACCATGGTTGATTTGCAAGATTGTGATCGTCTTTAATGATGTCAATTCCACCTTCAACCAATGTCCACGCCATTGAAGCAAGATCATCAGTCGAGCACCCCATCGGTTTGAGCGCGGTCATGAGAAAGGGGCGATCCTTTATGCCAAGCCGCTCTCTCATTCCCGCTACGCCAAAACGCGGACCTTTCAAGGATGCAAGGAAAGAATCGGGAAGCTTGACTGCAGTTATCAGCACTTTTGGAAAGAGTGAGATGTTTCCCCAGAGCAAGTTGAGCAGTTGTGGAAGCTCTTGGCCGACAACTCGATCATCGTAAGAAATCGTCACAGATTTCCTTGCCCCAGCGAGATCCTCAATCCGAACTACTTGACCGACGACTTCTTGTTGAATCCAAGTCGGGGCCAGCTGTAGCGGGAATTCGATGGTCTGCTCGGTGCGGATGGCTTCGATGAGTTGAGCGCTCAAATCAGAGTCGATCTCATAACTGATCTCAAACGGCATGGCGCATGATAACCGAGTGCGAAATCTCGAAACCTTGAGTAGGGTGCAACGTGTATTGAGCTCTCACCTAGCGAATAGTCTAGAAAGCACCGCAGTAAGTTAAGGAGGAGAAGTGGTCTGGAGTCAGCCCTCAACCGGTGAAATTGATGCCATTGTCCTTAACTCAAAGAGGCTGGCCATTGTTGGCGCTTCAAATGATCCAGGTCGTGCCTCTAATCAAGTACTGAAATACCTTCTTGATCAGGGATGTTTTGAGATATCTCCAATTAATCCAAATGAAGAGAACATTCATGGGTTGAAGTCCCTTCCCTCATTGAAAGAGATCTCAACGAAAATTGATGTTGTCATAGTCTTTCGAAGAAGCGAGGCGATTAAAGAATTGTTGCCCGAAATTCTCGCGCTAAGGCCAAGAGTGCTCTGGCTTCAATTGGGGATTCGTGATGATGACTCTTCGGCAATAGCCAATCAATCTGGAATCTCTGTAGTTCAAGATCGCTGTTTTAAGATCGAGCACGCAAGAGCGAAACATTCAGCTCAGGATAGTTTTCGTCCAATAAACCTGGCCCAATCTGAGCCATTTCGCTGGCATGGCGTGCACGAGCACATCTATAAAGCCGACGATGGGCCTGCAACCTTCAAGGACGTCAGCAGAAGAAAATTATTTGTCGAATCAGCCGAGAGCGGGATTGAGTTAAGATATTTTGAGATTGCACCTGGTGGACACACGACTTTAGAGAAGCACGACCATATGCATCTTGTGATTCCTATTCGTGGCAGAGGCAGTTGCCTGGTCGAGAATCAGATCTTCGAACTATCAATCAATGACATGATCCATGTCCCATCCTGGGCATGGCACCAGTTCAGGGCCGCTGAAGATGAATTTCTAGGATTCTTGTGTCTTGTGAAGGTGGACCGGGATAGGCCGACACTCCCTGATGAGAAGGACTTAGAGTTAATGCGCCAGGACGCTCAAGTAGCTCAATTCATAAGAGAGAAGCAGACCGGCAACTGAACTAAGTTCGGTGAAAGCGAACTATCGGGAGACTTTGCCAGCCTTGAGACAGGAGGTGCAGACATTCTGTCGCTTGGTGTAACCACGAACCAAAGTTCGGATGCTCTGGATATTTGGATTCCATCGACGGCGAGTGCGACGCTTCGAGTGAGATACGTTGTTTCCAAAGCTAGGGCCTTTGCCGCAGATGTCGCATACTGACGCCACGATTACTCCTTGAAGATGTGAATCCAAGTTTGCTTCTTTGGATTCGGTTTTGGATCTGGACTAAGCGCCAAAGGGTAGTCGCAAAGGGGTAGTTCGGGGAAATCGAAGCGAGATGCCCCTAGAGTGAGCGTGATATGCAAGAGAGAGCGCTTCTAGAAACTCGATTGGACCGACTGATCGGCCCAAAGAGTGCCCGTGCATTCGAAACCGCCTTTGGCTACGAAACCGCGGCCGACCTGCTTCAACATTTTCCGCGGAGGTATCTGCGTCGAGGCGAACTCACCCCCATTGATGAGATCCCGGATGGAAGTGAGGCGACAATTCTTGCGCAAGTGCTTTCGGCTAAGAGTCGTCGAATTCCTGGTCGCAAAGGTGGCCTACTTGAAGTAATCGTCACCGATGGCGACGCAAAACTCTCCCTCACTTTCTTCAATCAAGTCTGGCGCGAGAAAGAACTTCGTCCGGGAAAGCAAGGACTTTTCGCTGGGAAGATAACTCTCTTCAATGGCAAGCGACAACTGACTCATCCCGAATATCAACTAATTCCCGATGGCGATGATGTTGATGGAGCAATTGATGGCTTTGCGGGCAAATTAATTCCTATTTACCCTGCTACTTCGAAACTGCCCTCCTGGAAAATCGAACAGGCAATGGCTGTCATCATCGACTCACTGGAGGTCTCGATCCTCGCGCCTAGCGAGACTGACCATGGTTCGAATCAGATTGAGGACTTAATCAGTGATGAGTTGCGTCATGTACTCGGCTTTCCCACGCGGATGCAAGCCTTCGTCTCGCTACACCGACCCAAGTCAATTGATGAGGCTGATGCAGCGAAGGAGCGCCTCACCTTTGATGAAGCT
>SYAN01000055.1 GCA_005787575.1 Actinomycetota bacterium | reverse complement strand
GAGTTCGCCTCGGATCGCCGAGCAGACTTCCTCAGCATCTTCTGGGCTAGCGGTCCTACCGGTACCGATTGCCCACACCGGTTCATAGGCGAAGACAATTTTCCGAATATCTGGCTTATGAAGTCCTTTTAAACCAGCGCGTAATTGATTGAGCACGTGATTTATCTGTTCCCCTGCTTCTCGAACCGCAAGTTCTTCACCAATGCAAAAAATCGGTCGAAGACCATTAGAGATTGCTGCGCGCAGCTTACGATTAAGAAGTTCATCACTTTCGCTATGAACCGCTCGTCGCTCTGAATGTCCGACGATCACATAGGTACAGCCAAGTTTTTCCAACATTGCACCAGCGATATCACCAGTGAAGGCACCAGGCTTCTCCGGTGAGAGGTCTTGCGCTCCATAACTCAAGCGAAGACGATCGCCATCAACCAAAGTTTGAACCGAGCGCAGATCAGTGAAGGGAGGGAAAATTGCGACCTCTACTTTGTCAAAGTCTCGATCCTCGAGGGAGTAGGCAAGCTTTTGCGTGACAGCTATAGCCTCAAGGTGATTGAGATTCATCTTCCAGTTGCCTGCGATAAGCGGCCGCTTCTCCTCAAGATCCAGAGTCTCTGTCGAATCCGTCTTACTCACTAAAGAATCCTCTCCACGAAATAGATACTACGAAATCATTCCCGCGCGACTTGCTCTAAGAAAGTGCGACCAAACCTGGTAGCTCCTTGCCCTCAAGGTACTCCAGACTCGCGCCACCCCCAGTTGAGACATAACCAAAATCCGAGTCTGCAAAACCTAAGGCTCGAATTGCTGCAGCCGAGTCGCCACCGCCGACCACTGCGAGTCCATCAACGTGGCGTAGCGCTTCAGCGACCACACGAGTGCCCTCTCTGAAATTGGAAAATTCAAAGACCCCCATTGGTCCGTTCCAGAAAATAGTTCGACATTTCTTGATGGCTTTGGCGAAATCGTCTGCACTTTGGGGTCCTATATCGAGGCCGAGATCGTTCTCTCCGATTCCTTCAATTCCCACTATCCGAGCACTCACATCTTTGAATTCGCCAGCGACCTTTATATCAATGGGGAGCAAGATTTCTACTCCTTTCTCTTTGGCGCGCAACAAGATTGATTTCACAACGTCAAGTTGGTCCGATTCGAAAAGTGACTTACCTATTGCATACCCCTTCGCAGCAAGGAAGGTGAAAACCATGCCGCCGCCGATGGCAATCATCTCAACTCGCTCAAGCAGATTGTTTATGACCCCGATTTTGTCGGAGACCTTTGCGCCACCAAGGACAACTCCGTAAGGGCGAAGTGGATTTGTAGCGAGTTTTTCCAGAACCTCACTCTCTTTCGCTACAAGGTATCCCGCCGCATGGGGAAGAATTGAGGCAAGCTCAAAGACCGAAGCATGTTTTCGATGGACCGCACCAAAACCATCTCCCACATAGAGCTCACCCAACTGAGCCAACTTCTTGGCAAGAACGAGCCTCTCATTTTCGTCCTTGCTCGTTTCAGCGCTTTCGAATCGGATATTCTCAAGACACGTTATCTCTCCTGGTTGTGCACGCTCCGTGAACTTCATGGCTTGATCAATAGTTTCGGCAAATGCGACATCTCGCCCTAAGAGTTTTTGCAATCGAGATGCAACGGGTTTCAAGGAGAGCTCACTCTTTCGCTCTCCTTTTGGTCGACCAAGGTGAGCGACAATCAGGATCGATGCCCCAGCGCTAACCAGGTAGTCAATGGTAGGAAGCGATGCCCGAATGCGGCCATCATCGGTGATCTCACCATCTTTTAGTGGCACATTGAGATCAGCGCGAAGAATGACTCGTTTGCCCGCGAAATCGAGTGACGAGAGCTCCTTGACTGAAGCCATCTATAACTTATTACCTATGAATCTGACGAGGTCCACAAGGCGATTTGAATATCCCCATTCGTTGTCATACCAACCAGCGACCTTGGCACTCTTTCCGATTGCTTTTGTGATTCCGCCATCGAAGATGCAAGAGTGAGGATCAGTCACGATATCTGCAGAGACGATCGGGTCTTCCGTGTAGGACAAAATTCCCTTTAGCGGTCCATTCGCAGCTGATTTGATCGCGTCGTTGATTTCTGCTGCAGATGCTTCTCGTTCGAGTTCAACGGTGAGGTCAGTGACGGAACCAGTCGGTACCGGAACTCGAAGTGCGTAGCCATCGAGTTTGCCCTTGAGCTCTGGCATCACCAGTCCAATTGCCTTGGCTGCTCCAGTAGAAGTTGGAATGATGTTGGTCGCAGCGGCGCGTGCCCGCCTTAGATCCTTATGAGGAAAATCTAGGATTACTTGATCATTGGTGTAAGCATGAACGGTGGTCATAAAGCCGCGAACAATCCCAAAATTCTCCTGAATCACCTTCGCCATCGGAGCAAGGCAGTTAGTAGTACAGGAAGCATTCGAGATGATGTGATGTTTTGAAGCATCGTAGCTACCTTCATTGACTCCTAGAACGATAGTGATGTCCTCATCGTTCGCCGGCGCAGAGATAATCACCTTCTTTGCCCCTCCAGCCATATGTTTGCCAGCGTCGCTTGCCTTCGTGAATCGACCGGTGGATTCGATCACGATATCTGCTCCAACCTTGCCCCAAGGGATCTGTGCTGGATCTTTCTCGGCAAATACCTTGAATGTATTGCTACCAACCGTGATGGATTCCTCAGTGTGGCTGACTTTCTCGCCCATGCGTCCGAGTATCGAGTCGTACTTCAGTAGGTGCGCGAGGGTTGCGTTATCGGTCAGATCGTTGACCGCCACTATCTCGAAGTCGGCGTTAGCTGAAAGTGCTGCGCGAAAGAAGTTTCGACCGATTCGGCCAAATCCGTTAATTCCTACTTTAACCATCAATAAATCCCATCAAGGTTGAACTGAGAACAGTTGCTGTAGCAGAACGTTGTTACAGAATGTCTCGGTTGATTTATCCACTGCGCCGTGGCCCGAGACGAACTCTACCAACCCGCCATTTCTCTGCAGTTATTCTCGAGCGACGAGATTAATTGAGCATCTCGGGAGAAATGGAACTTTCAGTGTCGGGAATCCCCAACTCGCCTGCTCGCTTATCGGCCATAGCCAGGAGCCTTCTAATCCGTCCTGCGATTGCATCTTTAGTCATTGCTGGAACCGCCAAGGTGCCGAGCTCTTCAAGACTTGCTTGGCCATGACGAATCCGCAGTTCCCCTGCTTCACGAAGGTGATCAGGGATTTCGTTGCCCAGTATTTCGAGAGCGCGCTGAACTCTGGCCGAAGCCGCAACTGCTGCGCGCGCAGAACGCCGAAGGTTGGCGTCGTCGAAATTCGCTAGACGATTTGCGGTAGCCCGTACCTCTCTTCGAAGCCTTCTCTCCTCCCACGCTAGGACGCTCTCATGAGCTCCGATACGAGTGAGAAGTGCCCCTATTGAATCTCCGTCTCTTATGACTACTCGATCCACACCTCGCACTTCGCGCGCTTTCGCGGTGATACCAAGCCTTCGCGCCGAGCCAACGAGAGCTAGCGCTGCCTCTGGCCCAGGACAGGTGATCTCGAGAGCAGAAGACCTACCCGGTTCTGTCAGTGATCCATGAGCGATGAATGCCCCTCGCCACGCAGCTTCAGCATCGCAGATTGCTGCAGAGACAATTTGTGGTGGCAATCCTCTAATTGGACGGTTCTGTGAATCGGTCAGCCCTGTCTGGCGCGCAAGCGCTTCGCCAGCATCAATAACACGAACCATGTAGCGATTGCCCTTACGTAATCCGCCCGGCCCGACAATCATCAACTCCGAGTCATGTCCATAGATTTCTTGAATATCTTTTCTAAGCCGCCTTGCTGAATGTGCTGCATCCAGTTCGACCTCAATCGCAATCTTGCCAGAATTGATATGGAGTCCATCTGCAAATCTCAGGACTGCAGAAACCTCTGCTTTTCGGCAACACGGTTTGTTCACCGAGACGCGGCTCAATTCATCTTTAACCGACTCCGTCATAGCCATGAGGGTTATCTAACACTCTCATTCGAGAAAATGTGGCTGAAAGCTGATGCCAATTTCTGCCAATCGTGGTGATGCGGGTCGCTTTTCTGGGTCAAGTCAGCCAAGAGTAAGCGCCCACCCATCTCTGCCACTTTGGACTCTAGTGCTTTGCCGTATCGAGTGGCGCTGGTATCTGCGAGTGCGATATCGAAGCGAAGCGAGGGGGCAAATCTCTGCATCACTGCGAGGTGATGGTGCGGTGAAGTTCCAGATAATTCATCGCCATAAGGATCATCCAGATTGAGCAGGATCACTTTCTTTGCAGGTGAAGCGACGATCTCATGTAGCTGCTCTTGGAGCAGTAGATGTGGCATCACCGATGAGTACCAAGAACCCGGTCCGATCGTTATCCACTGTGAAGTGGAAATTGCTTCTAAAGCCTCCATTGTCGCACGTGGGGTAAAAGAATCAGAGCGCGTTGACATGATTCGAAGCTCCTCAAGTGAGCCCCGATAAGTTCCGACCTCTACCTGACCTCGCACCAGAGTGCCATCAAGGAATTTCGCTTCGATGGTGAGGGGATCGAGTGACATTGGAAGCACTCGCCCCACCACCTTCAAGAGTGCCCCGACTCGATCTAGTCCCGCTACTGGGTCACCATCTCGGTCCCAGAGCGCCGTAAGAAGGAGATTTCCAAGTGCGTGCCCATTCATTTCACCTTCGGAAGTGAAACGGTATTGCATAATCTCAGCCCAGCTTCGCCCCCATTCATCCTCGCCACAGAGTGCTGCAAGCGCCATACGAAGATCCCCTGGCGGAAGTGAATTGAACTCTGCGCGAAGGCGCCCCGAAGAACCACCATTATCGGCAACAGTGACTACCGCTGTGATCTCTGAATCGGTCTGGCGGAGTGCCTGCAAAGTGGCAAATAGTCCGTGGCCACCACCTAAAGCTGTTACCTTCAAATTCTTACTGCTCTCGACCAAGGTCGCGGTGAATGGTCTGCACCGATATCTTGAAACCAGCGATTTCACCGGCAAGTCTTTTTGCGAGTTCATCAGTAATCGCTACTGAACGATGCTTACCCCCAGTGCAGCCGATCCCGACCGTGATGAACTTCTTTCCCTCGCGGATAAAGCCCGGAATGACGCTTTTGATCGTTTCGATAAATGATTCCAAGAACTCCGCCACGCCTTCAGCTTCTAAGACTCGATGACTCACCCGCTGATCTTTGCCAGTGAGAGGACGCAACTCTGGATCCCAATGGGGATTTGCGATGAAGCGGCAATCCATAACCAAGTCCGAATCGACCGGTAGTCCATATTTGTAACCGAATGAGAGAACATTCAGTCGAAGGTCGATACCCTCTCCTGATTCAAAAAGTTGGTCAATCCTTCGGTCAAGTTGATGGATGTTTAGTTCGCTTGTATCAATGACGATATCAGCGGCAGAGCGTAGTTCTTGTAACTTTTCTCGCTCGCGAGTGATTCCGTCCAAAATGCGCTCACCCTGTTGCAGCGGATGAGGACGTCGCGTCGATTCAAAGCGACGAACCAGAGAGTCATCGGAAGCATCAACAAATACGATTTTGGATGAGATTGTCTTGCTCTTAAGTTCCTCAAGCACTCGGGTTAGATCATCAAAGAGGGCTCGTGCGCGGACATCTACTACGACTGCGATCTTCGAGATGGAACTCTCGGTGGTTTCGAAAAGTGAACGCATCAAGGAGGGTGGCAGGTTATCAACCACGTACCAACCGCCATCTTCAAGTGAATGAGCGACTTGAGACTTTCCGGCACCACTCATTCCGGTTATCACTACTAGCTCTCGAGTTGTCATTGAAGCGAACTTTACTGATTTGCCTTACGAATTTCACCGGTCTCGGTATCAATAACCTCAGATTCATCATTCGAATCCAGCGCAGCAAGATGCTCGGAGATCAAAGTGGCTATCCGTTCACCTATCCCAGGAGTCGAAGCGATCTCTAGTGGAGTTGCTTTGCGAATCCCTGCAACCGAACCAAATCGCTCTAGGAGCGCACCACGCCTAACTTCACCGAGAGCTGGAATTTCATCAAGGAGGGAATCAAGCATCAGTTTTGAGCGCTTACTGCGGTGAAAGGTAATTGCGAATCGATGTGCTTCGTCGCGAATCCGTTGGAAGAGGTAGAGCGCCTCACTATGCCTCGGGAAGATGATCGGATTCGTTTGTTCCGGTAGATAAACTTCTTCCAGTCGCTTAGCTAAACCAACCAGAGCTACACCCGAGATCCCAAGATCATTCATCGCACGATGGGCTGCGCTCACTTGACCTTTACCGCCATCGACGATGACAAGCTGTGGTGGATAGGCGAACTTTGGACCCCTTCCTCCAGCCATCGCGACCTCGTCACGATCAATCTCCCGCTCCAGGAGATAGCGTTTGAATCGACGCGTGATGACATGAGCCATTGAAGAGAAGTCATCCTTTATGGAGGGATCAGTGATGGAGAAGCGCCGATATTCGCTCTTTCGTGGCTGACCATCTTCGAAGACCACCATCGAAGCCACAATATTTGTCCCCTGGATATTGGAGATATCGAAACATTCGATACGAAGCGGTATCTCAGGCAGATCAAGAATCTCTGCGATCTCCTCCAATGCCCCGCCAGAGACCGCAGAGTCACTGGATCTCTTGCTTAAGAATTGGACTAGCGCGTAGTGGGCGCTTCGCTTAGCCATGAGAAGAAGTTCTGCTCGTTCGCCACGAACCGAATCCTTCACTTCTACTCGTCTATCGGTAGCTTTGCTAAGGAGTGAACTTAAATCAGCTACCGTCGTATCAAGATCAGCAACGGTATCTGTCACCAAGACTTCTCGTGGAATTTCAACATCGCCAACTCTTCCTTCATTGAGCGAATATGCCTGTTGGATTGCAAGATCAAGGACGCTGCTTCCCTCGGGAACTGATTTCATATCAATTACCCATGATCGCGAACCAGTAATTCGTCCCGAGCGAATCGTGAACCAAGAAATTGCCGAATGGGTGATCTCATCGTGTCTGGCGAAGAGATCCAAGGTGAGGTCCGGCGAGAGCGCTGCATCAGTGGATTCGGATGCTTTGTTGATAGCGCCAAGTCGATCTCGAAGCATCGCGGCCCGTTCAAAGTCTTCGCGAGCAGCAGCCTCATCCATTTGTTGGTGCAACATGGCTACAACTTCATCAGGACCCTTCTCCAGAAATCCCATCAAACCCTGGACTAATGCATCGTGATCGCTCTTCGTGACTCGATTGACGCATGGCGCGCTGCATTTGCCGATATCGCCCAAAAGGCACTGACGTTTCGTTCGTTTTGCTTTATCGAAATTCGTCCGGCTACAACTTCTAACTGGAAAGACGCGTTGGATCACATCAAAGGTGCTTCGGAGCGCCCATGTATGGGTGTACGGCCCAAATAGGCGCACTCCTTGGCGAGCTTTGGAGCGAGTTATGTAAAGTCGTGGAAACTCTTCATTCAAGGAGATAGCCAGGTATGGATAGGACTTGTCATCTCTAAACTGAACATTGAACTCTGGTGATTCCTCTTTGATCCAGGTGAACTCCAGCTGGAGCGCTTCGACCTCAGTCTTGACCACGGTCCAATCAACTCGAACCGCAGCTTCAACCATCCGTCTGGTTTTCTCGGTCAAGTTGCTTTGGAAGTAAGAGTTCAATCTATTCTTGAGATTTCTTGCCTTACCAACATAGATGACACGTTCTTCGTCGTCAAAGAAACGATAGACGCCAGGGAGTTCAGGTACACCTATCGGCCGATACGACGCAGGATCTGCCACTTCATCACTTCCTTGTCGCGGAAGAACTCTTCGCTAAGGACTTTGGGGCAGGCTTCGTGAGAACTTCTTTTAGGAACGAACCAGTAAAGCTGGCGCTTATCTTGGCAACTTCCTCAGGAGTTCCTTCAGCGATAACTTCGCCTCCACCGTCTCCGCCATTCGGGCCAAGATCAATTACCCAGTCAGCAGACTTGATTACATCGAGGTTATGTTCGATAACAACGACGGAGTTGCCACTTTCAACTAAGCGACCTAGAACGAGAAGAAGTTTTCTCACATCCTCGAAATGAAGACCTGTGGTGGGCTCATCAAGGACATAGATGGTTCTACCAGTAGAACGCCGTTGTAACTCAGTAGCAAGCTTTACTCGTTGCGCTTCACCACCACTGAGCGTTGGTGCAGATTGACCCAATCGGACATACCCAAGGCCGACATCGCAGAGCGTCTTGAGATAGCGATGAATTGCGGGAATGCTCTCAAAGAAATCTGCAGCTCTTTCGATCGGCATATCGAGCACTTCAGCGATTGTCTTAGATTTGTAATGGACCTCAAGCGTCTCTCTGTTGTAGCGGGCGCCATGACAAACTTCGCACGGGACATAAACATCAGGCAAAAAGTTCATCTCGATTGTTATCGTGCCGTCGCCAGCACAGTTCTCGCATCGCCCACCTTTGACATTGAAGGAGAAGCGACCTTGTTGATATCCCCGAATTTTTGCCTCAGTCGTCTCAGCGAATAATGCCCTGATCTTGTCGAAGACACCCGTGTAAGTCGCTGGATTAGAACGTGGCGTGCGACCAATAGGTGATTGATCCACATGAACGACTTTGTCGAGATGATCCAATCCTTGGATGCTCCGGTGCCGTCCAGGGACTATGCGTGCGCCATTGAGTTTGTTTGCGAGGACCGAATAGAGGATGTCATTGACTAGAGTCGATTTACCTGAGCCACTGACTCCAGTGACAGCGACAAATAGTCCTAGGGGAATTTCGACATCGATGTTCTTGAGATTGTTAGCTTTCGCTTCCTTTATCGCGAGAGTTCGCTTGCTATCGCGTGGACGACGATGCTTCGGAGTCTCAATCTTCTTGCGACCCGATATATATGCACCGGTTATCGATTCTTTATTGGCGATGAGCGATTCATAGTCACCAGAGACCACTACCCGTCCGCCATGCTCGCCAGCACCCGGTCCAATATCCACGATCCAGTCAGCGGTGCGAATTGTCTCCTCATCGTGCTCAACGACGATCAAGGTATTTCCAATATCTCTAAGCCGAGTTAATGTCTCTATTAACCTTCGATTATCACGCTGATGCAGACCGATACTTGGCTCGTCAAGAACGTAGAGCACACCTGTGAGACCAGATCCAATCTGAGTTGCCAAACGAATTCTTTGAGCTTCACCACCTGAGAGCGTTGCCGCAGCTCGCGCAAGGGAGAGATAATCAAGTCCCACATCCAGGAGGAAGCCCAACCTTGCATGCACCTCTTTGAGCACGCGCTCTGCTATTTTCGCTTCACGTTCAGTGAAATCAACATCGCGAAGGAAGTCCGCGGCCCTTGCAATAGAGAGCTCAGCGACTTGCGAAATACTTAATCCACCGACCTTCACTGCAAGGACTTCGGGTTTAAGCCGTGACCCTTTACATACTGGACACGGCGTCTCACGCATATACGCTTCATACTTCTCACGGCTGTAATCGCTATCTGTCTCCGAGTGACGTCTCTCAATAAAAGGAACCACTCCTTCGAAACCTGTCGAGTAATTCCTCACCCGCCCATAACGATTTCGGTATTTGACATGAATCTCGTACTCATAGCCGTGAAGGACAGCCTCCTTCGCTTTTGTCGAGAGCTTTCGCCATGGTGTCTTCAAAGAGAATTTGAGGTCTCCTGCTAAACCTTCGAGAAGTCGAAGGAAGTATTCAGAACTCTGCCCTCCTGACCAAGGAGCTATCGCGCCCTCCTCAATCGAGATCGAGTCATCCGGAACCACTAGTTCTTCATCAACTTCAAGTCGGCTTCCAAGCCCTGTGCACTCGGGGCAGGCGCCGAAGGGCGAATTGAATGAGAAGGAGCGAGGTTCCAACTCTTCGAATGAGATTTGGCAATCGTGGCAGGCAAGTTTCTCGCTAAAGGTTCTCTCTTTCTCTCTCTTCTTTCCTTCGCCTAATCCATCCACGAAGTCAAGAATCACCAAGCCATTTGCTAGCTTCAATGCAGTTTCAATCGAGTCGTTGATGCGCGTCCGTGACTCTTCCTTCACTTGAAGCCGGTCAATGACAACTTCTATCGAATGTTTCTCTTGCTTCTTCAACTTAGGCGGCTCAGTCAGCATGATGGTCTCTCCATCGACCCGTGCTCGCGAATATCCACCCGTCACTAACTCTTTGAAGAGATCGACAAACTCTCCTTTTCTCGCCCTTACTACTGGGGCCAAAACTTGGAATTTGGTCCCAGTGGGAAGAGTGAGGATCTGATCAACAATATTTTGGGCGCTCTGCCTCGTTATCGGTTTATCGCACTTTGGACAGTGCGGTCTCCCGGCTCGGGCGAAGAGCAATCGAAGATAGTCATAAACCTCGGTGATGGTTCCGACCGTCGAACGAGGGTTTCGATTGGTCGATTTCTGATCTATCGAAACTGCCGGCGATAGACCTTCTATGAAGTCGACATCTGGCTTATCCATCTGACCAAGGAATTGCCTGGCGTAAGCCGAGAGCGATTCGACATACCTTCGTTGCCCCTCAGCAAAAATGGTGTCAAAAGCCAGTGATGACTTACCCGAGCCCGAAAGTCCCGTAAAGACGATGAGGGAATTCCTTGGCATCTCAAGATTGATGTTCTTGAGATTGTGCTCGCGTGCACCACGAACTATCAAGTGATCCATCATTCGACGCCCGCCACACCCATATCTCGAAGCTCACGCTTCAGTTCCGCTATCTCATCGCGAAGCCGGGCGGCAAGTTCAAAATGAAGTTGCGAAGCGGCGGTACGCATCTGCTCGGTGAGCGATTCAATCAGACCAAGGAGCTCCTCTCGGGGACGTTGCATCAGCGTCTTTGTGTGTACCCCGACAGGAGCGCTGGATCGCTTCCTGCTTGAAGCTACGAGATCCTCCGTGTCATCACTCTCTCTCGCCAGCATCTCAGTGATATCACCAATTCGTTTTCGAAGTGGTTTGGGATCAATACCGTGTTCTCGATTGTAAGCAACCTGCTTTTCACGTCTGCGATTGGTCTCATCGATAGCGCGAGCCATCGAGTCGGTTATGTTGTCGGCATACATATGGACCTCACCAGAGACATTTCGAGCCGCTCGCCCGATTGTCTGGATTAGCGAAGTTGTCGAACGGAGGAATCCTTCTTTATCTGCATCCAAGATCGCGACAAGGGATACCTCAGGAAGGTCGAGACCCTCGCGAAGAAGATTTATGCCAACGAGTACGTCATAGTCCCCGCTTCGAAGTTCACTCAACAACTCGACTCTTCGGAGCGTATCTACCTCTGAGTGAAGGTAACGGACACGAACACCCTGTTCCAAAAGGTAGTCAGTGAGATCCTCTGACATCTTCTTGGTCAGAGTAGTGACCAGTATTCGCTCATCTCTAGCCACGCGCAAACGAATCTCACCTAGCAAGTCATCGATCTGGCCTTTTATTGGTTTAACCACAACTTTCGGATCGATGAGGCCAGTTGGTCGAATCACTTGCTCTACGAACTCGCCACCGCTCTTTCCAAGTTCATATTTTCCAGGTGTTGCCGATAGGTAGACCTTCTGGCCGCTTCGCTCAAGGAACTCGTTGAAAGTTAGTGGTCGATTATCAAGTGCGCTTGGGAGTCGGAATCCATATTCGACTAACGTCCGCTTTCTGGAAGCATCGCCTTCGTACATCGCACCAATTTGCGGGACTGTAATGTGCGATTCGTCGATGATGCAGAGAAAATCATCAGGGAAGTAATCGAGCAGGCAATTTGGTGGTGAGCCAGGGTCTCGTCCATCGATATAGCGCGAGTAATTCTCGATACCTGAGCAAAATCCCAACTGCAACATCATCTCAATATCGAACGTCGTGCGCATACGCAATCGCTGAGCCTCCAAGAGTTTGTTGGCGCGCTCCAGTTCAGCAAGCCTTACATCCAACTCTCGCTCAATCTCTGAGATCGCTCGCTTCATCGTCTCAGGTCCCGCCGAGTAGTGCGTGGCGGGAAATATGAAGACTTCATCAACTTCGTCGACTATCTCACCAGTCAAAGGGTGAAGATGCGTTATCCGTTCTATCTCATCACCGAAGAGCTCAATCCGAATAGCAAGTTCTTCATAGACTGGAATGATCTCTATCGTGTCACCACGAACACGGAAGTTTCCGCGCTCGAAAGACATGTCGTTTCTCTTGTACTGGATATCGACAAAGCGGCGCAACAGCTTATTTCGTTCAATTTCATCGCCCTTGCTCAGTCGAATCATCCGGTCGATATATTCCTGTGGAGTACCGAGTCCGTAGATGCAGGAGACGGTGGCTACAACGACCACATCTCTCCGGGTCAACAATGAGTAAGTGGCCGAATAACGAAGTCGCTCAACTTCGTTATTGATGGAGGCATCCTTTTCGATGAAAGTATCCGTCTGTGGCACATAAGCTTCCGGTTGGT
>SYAN01000014.1 GCA_005787575.1 Actinomycetota bacterium | reverse complement strand
TTCTCGCTTCACTTCATCCTTCAAAGTCAGCGAGCTCCCCCGGTATTGAGAAAGTTCTCTCTCATCCGCGCCGTGCTTGAGCCAATACTCATATCGCTGACGAATGCCATCGAGAATCATCGCAAGAACATCCTCGCGCGAAATCTCACCCATCTTCACTGGAGGTGAGACCATCGCCAGAGAAATAGCATGCGGTGCCGCTAACTCTTCTGCTCTCTCGCAGACATTGATTCCAATCCCAACCACTAACCCTTCGCCTCTTAACTCAACGAGAATTCCGCCAAATTTTTTACCCGTTCCGTCTACGATGTCATTCGGCCACTTTGTCGAAATGACTTTTGCGGAGAAGAGATGATTATTGAGCGAATCGGCGATTGCTGAGCCAATAAGGAGTGGTATCCAGCTCCATTCTTTGCGCTGGCGTGATGGAAACAATCCGAGTGAGAATGTGAGTCCTAGTGAGCGCGCACTCTCAAACTTTCGATCAAATCGTCCGCGACCATGACTTTGATACTCGGCAACGACAACGCGATTCGCATCGTCGGATTGAAGTCGCTCCGAAAATTCCTGCTGGGTACTGACCACCTCATCCATAAGCTCTACTCGCCAGTACCTTGCAGTTTCGGGTGTGATGTATCTCGAATTCGCGAATCGATCGCGCTCAAGAAGATGTTTTCCGTTCACTGTCGCAAGGTAGCGAATCCATGGCGCGGTAGCGTATGGCTATGACCCGTCACGACTCTGACCCGTCAACCGAGAAGAGCCATTCACTCGATATTCACACCACTCGAGGCAAGATCGAAGATCTCAAAGCGCGCCTAGATGAGGCGGTCCACGCTGGTTCAGCTAGAGCTGTCGAGAAGCAACATGCCAAGGGTAAGAAAACGGCTCGAGAGCGAATTGAGATGTTGCTTGATGCCGGTTCTTTCACAGAGATCGATGAGTTCGCGCGACATCGCTCGACTAATTTCGGGATGGAAGCCGATCGACCATATGGCGATGGCGTAGTCACTGGATACGGCACGATTGATGGACGAACTGTCGCCATCTTCTCCCAAGATTTCACTGTTATGGGCGGTTCACTCGGCGAGGTATATGGCCAGAAGATGGTCAAGATTCAAGATTTCGCTCTAAAGGCGGGCGTGCCACTTATCGGAATAAATGATTCCGGTGGCGCGCGAATTCAGGAAGGCGTGGTCTCGCTCGGAATGTACGGGGAGATCTTCCGTCGCAATGTCCGTCTCTCTGGAGTCATTCCACAGATCTCTCTGATCATGGGGCCGTGTGCCGGTGGCGCTGTCTACTCCCCAGCCCTGACCGATTTCACAATCATGGTCAATGAGAGCTCGCATATGTTTATCACTGGACCTGAAGTAATCAAGACCGTGACCGGTGAAGAGGTTGGATTCGAAGAACTAGGTGGAGCTCACACCCACTCTGCCAAGACTGGAAATTCTCACTACCTCGCTGAAGACGAATCTGATGCCATTGATTACGTCAAAGCGTTACTGGATTATCTTCCATCGAACAATCTTGATGATGCCCCACATTACCGAGCAATCAAATCGATTGAGGACTTCTCGGAGCAGGATCTGGCGCTTGATGCTTTGATTCCTGATTCATCGAATCAGCCTTATGACATAAAGAAAGTGATTGATGCGGTTGTAGACGAAAGTGAATTCCTGGAGATTCACGCCCTCTTTGCGCCGAATATCGTGGTTGGCTTTGGCCGCATTGAAGGAGCCCCCGTAGGAATCGTCGCAAATCAACCAATGCAGTTGGCTGGCACTCTTGATATCGATGCAAGCGAAAAGGCAGCTCGATTCGTTCGAACTTGTGATGCATTCTCCATTCCGGTAATCACGCTCGTCGATGTACCCGGATTTCTTCCTGGCACCTCACAAGAGTGGAATGGCATCATCCGCCGCGGTGCCAAACTCCTCTACGCCTACGGCGAGGCGACAGTTCCACTTATCACCGTGATCACCCGAAAGGCTTATGGCGGTGCATACGATGTGATGGGCTCTAAGCACCTCGGTGCAGATATGAATTTCGCATGGCCGACCGCACAGATCGCAGTGATGGGAGCGCAAGGCGCAGTAAATATCCTTTATCGCAAAGAACTTGCTGACGCGAAGGATCCTGAGGCGCTCCGCAAGGAATTGATAACACAATATGAAGATACTCTCGCGAACCCCTATATCGCTGCCGAGCGCGGTTACGTTGATAGCGTCATCGAGCCACACCAAACTCGCGTAGAGATAACTAAAGCCTTACGAGCGCTTCGCAATAAGAGTGATCGCTTACCCGATAAGAAGCATGGAAACATTCCACTCTAAATCCTCATGTCTCTTCATAAACCAGCTGAGCCACATCAAAATCACTCAGCAACTTCTCCTAGGATTGAGATTTCTCCCGAACCTTCCGATCTTGAGCGAGCAGTGATCGAAGCAGCAGTGCACCACCACTTGAATAAGTCCCAAGAAGATGAGAGCACTCCAAGGTCGAAGTATGGCGCCACTCGCCTTCGAGAGTTCGAGCGCTAGCGAGCAAATGACAAGTAGCACCAATACCATCGCGCGACCTCGACTAATCCTTGCCTCAGCCTCGCCTTCACGTCGTCGCCTTCTCGAATCGGTTGGCTTAAATCATGAAGTGATAGTCAGTGGCGTTGATGAGGAGCTCGATGAATATGCAGAACTATCACCCAGCGAACTGGTTCTGGCATTAGCAATCGTCAAAGCCCATACCGTCGCAAAAGTCTTCCAAGAATTGAATCCAACTGGACTGGGCGCAATCGTGATCGGATGTGATTCCACTTTCGAATTCGAGGGGCGATCGCTCGGCAAGCCAGAGACAAAAGAGAACGCAATCGCTCGCTGCAAGCAGATACGTGGCAAGTCTGGGATTCTTCATACCGGACATTGCATCATCGACACTGCGCGAGGAATTGAGATCTCTGATCTTGCCTCTACCACTGTTCATTTCACCGATATGAGCGATGACGAAATTGCATCTTATGTCGAGACCGAAGAACCCTTACAGGTGGCTGGTGGATTCACCCTTGATGGATTGAGCGCGCCATTCATTTACGCCTTAGAGGGAGAGCCCTCTAACGTCATCGGCTTATCGCTTCCTTTGGTACGAAAGGCATTTGCCTCACTTGGCTATCAGTGGTTCGATTTCTCATCCCCAAAGCTGAAGGTGAGTCCGTGATGTCAGGTCGTAAGGTAATGAAGCGACTACTCATCGCTAATCGAGGCGAGATCGCTATTCGCGTCGCAAGGGCTTGCCGAGACCATGGACTAACTTCTATTGCCATTTATTCAGATGGCGATCGAGATTCCTTGCATGTTCGCTCAGCAGATGAGGCTTACGCACTTGGTGGCGTCACCGCAACGGAGAGTTATCTCGATGGCAAGAAAATCATCGCACTAGCACTCAAAGTTGGTGCGGATGCGATTCACCCGGGATACGGATTTCTTTCAGAGAATGCGAATTTCGCATCAGCAGTCATCGATGCAGGTTTGATTTGGATTGGACCACCCCCGAAAGCGATTGAGGCTCTTGGCGACAAAGTCTCGGCACGAAAAATTGCAGCAAAGGTTGGCGCTCCACTGGTCGCTGGAACGACAGACCCAGTCGCACGAGCAGAAGACGTTGTTGCCTTCGCCAAAGAGCATGGGCTTCCCGTAGCGATAAAGGCTGCATTCGGTGGTGGCGGACGAGGGTTGAAAGTCGCACGGACCTTGGAGGAGATCCCTCAGTTATTTGAATCAGCGACTCGAGAGGCAATTTCTGGTTTTGGACGCGGTGAATGCTTTGTAGAACGCTATCTCGACAAACCACGCCATGTGGAAACACAAGTACTCGCAGATACCCATGGCAATGTCATCGTAGTCAGCACACGAGATTGCTCACTGCAACGTCGACACCAAAAGCTCGTCGAAGAAGCACCCGCCCCATTTCTTTCCAAAGACCAGATCGAAACGCTCTACTCATCGAGTAAGGCCCTCATAAAAGAAGCGAGCTATGTAGGAGCAGGCACATGTGAATTCTTGGTAGGAAGTGATGGGACGATTTCATTTCTTGAGGTCAACACTCGACTTCAAGTAGAACATCCAGTCAGCGAAGAAGTCACTGGTCTGGATCTTGTACGTGAACAATTTCGAATCGCCATGGGAGAGAAAATCTCCTCAAAAGATCCAGAGATTCGAGGCCACTCCATCGAATTTCGAATCAATGGCGAGGATCCAGGGCGCTCATTCCTGCCGGCACCTGGCGTCATAACTGAATGGGAAGTTCCAAGCGGCCCCGGAATTCGAATCGATGCCGGATTCGGTGCCGGGGATGAAATAGGTGGAAACTTTGACTCACTTCTCGCCAAACTTATTGTCACCGGTTCCACACGAGATGAGGCAATCGAACGCGCCAAGCGAGCACTTGATGAATTCAATGTCGGAGGTATGGCCACAGCACTGCCGTTCCATCGAGCGATTCTGCGGGATTCAAGCTTCACGAGAGATTTCAAGGTCTATACCAGTTACATTGAAAGTGAATTCAAAAATGAGATCAAGCCATTTGAAGGTATTGCGAATCAGCGAGGTGATTCCACTATGAGCGAACAACTTGTGATCGAGGTTGATGACAAGAGATTTGATGTGACGATTCACCAAGAGGCACCGCGACGAGCGAGAAAGAGAAACATCCAAAGCTCATCATTCGCGGGAGCAAAGGGAGGCGCAGTCCATTCGCCGATGCAAGGCACCGTCGTGAAGATTGAGGTAAAGGAGGGTGACGTAGTCGAAGTTGGGGCCCTCTTATTCGTCCTAGAGGCTATGAAAATGGAGCAACCGCTTACGGCTCACAGGGCGGGGAAGATTTCATCTCTTTCGCTTGCTATCGGCGAGACCGTCACAACTGGCACAGTGCTAGCAATCATCGACGAACTCTGAATAGAGTGAGCGATGACTCTTTATGGCGCCTACGGATCTAATCTTGATCCAGACCAGATGCGTCTTCGCGCGCCACATTCACCTCATCGCGGTCATGGTTGGCTTCGCGGCTGGCGGATAACTTTCGGTGGCTTTGAGATTGGCTGGGAAGGATCTGTAGCGACAATCGTCGAAGATCCAACTTCAGATGTCTTCGTCGCGATCTACGACCTCACTCGTGAAGATGAATCAGACCTTGATCAATGGGAAGGTGCCGAACTTGGCCTTTATTCAAAGGTCAAGCTGAGGGTTGAGACCCTTTCAGGTAGCGAACTCTGTTGGTTTTATGTCCTCAACTCCTACGAAGGAGGCTTTCCTAGTTATCGTTATCTTCGAATCATGGCTGACTCTGCCGAGATCGCAGGCGCTCCGACCGAATATGTCGATCAACTTCGTGCAAGGCCAACTTTGGATGAAGAGTGAAGATGGCCATTGATCCCGCACTCGTTGCCGAAGTACGCAGATGGATCGACGATGACCCAGATCCCCAAAGCGCCGCTGAACTTGAATCGATGCTAGAGAGTGGAGATGAATCAGCGTTAAGGATTTGCTTCCAAGGACTTCTTGAATTCGGCACTGCGGGACTACGTGGTCGGATGGGGCCGGGTCCATCTCAGATGAATCGAGCGGTCGTGAGTCGGGCAGCTGCAGGGATCTCTCGCTTCATGAAGTCACATTCTCTGAAATCAGTGATCATCGGTCGCGATAGCAGACATGGCTCGGAAAGATTCGCAGAAGATAGCGCTGAGATTTTCAGCGGAGCAGGATTTGATGTCTTCATCTTGCCAAGGCCATTGCCAACCCCAATCCTGGCTTTCGCACTTCGTGACTTAGCAATCGATGTCGGAGTCATGGTTACAGCTAGCCATAATCCAGCATCCGATAATGGTTACAAGGTCTATCTTGGTGGAAATGTGGATGGCATAGATTTTGATGGTTCCCAGATAATCTCCCCCACAGATAAGGCAATCTTCAACGAGATCAAATCGATCGAATCCGTTAAGGCTCTTCCACGAAATCGTAGTTGGACGACTCTCGATGAAGCGGTGATCCGACGGTATGTACATGCAACAGCGCGTTTGGTCTCAAAACCAAGAGATATCAAAGTTGTTTATACCGCGATGCATGGCGTAGGGACCGAAACCTTTAGATCAGTCTTTCATGCTGCAGGACTTGCAGAACCGATTCTTGTCGATGCTCAAGCCCATCCTGATCCCGACTTTCCTACCGTCGCATTCCCGAATCCCGAGGAGAAAGGTGCGATGGATCTCGCACTCGAAACAGCACGAAATTTCGATGCCGATCTCGTTGTAGCGAATGATCCTGATGCGGATCGATGTGCGATCGCAGTCAAAGATAGTGAGGTGTCATCCGATTGGCGAGTGCTTCGCGGTGATGAGGTTGGAGCGATTTTAGGTGAATACATCGCTTCAAACCTCAGCCCGGAGACGAGAGCGAAAGCAGTACTTGCTAACTCAATAGTCTCGTCATCGATCCTTGCCAAGATTGCGAGCCATCACAAGGTCGCATTTACAGAGACACTCACTGGATTCAAGTGGTTAGCAAAAGTCAAGGGACTTGCCTTCGGCTACGAGGAGGCACTTGGTTATGCAGTCGATTCTTCCTCAGTCAATGACAAGGATGGAATCAGTGCCGGTCTTCTCATAACCGACCTTGCTGCTTCACTAAAAGAGTCAGGATCAAATCTCATCGAATATCTTGATGAGATTTGGCGACGTTATGGTTTTCATGCCACTAAGCAGATCTCAATTCGTTTGAGTGATATGACAGTCATTGCGCGTGCGATCGAATATTTCAAGAGTGGTTCAGTCGCCGAGATCGCGGGATTTAATCTGCGCAGTATCGACGATCTCGCATCCCCCTCCTCTGCTCTGCCACCTACCGAAGGTCTACGCCTCTGGCTCGAGCGAGAGGCGCTCATAGTTCGATTGATCATTCGCCCGAGTGGGACTGAAGCGAAACTCAAGTGCTATCTCGAAGCAATAGGAGAACGAAATCTCGCGGAGCGAGCGGTGGATGAGGTCGGCGAAGCAGTCAATGGAATGATTCTCACCCTGCTCGGTTAGGGTAATGAGACGGCCCTAAACATGGCCAAGGTTTTGCGAAAGGTAGAAATGAATCAAGGTCGCACTTCATCTTCTGACCTCGCAACGGATTTTGGTATCTCAGATGATCGCTCACTCGAGCTTTTCCTCAAGACTCTCCCTGGAGTCGATCAAGTTGGCGTGGAAGCTCGTGCTGCTGAACTCGCGACTCGAAGCATCAAGAAAGAAAGTAAGTCGTGGGCGATCGACATGGCAATCTCGATGGTCGATCTCACCACTTTGGAAGGCGCAGATACCGAGGGAAAAGTTCGTTCCCTTTGCAATAAAGCACATCGACCTGACCCAACCGACTTGGGCGTTCCTCACGTCGGCGCAGTATGTGTCTACAACGATATGGTCGGGATTGCTCGATCTCACCTCGACGCCATAGGTGCTAAGGAAATTCCTGTCGCGGCAGTATCAACTGCCTTTCCTTCAGGCAGAGCGTCGATGGAAGTCAAGCTCCGAGATACTAGGGATGCGATTGAAGCTGGTGCGAGTGAGATTGATATGGTGATTGATCGTGGCGCCTTTCTCTCCGGATATTACAAGAGTGTCTTTGATGAAATTGTCGCAATCAAGAAAGAGTGCGGTGGTCGGGCTCACCTCAAGGTGATACTTGAGACGGGAGAACTAGTCACTTACGACAATGTTCGACGTGCCTCTTACCTTGCGATGATAGCCGGAGCAGATTTCATCAAGACCAGTACTGGGAAAGTCACTCCGGCAGCTACTGCACCCGTTGTTCTTATCATGTTGCAGGCAGTCCGTGATTTCTTTGACCGAACGGGAATTCAAATCGGAGTGAAACCTGCGGGTGGGATAAGGACAAGTAAAGATGCCATCAAGCAACTAGTCCTAGTCAATGAAATCGCAGGACCCGAGTGGCTAAACCCCCGATATTTTCGCATTGGCGCAAGTGCCCTGCTCAATGACCTCCTGATGCAAAGAATGAAGATGCGTGACGGCTACTATGCGAGCAGTAATTATGTATCAGTCGAGTAGTTTGAACGAAAGGGGCAATCTGTGACGGAAAATGTGAACCCCTTCGCCTATGCGCCAGCCCCCGAATCACGTGAGTTGGTTTCGATTGAATCAAGTTATGACCTCTTCATCAATGGAAAGTTTGTGGCGCCAAAATCGAAAAAGCGTTTTGTCACAATTAATCCTGCTACGGAAGAGGTGCTGAGCAAGATTTCCCTAGGCGGAAAAGATGACCTCGACCTTGCGGTGAAAGCAGCAAGACGTGCTTACGAGAGTGTCTGGTCGAAACTGCCAGGAAAGGAGCGAGGCAAGTACCTCTATCGCATCGCCCGCTTGATGCAAGAGCGCGCTCGTGAATTTGCAGTCCTGGAAACTCTAGATAATGGAAAACCCATTCGAGAGACGAGAGATACCGATATTCCTCTTGCGATCCAACATTTCTTCTATCACGCAGGCTGGGCGGACAAACTTGAGTTCGCTGGAAACGGCGCTAACCCGCGAGCACATGGAGTCGTCGGCCAGATCATCCCGTGGAATTTCCCACTTCTCATGCTGGCATGGAAAGTCGCTCCTGCACTCGCCACCGGAAACACCGTCGTCCTCAAACCTGCAGAGACGACTTCACTCACTGCGCTTCTCTTCGCCCAAATCTGTATCGATGCCGAGCTTCCTCCAGGAGTCGTCAACATAGTCACTGGTGACGGAAGCACGGGAGCATCACTCGTTGCACATAACGGGGTGGACAAATTCGCGTTCACTGGGTCGACCGAAGTCGGTAAGGCAATAAATCGTTCACTTGCATCTAGCGGTAAACCAGTCACTCTAGAACTTGGTGGCAAAGGTGCAAATATTGTCTTTGAGGATGCAGCAATAGATCAGGCAGTGGAGGGAATAGTCCAAGGAATCTTCTTCAATCAGGGCCATGTCTGTTGCGCTGGATCAAGGCTCTTAGTCCAAGAGAATATCCACGACCATCTCATCGAAAAGCTAGAGCGGCGAATCGAAAAGATCCGCGTCGGCGATCCTATGGATAAGAACACCGACCTGGGAGCGATTAATTCCAAAGAGCAACTGCAGAAAATAATCGAGTTGACGCAATCTGGAGAGATTGAAGGTGCCAAAGCGTGGCAACCTGATTGCGCGCTTCCTTCACGTGGATTCTGGTTCCGGCCAACAATCTTCACCAATGTCACTGGTGCACATCGAATCGCTCGAGAAGAGATCTTCGGTCCAGTCCTTTCAGTTCTCACTTTCCGTACACCACAAGAGGCGATTGAGAAAGCGAACAACACCCCTTACGGTCTCGCTGCAGGAGTGTGGAGCGAGAAAGGATCACGCCTTCTTTGGGCAAGTCGCGAATTAAAAGCAGGAGTCATCTGGGCGAACACCTACAACAAATTCGATGCTGCGAGCCCCTTTGGTGGTTACAAAGAATCTGGTTGGGGTCGTGAAGGCGGAAGACATGGACTTCTTCCTTATCTCACTCATTCATCCACTCCCCGAGTGAAGCCGAGTAAGGGGGTGCGAAAGTGAGTAAAGATCGTATAGATGTGAAGAAGACTTACAAACTATTCATCAATGGCGCATTCCCACGCAGTGAATCGGGAAGGTCCTACCCAATCTATCGCAAAGGTTCGAAAGTCTTACTTGCACAACCAGCACAGGCGTCACGGAAAGATCTTCGCGATGCGGTACGCGCTGCTCGCGAAGCTCGATTGAAGTGGCAGAGTGCAACCGCATACAACCGAAGCCAGATTCTCTATCGCATCGCTGAGATGATGGAAGGTCGGCGCTTGCAATTTGTCGAAGAGATTATGGCGCAGGCTTCTCTTACCAAGAGCGTTGCCGAGAAGGAAGTGAGTGAGGCGATAGATCTCTGGGTTTGGTACGCCGGATGGTGTGACAAAGTCGGCCAGATTTCTGGTGCAAACAACCCGATAAATGGTCCGTTTTATAACTTCACAAGCCCCGAGCCAATCGGCGTCGTCGGAGTCTTCGCAGAATCAGATTCCTCATTACTCGGTCTAGTCCGTGCAATGGCGCCAGCTTTGGCGGGTGGCAATACCGTTGTGGTTCTGGCAAGTGAGAGATATCCACTCTCGGCAATCACATTGAGCGAGGTGATCGCTACCTCCGATGTCCCAGCTGGCGTCATCAATATTCTCACCGGTAT
The DNA here is from genome assembly GCA_005787575.1 of Actinomycetota bacterium. Lineage (GTDB taxonomy): Bacteria > Actinomycetota > Actinomycetes > Nanopelagicales > Nanopelagicaceae > SYAN01. The sequence goes on along the minus strand of SYAN01000014.1, from coordinate 4,942 downwards.
CAGGAACGAACTGACCCCTTGGCTTGCATCGCATATGGAGGTAGATGGTCTTGATATCTCAGGTGAGAAATCAAGAAGGGTTGAGATACGAACCCTGGCAACCGAAAACCTTAAACGTGTCGCGGATTTCGGTTCCTCAACTTCTCCGAATCGCATCCTGGCGCTTATGGATCAGAAGACTATCTGGCATCCAATTGGGATTTAGCTCTAACTTGCAGCTTCAGCAACTTCGGCAAAACGTGGCTTGATAACGCTTTCGATTATCTCAAGGCGATCCTCAAATGGAATAAATGCACTCTTTAGCGCATTTATGGTCACTCTTTGAAGATCTGCGAAGTTCCAATTGAAGTGCTTCACACACTGGGTCATCTCATGAGTCATCGAAGTCGCGCTCATAAGACGGTTATCAGTATTGAGAGTTACTCTGAATCGAAGTCTATTGAGTATGCCGATTGGATGATCCGAATAACTTGAGGCCGCACCAGTTTGTAAGTTCGAGGTCGGGCAGAGTTCAAGTGGAATTCGTCGATCACGAACATATGCAGCGAGACGACCAAGTTTTGGCTCTCGTCCGGTCAAGTCGATGTCATCGATGATCCTGACGCCATGGCCAAGTCTTTCTGCACCGCAAAGTTGAATTGCTTCCCATATCGAGGGCAGGCCATATGCCTCCCCGGCATGGATCGTGAAATGTGCGTTCTCTCTTCGAAGATAGTCAAAGACCTCTTGTTGCAGAGTCGGTGGAAAGCCATCTTCAGGGCCAGCGATATCAAAACCGACTACACCTTTATCTCGAAACGCAACCACCTGTTCCGCTGCCTCACGCGATCTATCGTTCTGACGCATGCCACAGAGAAGTGATTCAACTCGGATCTCATTTCCTTCACTTCGCGCCTGCTCCATTCCCTCACGAAAACCTTCGACCGTCTCGCGAACCACATCGGTAAGTGTCATCGAACCTAGCGTGAATAACTCTGGTGCACCTCGAACTTCTGCGTAGACCACACCATCTCGGGCGAGATCGAGGGCACATTCACGGGCAACTCGGCGCAACGCCTCTGGTCGTTGCATCACTGCGATGGTGTGATCGAAAGTCTCGAGATAGCGCACTAGTGATTTTGAGTTACAAGCATCTTCAAACCACCGGGCCAACTCATCAGGATTTTCCGTTGGTAATTTGTCGTAACCAATCTCCTTAGCCAACTCAATGATCGTCGCTGGGCGAAGTCCACCATCTAGGTGATCATGCAAGAGGGCCTTAGGCAGAAGCTTTATCGAATCCGGTTTCGGGGTCTTGGCAAGATTTGGATTCGCCTGAATTGAGGCAGATAGAGCTACTTCGCGACGGTCACCCACGCCTTACTACCTCAACTCTCGAGGACCAAATGCCCACGGAAGAAGGGAGCCAAGCGTTTGTGGTCCGGATGGAGTTTGAATCAATAATTCATTACCACCGAACTCAAAAAGCAGTTGTCTGCATCGGCCGCAAGGTTGTAGTGGATTTCCCTCAGCATCGACGCAGGCCACTGCTACAAGTCTTCCACCCCCTGTTGCATGCAAATCTGAGACCATCCCACATTCAGCACAGAGTGTCACGCCGTAACTTGCGTTCTCGACATTACATCCAGCGACGATGCGACCATCATCGACAAGTCCGGCGACGCCTACTTTGAATTTCGAGTACGGTGCGTACGCTTTACCCATAACTTCGATGGCCCGCTCCTTTAAGAGCTGCCAGGGAATTTCACTACTCATGAGCTAATCCTAACTTCAAAATCAAGGGAACCTTTATCGAATTGGTTTTTGCAGGCTCGCAACATCATCAAAACTTCGCCTTCTCGCGCTTGAGACGGGCAATCTCTCTATCAATCGCCACTTTGTAAGAACGCGCCACGTCATTGTGATACTTGATGGATAGTCCCTGATTATAGAAAGTGTGGCGTTTACCAAAGACACTGTTCTTAGCATCTATTGAATCGAGTAAGTATTCACCGAGCACGGTCGTACGAATCGTCATATCCATTGCCTTTGTGATGTTTCGCTCTATAGAGAGTAAAAGGTGGGGTCTGGCGATTGCAAGCTTTAGATAGTACTGGTCTGGGACATTTCCTATGATCTTGATCTGTGAAATTCGATTTCGTTCCCGGTTGCGCTTGATCACCTCATTGAGAACAGCCGAATCCAAATTCCAAGTCGAGTAGATGACATCGGCCCCCTGATCCATAAGGACTTTGTAACCGGAAGGATCAGATGTGATTCCAATTTGAAATTGACCCTCTCTCACTCCTTCAATTGCTCGTTTCTCCGCCGACCTGACTCCCGCCTCAAAATAGGGTCCCAAACGATTCATCTCTGGGGTATCGGTCGCCACATAGAGAACCCGCTTGGATCGCGATGCCAACGCCGCTGCAAATCCAGCTATATATGCCGATTGTTTCTCGTCAAAGACATGAGAGAAGACATTGAGGCCACTCACCGTTGCATCATTAATGATTGAAAACTCCAGATCTGGATACTCCTGTGAAACACGGCGTACTGCCTCCGCGTTCGCTGGTCCGATCGCAATCATCATGAAATAGCCACTTCGCGCCATCAAACGCAATCGATAGATCCGATCACCCACTGTCCCATCCGTTACCAACTCACGAACATTCGGCTCGTAGAGACCGTATTTCTTCTTCGCTATCGCCAGCGCCTTTCGAGCCGCATCGTTATAGGAGCCATCACCAGGACCCCCGGTATCAAAAAGAAGGGCGATCTTTCGATCTCGATTGATCTCATCAGCTTGGAGCGAAGCTGGCAATAATGTGAAGGAAAGTAGTAATGCAAGTAGAAGTGAGAGTCGCTTAAAACGGGTCATGTTGTCGATGCACTCCCCAAACCTTGCGGAGTCGATCGCAAATCTCACCCACACTCGCCCCTCTGGTAATCGCGCTCTTCATTGCTGGCAAGAGGTTCTCGTCACTTAAGGCCACTCGTTCAATCTCATCGAGGCAAGCGCTTACTGCAACTTGATCTCTCGAAGCCTTTCGCTCGGCAAGGCGCGCACGTTGCGCTCGACCAATCTCAGCATCGATGACCATGAGCGGTGGCGATGCACTCGCGCCATCGGTGAATTCATTGACTCCCACGACTATTCGCTTCTTTGCATCAATCTCGTTAGCGATTTTGTAAGCAGTATCTTCGATCTGGCTTTTTTGATAACCATGTTCGATCGCGATGACTGCTCCGCCCATCTCATCAATCTTCCTAATCTGCTCCGAGATTTGTCGTTCGAGGTCATCTGTCATCTTTTCGATGAATTCTGCCCCACCAAAGGGGTCTACTCCCTCAGTGATTCCCGATTCGCTAGCAATCACCTGCTGGGTCCGAAGTGCCAACTGAGCTGCCTTTGAACTTGGTAATGCCAGGGCTTCATCAAATGAGTTGGTGTGAAGTGATTGAGTCCCACCGAGAACCGCGGCAAGGGCTTGGATTGTCACTCGAACGATGTTGACCTCAGGTTGTTGCGCAGTGAGTTGTACGCCAGCGGTCTGGGTGTGGAAACGAAGCTGCATAGATTTTGATTGCTTTGCACCGAAGCGTTCTTTCATGATCTTGGCCCAAACCCGCCTTGCCGCACGGAATTTTGCGACTTCCTCAAGGAAAGAAGTTCGCGATACAAAAAAGAAAGAGAGTCGTGGCGCGAACTCGTCGACATCCATCCCCGCCTTCACCGCGGCATCGACATACGCAATGGCATTGCTCAAAGTGAATGCCACCTCTTGAACTGCATCCGCACCTGCCTCACCGATGTGATATCCCGAAATCGAGATCGTGTTCCACTTCGGCAAGTGAACCTTGCAATACTTGAAGATATCTGTGATCAATCGGAGCGAAGGTTGTGGCGGGAAGATATAGGTGCCACGGGCGATGTACTCCTTGAGAATGTCATTCTGTATCGTGCCTTGAAGGTTCTCTGCGCTGACACCCTTCTCTTCAGCAACAACTTGATACATCAAGAGCAATATCGCAGCCGGAGCATTGATGGTCATTGAGGTCGAGATCTCCCCTAGTGGAATCCCGTCGAATAGCTCTCGCATATCCTCAATCGTGTCAATCGCGACTCCGACTTTGCCAACTTCATCGACTGCTAGTGGATGATCTGAATCCATTCCCATCTGAGTGGGAAGATCGAATGCGACGGAAAGTCCTCCTGTGCCACGAGCCACCAATTCTTTGTAGCGTTGATTCGATTCAGCGGCTGTGCCAAATCCTGCATATTGTCGGATCGTCCATGGTTTGGATTGATACATCGTCGGATGTATCCCGCGAGTGAACGGAAACTCCCCGGCAGATTCCATGCTCTGATCCTTCGCGGAAGAACTCACTTCGAACCCTTTCGAGGAAGAAGTCCCAAATTCTTATAGACCTTAGCCAGGGTTGATTCGGCAACTACTTCCGCCTTCTTTGCTCCAGCTTCGATGATCTGGGCAAGTTCACTCTTGCTTGCGAGGAGTTCCAAAGTTCGATTTCGAATCGGTGCAAAGTAATCCGCCACTACCTGAGCGACTGCTCCTTTGAAGTCGCCATAACCTTTCCCCGCAAATTCTTGCTCGATGGCGCTATGTGGCTTGCCGGTAAGACTCGAGAGAATTGTGATCAGATTGGAGATACCTGGTTTCTCGCCTTCATTGAAGATGATTTCGCGACCAGTATCAGTCACGGCAGACTTGATTTTCTTGATGTTGATTGAAGGGTCATCGAGAATATCAATCACACCAGATTGTGAGGCGGCGGATTTACTCATCTTTGAAGTTGGATCTTGCAGATCATTGATCTTCGCACCCGCCTTCATGATGTATGGCTCTGGTACGACCAAAGTTTCGCCATAACGTGAGTTGAACCTCTGACCCAGATCGCGAGTCAACTCGATATGTTGTCGTTGATCTTCACCTACTGG
>SYAN01000054.1 GCA_005787575.1 Actinomycetota bacterium | reverse complement strand
CCAGTAGGCAAGGGACGACCCAAGATCCATCAATGGGTCTCCGACTGTGGCAAGTTCCCAGTCGAGTACTCCGGCAACTTCTCGTGCTTCGAGGTTGAAGACCATGTTGTCGATTCGCCAGTCTCCGTGGATCACAACAAGCTCCAGATCCTCAGGTTTATTCTCATGGAGCCACTTCATAACAGTTTCGCCGCCTGGGACATCATCAGTCAAAGCATTTCGATAGCGCTTAGACCAACCTTCAACTTGTCGACTCACATAACCAGGACCCTTGTTCAATTCTGCAAGGACGGAAGCATCGACTGAGTGGAGTTGAGCGAGGCCCGAGACCAGACTTTCTGCCATCACCGAGATATCTTTTTCAGTGAGTGAAGTCGGGACATCTCGTCTAAAGATTTCTCCTTGGACGCGATCCATGAGATAAAAATCAGAACCCAGTATCGAATGATCCTCACAGAGGGCGATCATGTTGGGCACAAGCGGATAAACAGATTTTAGGCGAGACTGAATCAGGTATTCGCGTTTCATATCGTGGGCAGATACTGCCTTCGTTCCGATTGGTGGTCGGCGAAGGACAATTTCGCGAGCTGAATATCTCAAGAGGTAAGTGAGGTTGGAGGCGCCACTTCTGAATTGCAGGACTTCCGGGAGGGCTTTCTCGTCGATTTTCGGAGCTAGCCACTCGTGGACTTTCTCGATATCGAAAGAGTCCTCTGCTCTTACCGGAGTGAGATCACTCATTGCAGATACGGCTTGAGCTCTAATCTCGCAAGATCGCGCAAATGCACCTCATCCGGTCCATCAACAATCCGAAGTGCGCGAACTCCGGCATACATCGAAGCAAGAGGTGAATCCTGACTGACTCCTGCTCCGCCAAAGACTTGAATTGCGCGGTCGATGATTTCTTGAGCCATTCGTGGCACGGCGACCTTTATGGCAGCTATCTCTTTACGCGCTTCCTTCGCACCTTTATTGTCAATCATCCAAGCAGTTTTCAGTACTAGGAGTCGAGCCTGTTCTATATTGATTCTCGCTTCGGCAATCCATTCCTGGATGACTCCTTGTCGGGCGAGTTCTTTTCCGAATGGATTTCGGCCGAGGCTTCTCTCAATCATCAAGTGGAGCGCGCGCTCAGCCATTCCAATTGCGCGCATACAGTGATGGATCCGGCCAGGTCCAAGGCGCGCCTGAGCTAGAGCGAAACCCTCTCCCTCTCTCCCAAGAAGGTTCGTGGCCGGGACTCTTACATCAGTAAATTTGATTTCAGCATGACCATGTTGGTCGACATAACCAAAGACTTCAAGATTTCTCACAACTTCAACGCCAGGAGTGTCGATTGGCACCAGAATCATTGATTGTTGATGGTGGTCTTCGGCATCAGGATTGGTCTTTCCCATGACAATCAGGATCTTGCAACGCTCATCCATCGCACCTGTAGTCCACCACTTAGTGCCATTGATGATGTACTCATCACCTTCACGTCTGATTGAAGTGCGGATATTTCTCGCATCACTTGATGCGACATCAGGTTCGGTCATTGCGAAACCAGAACGGATTTCTCCAGCTAATAGCGGCTCAAGCCACTGCTTTCGCTGCTCACTTGTTGCGAACATGTCGAGAAGTTCCATGTTGCCTGTGTCCGGTGCGGCGCAGTTCAGCGCTTCGGGTGCGATATCCGGAGACCATCCTGTTATCTCAGCAAGGGTTGCGTAATCGGTAACGGTTAAACCATGATCGAGATGCGGCAAGAAGAGATTCCATAGTCCAAGTGCTTTCGCCTTCTCTTTCAAGAGCTCAACGACTGGTGGGAGTTTGTGCGGCGTTCCTGCTTTTGCAAAGGTCATCCGCTGCTCGTGGTAGGTCGATTCCGCTGGAAAGACCTCTTGGTCCATGAATGTATGCAACTTTGAAGAGTATTCGGTCGCCTTGGAGCTAAGGGCGAAATCCATGGCAGTACCGTACGCACAGTTGGTGAGAATGAGGAGGGGCAGAGATGGGTGTTCTAGATCGATTCCGCTTGGATAACAAAGTTGCTGTCGTGACCGGCGCTTCCTCAGGACTTGGCGTTGCTTTCGCAAAAGCTCTCGCCGAGGCAGGTGCTGATCTTGTTCTTGGCGCCCGCCGGGAAGAACGATTACCCGATACCGGAAAATTGGTCGAAAACGCGGGGCGAAAGTTCGCGCTTAAGAAGACAGATGTGACAAAACCAGAAGATTGCGAAGCCCTCATTGCCCTGGCGATAGAGAAATTCGGCAAAGTCGATATCTTGGTCAATAACGCAGGGGTTGGCACGGCAATTCCCGCAACGCGTGAGACACCTGAACAATTCAAGGGCGTCTTGGATGTGAATCTGATGGGTGCTTATTGGATGGCGCAATCATTTGCACGCGCAAACAAAGATGGTGGAGTAATCGTCAATATCTCAAGTGTTCTCGGAATCAAACCACAGGGACTTCCGCAAGCTGCTTATGCATCGAGTAAGGCGGGTTTGATTGGACTAACGCGAGATCTTGCGACGCAGTGGACCGGAAGAAAGAATATTAGAGTCAATGCTCTTGCTCCAGGGTTCTTTCCATCCGAGATGAGCGATGAGCTTCCTAAGGATATGGTCGAGATGTTGAAGATGTTCACACCAGCGGGTCGCCTCGGCGATCCAGAAGAACTAGCAGCAACGCTCATCTGGCTAGTCAGCGACGCATCAAGCTACGTAACTGGAATTACGGTGCCAGTTGATGGAGGATTGGTGATGCCATGAAGAAGATACTTGGACTTACCCGATATGCAGT
>SYAN01000053.1 GCA_005787575.1 Actinomycetota bacterium | reverse complement strand
TCACCAGAGGCCTGAGCCCGAATTAGCTCTTGGAATGAGAATGTTTCCCCGGGAATGTCGAGATCTTTTCGACATTCGCCCGTTATCGAGAGGAAGAGGCCGTTCTTGGGGCCTCCCTTGTGGAACTGCCCAGTTGAGTGAAGAAAGCGTGGCCCCCAACCAAAGCTGACTGGAATCTTAAATCGAGCTTCAAGTCGGTCGCGTAGTTCCAAAAGCGAACGATCATCGCGACGGTTGAGGAAAGCGCAGATCGCAATATATCCAGCCCTATTCGAAGCGCCTTCGAGTTGGGCTTTCATCTCCGCAATGGTCATTGATTGTGTCGGGCGAGTGTCTTTCGACTCAAGCAGGTTTGCAGTTTCAGCTTTTGTCTCTTGTACATTCGGCTGGTTGAAGGGATCAACCTTCAAAATCCAGCCAAGAAGAGCTGTGCTCCACTCCCAGAGAATGAAGTGGGAACCGAGGTTCGCTCCAATATCATCGTCTAAATCGAGCGATGGATAGAGGAGATCGCTTTGATGCGAAATCCAGGGCAATACTCCCTTTTCTTCCTTGCCGGATGATTCTGCAACAAGTTGTTCGATCCAATCACCTAGCCCCGGGTATTTCCTGCTTTCTTGAATCTGAAGAAACTGCCCTTGAGCCAAAAAACTTGCAAGTCGTTCAGCGAGATTGCCAGGGTTAAATAGTTCTTCAAGAGTCTCACTCGCGTCATCGAGTAACGGTGCAATGTCAATCCCGAGGAGCGCCGATGGAACGAGGCCAAATGCGCTCAGGGCGCTAAATCTGCCTCCTACATGTGGATCGGCGTTGAAAACTTGGAAAGACTTCGAACGTGCATAGCTATCAAGCGGGGATTTGGGATCAGTCACCACAATGATCCGTTCGTTCGGGGAAATGCCGCTCCTGCTGATTAAGTTTTCGAAGAGGGCTAAATGCGAGCGGGTTTCGATAGTGGTTCCTGATTTAGAACTGATCACCACCGCGCACTCCTTGAATGAAAGGTGAGTCAAAGGTTCCAAGAAGTCTGGATCAGTTGAATCCACGATGATGAGTTCTTTTCCGTAGCTTCGTGCGATCACTTCAGGTGCGAGCGAGGATCCACCCATGCCACAGAGAAGTACTTTCGATATGCCTTCACTTCGAGCCCAAGCCCAGAGTGCGTCCAGTCGGGGAAGAAGACTCCTTGATGCTTCTGGCAGATCAACCCAGCCGAGTCGAATCGCTGCTTCTTCTGCTGCTTCAACTCCCCAAATGGAAGGGTCTTTCGAAGCAATCCTTCGAGAGATCCTTTCGATTCCTTCAACGCATGGGAATTCCTGGAGTTTGGGCGAAAAATGGATGTTCGACATTTAGGAGCGCATCGCCAACTTCACGGATTCCCCTAAGGCAACCCATGGATCCAAGAACTTCTTCAACCCTTCATCTTCGAGCTTGGTTGCAACCTCTTCTAAATCGATTCCAAGTGAAGCCAGAGATGCTAGAAGCGAATCACTTTCTTCGTAGCGATCTCTTATCGGAACGTGTGAAAGGCCTTTGAGAGCTGAAGATGCCTCGAGCGTAGCTTCAGGCATTGTGTTAACGGTATCGGGCGCAATAAGAGTATCGACATAAAGAGTCGGCCGATACGAGGGATCCTTTACGCCGGTTGATGCCCAAAGTGGACGCTGAAGATTGGCTCCGGATTCGGCAAGCCTGACCCAACGCTCGCTTGCCATCTCCTTTTCGAAGAGGCGGTATGCAAGTACCGCATTGGCTACCGCCGCTTTCCCTTTCAGATGGGCGACAGTTGATTGGTCAATAATCTTGGAGAGTCGCGCATCTACCTCGGTATCAACTCGGCTGACAAAGAACGACGCAACGGAATGAATCTTCGAAATATCATCGCCATTGCTGAGGCGTCGTTCAAGGCCTTGCAGATAGGCATCAATCACTTCGCGATAACGTGAAATAGAGAAAATCAAAGTTACATTGACGCTCACGCCTGCTTCGATTAATCGAGTGATTGCGGGCAACCCCTCCTTAGTTGCTGGAACCTTCACCAGTAAGTTTGCGCGATCAACCTTCGCTTGAAGTGATAGTCCCTCGCGAATCGTTGAATCAGTATCGCGAGCAAGTGCGGGATCAACCTCGATTGAAACTCGGCCATCAACACCTTGGGAAGAACGAAAGAGCCCTGCGAAGAGATCGCAAGCTCGTCTGACATCATCTGTAGTCAGTTCATCGATAATCGCTTGCGCCGAGTATCCCTTGCTCGCAAGGCGCAGGATATCGTCACGATAGAGATCAGAGCCTGAGATTGCAGCTGCGAAGATCGCAGGATTTGTGGTGACTCCTCTTATCTCGAACTGATCGATGTAGAGAGCAAGAGAACCAGCAAGTCGCTCTCGCGAAAGGTCATCTAGCCAGATCGATGTACCAGCCGTAGTGATCTCTCGGAGAACGTTCATTAATGCGCTCGAGCTTTAACCAATGATTCTTTTGCCGCAGATGCGATTCGTTCAGAAGTGAAGCCGAATTTCTCAAAGAGAACTTCAGCGCTAGCGGAGGCTCCGAAGTGATCAAGTGAAATCGCAACTCCAGCATCACCAATCAACTCATGCCATCCTTGCGAGACGGCAGCTTCAACGGAGACTCGAGCGCGAATCGAAGGGGGGATTACTGAGTCGCGGTATTGCTGTGGCATAGCTTTGAACCACTCTAAGCAGGGCGCACTTACGACTCGTGTACTTATCCCCTCTAGCGAGAGAGCCCCAGCAGCATCGAGTGCGAGATGAACTTCGGATCCAGTGGCAATGATGAGAGCTTGAGGGGAATTCGCTCCCTCTGCAAGAAAGTCTTTAAGTACGTACGCGCCGTTTTTGACTCCATCGCTATTCGTTCCACCCAAAATCGGGAGGTTTTGCCGAGAGAGAAGCAGCGCTGATGGCGCTGGATGTTCTACCAATCGTCGCCATGCTGCGACAGTTTCATTGCCATCAGCGGGTCGAATAACGGCAAGGTTCGGTATAGCTCGAAGTGCGGCTACATGTTCGACAGGTTGATGGGTCGGACCGTCCTCGCCTAATCCAATGGAATCGTGACTCCAAATATAAGTAACCGGCAAGTCCATTAAAGCTGAGAGCCGTACCGCACCTCGCATATAGTCGCTAAATACTAGGAATGTACCGACATATATTCTCGAAAGACCAAAGAGCGCAATACCATTTGCGATTGCTCCCATCGCATGTTCACGAATGCCGAAATGGATATTTCGTCCATAAGGATCAGCACTCGGCATAGTGGAGCTCGAAGGCAAGAAGGATTTCGATGAATGAATCATCGTGTTATTGCTTTCAGCTAAATCCGCGCTTCCGCCCCATAGTTCCGGCAGTGCTGAAGCTAAGTTTTGGATGACATCTCCAGAAGCTTTTCTGGTTGCGACAGATTTTCCTGATTCAAAGGAGGGAAGAGAGCCATCCCACCCTTGGGGGAGTTGCCCAGATTCGAGTCGCTCGAGCAACTTCAAGCCTTCTGGATTTGCGTTAGCCCACTTCGCGAATTCCAAGTTCCATTCTTCGTGCATTTTTTTGCCACGTGAGATAAGAGAGCGCGAATTTTGCAGAATCTCATGCGGAATCGCGAAAGATTCGCTGGGATCGAGACCGAGCTCGATCTTTGCCGCTGCCACCTCTTCTACGCCGAGGGCCGAACCATGCGACTTGGCAGTGTTCCGGGCTTTCGGAGCGGGCCAAGCTATGACGCTTTTCAATCGTATGAGGACCGGTCTCTGCCTGATCGATAAGGCATTCTCTATTGCTGCTGTGAGTGAGGCGAGGTCAACTTCTCCGGATTCACGAGCATCAACTTCGAAAACTTCCCACCCGTATGCACGATATCTGGCTGAGACATCTTCGGTGAATGCAAGATGCGTATCACCTTCAATCGAAATCCGATTGTCGTCGTAAATAACTTTGAGATTTCCGAGCGCTTGAACCCCGGCAAGACTTGATGCCTCAGCGCTCACTCCCTCTTGTAAATCGCCATCAGATGCGAGAACCCAGATATTCTGATCAAAGATCGAAGTGCCCTCGCTCTTCTTAGGATCGAGGAGGCCCCGCCTGAAACGTGAGGCCATCGCCATTCCAACTCCGTTAGCAACTCCTTGACCCAATGGTCCTGTCGTTGTTTCAACGCCATGTGTATGACCGAACTCGGGGTGTCCTGGTGTGAGTGAGCCCCAGGTTCGAAACTCCTTCAGGTCCTCGAGCTCAAGGCCATATCCAGCCAGAAAAAGTTGGATGTAGAGAGTGAGCGAGGAGTGTCCGCAAGAAAGAATGAATCGATCGCGTGCTATCCAATTGGGATCAGAGGGATCATTACGTAATACTTTTTGAAAGAGAAGGTAAGCAACCGGCGCAAGAGCCATCGCGGTACCTGGGTGGCCATTGCCGACTTTCTGAACGGCATCCATCGCCAACGCCCGCGCATATCGCACGGCATCGTCATCCAACGTGCTCCACGTACTGTCGAGAAGGCTCTTGTGCGCCACGTCAGTTAGCCCCCTTCGAACTGATTACTGGTGAGGAAACGCTACCCGTGATGTACAAGTTCCAAAGGGAGAGCCACACCGAGACAGCGCCTATGAGATGGAGCGCGACAAGGAATTCCGGCACCCCGGTGAACCATTGCAGATATCCAAGAGCACCTTGGGCAAGGGATAAACCAATCACCCAAGAGATCTTCTTCAAGAGTGAGGTGCGGGTCGCTCCATTTTCACCGAGATGCACTGCTAGCAGGGTGGCAAAAAGTAGACCTATGAAAAGGATGACTAGATCCGCGTGAAGCCAAGCAACAGTTCTCACGTCGAAATCAAAACGCGAAGAATCACTATCGCCAGAGTGGGGACCTGTTCCCGTAACGATACTGCCCATCACGACCACGGCAAAGCCAGCACCAACCAGTCCTTTGAGAAGTCGTTTCGTCAAAAGCGTCGGAATGTTGTGCTTTGGGATTGCGCCATAGACCCGCTGTCGAAGCGAGAGCGCGCCAGCGATGAGAACTATAGAGACGAGAAGATGGGCAACGACGGTAGTTGGATGCAGACCAGTTAAAACTGTTATACCTCCGAGGATCGCTTGCGCGATGATTCCAAGAAGTTGAAGCGCCGCCAGCGCTCGTATTCGCTTTATTGGAATAAAAGCAATCGCATAGACGAGAGCTGCTAATGCCGCAAAACCCAAAAGGAATGTGAGTAAGCGATTAGCGAACTCGATCCAGGCGTGAATCGGACTTTCTTCTTGAAGTGGCGACGGGGTATATGAACCCGGAGCGCACTCTGGCCAGGTCGGACAACCGAGTCCTGATCCAGTGATTCGAACAATCCCACCTGTCAGAACGATGAAGCATTGAAGGAAGAGCAGAACTGTGAAAATACCTCTGCCTTTGCCGACTCGCGTTAATCCTGACAAGCGAACCCTCCATCGGCGCTATCCATCAAGAATCTGCCATGTTCAATGAGCCATTCATTCCCTGCCAAACCCTGCCAAGGGCATGAGGGGAATGAGAGGAACCTAACGGGAT
>SYAN01000002.1 GCA_005787575.1 Actinomycetota bacterium | reverse complement strand
GTAAGGCGGGTGAGGCGCTCATTCGGGCAAGAGGTTTGGTCAAGCGCTACGGCGACTTTGAAGCGGTCGCAGGGATCGATTTTGAGGTCCGACGAGGTGAGTCATTCGGTTTTCTCGGACCCAATGGAGCGGGCAAGTCGAGCACCATGCGCATCATTGCTGCTACCTCTAAGAGAAGCGGTGGCGAGATTGAGATCTTGGGTAAGGACCCCGACAAAAGTGGTCCTGAAATCCGCGCCCACCTTGGCGTAGTTCCTCAGAGTGACAATCTTGATACTCAAATTTCGGTCGAGGAAAACCTTTATGTCTACGGACGCTACTTCGGACTCTCCCGCCCGTTCATCAGGAAGAAGATCGATGAATTGCTGGAGTTTGCTCAGCTAGAAGAGAAGCGCAAAACCAAAGTCGAAGCGCTCAGTGGCGGAATGAAGCGACGGCTCACTATCGCCAGGTCCCTGATCAGCGAACCAGAGATATTGATGCTCGATGAACCTACGACAGGACTAGATCCGCAGGCCCGCCACATCCTCTGGGATCGACTCTTTAGGCTCAAAGAACTTGGCGTAACGCTATTGATCACTACTCATTACATGGATGAGGCGGAGCAGCTTTGTGATCGACTCATTGTCATGGATAAGGGCAAGATCATGGCTGAAGCATCTCCAGCCGATCTAATCCGCCAATACTCAACAAAGGAAGTTTTGGAAGTGAGGTTCGGATCGGAACGTAATCAATCACTCGCCGACCAACTCACAGCGCTCTGCGAGAGAAAAGAAGTTCTCCCAGATCGAATCTTGCTCTACGCCGACGATGGCGAATCAGTTCTAGAAAAGGTCTACTCTGCAGGACTCCATCCCCTTACTTCATTGGTTCGAAGGTCTTCCTTGGAAGATGTCTTCCTCCGCCTCACCGGCCGTTCACTGGTTGATTGATCTCGCCCATGTCACTTAATCTCGATAATCCAAGGCCGGATCGAATCGGTTCCCTCAAACTCATCGACCTGAAGCGAATAGAGCGCCAAGGCTCATTCTCCGTAGCTGAAGCTCGAATTCGAAACATGATCAAGTTCGTCTCTGCCATCGTCTTTGACGCCGTTGCTAATCCATTGCTCTATTTGGTCTCTGTAGGAATCGGGATTGGCGCACTTGTCGATCAGAACTTAGGCGAATCTGGACTCGGTGGAGTCTCCTATCTCACCTTCGTCGCGCCAGCGTTACTTGCGACTACCGCAATAACTGGTGCCATGGATGAAGTCGTCTTTCCATGTATGGACGGTTTTAAGTGGCAGAAGACCTTTTATGCGATGAATTCCACCCCGCTCACACCAAGGCAGATTGCAAGTGGAGTCTTTTTCTCTGCGATGACGCGCACTATTTTCGCAGTCACTTGTTATTGGGTACTGCTCTATCTCTTCGGCGCGCTCGATTCACCGCGATCATGGCTCGCGATTCCAACAGCGATTTTGGCCGGGGCTGGCTTTGGCGCACTGATGTTGGGATTTGCCTCATTTATCGAGAACGAAGATCTATTCATGACCATCATCAATCGAATGATCATCATGCCCATGTTTCTCTTCTCTGGAACTTTTTACCCGTTAACTAATATGCCGGTCTACATCCAACCGATTGGCTGGATATCACCACTCTGGCATGCAACGGAGCTCGGTAGATATCTCACCTACGACTATCCCATTTCACTCACCATGGCCATCCTTCATCTCAGCGTCATGTTTGTCCTACTCATCACTGGATTGCTCTGGGCCTTCAAGAACTTCGAAAGAAGGCTCGAGAAATGATCCTTGATTCTGCAGTAGCAATTGCTCAGCGCCGAGTGGGTAGGGCTGGAGAGCAATATTTTGCAGGAAGAGTGAGCGCTGTCATCGAGCGAAGCATCATCGCATTCAAATCCTCAACGTGGATTGTGGTTGCAACAGGCTTCATCGAGCCGGTCCTTTTTCTCTTCGCATTTGGATATGGCATTGGCGACCTCATTGGAAACGTAACCCCTGATGGAGGCAAAGCCATCTCTTATGCGATGTACATCGCACCAGGTCTCCTTGCAACGAGTGCCATGAATGGAGCGATCTACGACTCAACATGGAATGTTTTCTTCAAGATAAAACACGGTCGGCTCTATCAAGCAATGCTCGCGACATCTCTCGGCCCGCTTGATGTCGCCCTCGGAGAGATTATCTGGGCGCTTGGTCGAGGTCTTATGTACTCGGTGGGATTCATGGGAGTTGTCACACCCCTCGGTTTGGTGCAGAGCTGGTGGGCAATCTTGGCGATTCCTGCCGCCGTCATGATTGCATTCGCATTCTCTGCGATAGGAATGGCCTTCACCTCGTATATGCAGACTTATCAGCAGATGGATCTCATCAATGTCGCGCTACTTCCGATGTTTCTCTTCTCTGGATCCTTCTATCCCATCACTGTCTTTCCAGGTTGGATTCAGGCAGTGATCCAATCTCTCCCGCTCTGGCACGCGATTGAATTGATGCGTGGTTTGATGCTTGGTGAGATCTCTGCTTCGCTTCTCGTTCATCTCGCTTACTTCTCGGCGATGATAATTATCGGAACCTGGTTCACGACGAGAAGACTCAATCACCTATTCATGCGGTGAGAGATAAGAGCTCTTATTCATTCTCCTGTTGCCTGCGGTCCCATCGCTCTTCGAAGGAAGCGCTCCATTTCGGTTTCTTCGGGCGTTGATCCGTTTTTGCTGGCACCGGTGTTTTCCCTGCGAGGTTAGAGATGATGAAAACGAGTCCAATCAACGCAAGGACGAATCCGGCTATACCGACTGGAATCGCCTGTGAAATGAGCCCTGCCAATAGGGTGGCAAGACCCGTGAAGAAAAGCAGTATTCCCGCGAACATCCGGTTCTTCTTAGGGCTTCGCACTTTGCCAGAGAGAGTCGATACCAACTTCGGATCGTCTACGGCGAGCGCAGCCTCCATTTCAGCGAGGAGGCGCTTCTCTTCATCGGAAAGAGGCATAGCGAAAGAGTATCCCGAAGGCGCAAGGAGCGTCACGTCGGAGCCCTCATCTGCCTCAATTCTCGCTCTCTTCTAATCTCCTGCGCGGGGAACTTTCACCCTGGTTCACCCGTCATCGCCGTCAGCATCGATCAAGCGAGCGGGACGGATTGAGCCTTTTCCGAAGCGTTCAAGCGCCTTATCCATAGCCTCAACCGCCTCGCGCCATCCCCGCTCTGGGGCGCCGAGTTCAAGTTGCTCTGGCGCTTCATCAGAGGGGATGAGACCTTCGAGACCGATACCAACCAATCTGATTCGCACGCCATCAAGCTTGAGCGCTTGGAAGAGTTGTTTGGCGACTGCAAAAGTCTCGAGTGTTCCATCGACGCTCTGGTTAAGACTCTTGGATTTCGTGATCGTTTTGAAGTCAGCGAATCGAACTCGAATCGTGATGGTACTTGCGCGAAAGCCCGACTTTCGAAGGCGAAGTGTCGCGCGCTCGGTCAATCGCATCAGTTCGGTCAGTATCTCCTCGCTATCGTCTAAGTCGTAAGCGAATGTCTCTGCCGCAGAGATTGATTTCTCTGGTTCATCGCTGATCACATCTCGATAGTCCCTACCCCAAGCGAGTTCATAGAGTGAGGTGGCAGATGAATCACCGAGTGCCCGTTTCAATGTCGCAAGTGGTGTGTTTGCCAGGTCTGCAACTGTCCGTAATCCAAGGTTTTGCAGGATTTCATTGGTCTTCGGCCCGACTCCCCAGACATCTGCAACTGGAAGTGGGTGCAGGAAATCCAAGACTCGTTCTGGATCGATTTCAAGCATCCCATCTGGTTTGCATTTTCCCGAGGCCAACTTGGCGATGAACTTTGAGGTCGCGATCCCCACAGAACATGTGATGCGCTCCTGCTCGGCTACAGCCTTTCGAATTGCCTCTGCGATCTCTATCCCAGTTCCGAAAAGTCGCCTCGATCCAGTGACATCAAGGAAGGCTTCATCGAGTGAGAGCGGTTCTACCTTCGGAGTGAAGCGATGGAAGATCTCCATCACTCGCTCTGAGACATCGCTATATCGTTTGTGATCTGGTGGGATGAAGATTGCGTGTGGCGCCATGCGTTGTGCTTTTACAACGGGCATCGCAGCTCTGATTCCGAACTTTCTTGCAGCGTAGTTTGCCGAGAGGACGACACCGCGTACCCCCGCACCAACGACGAGTGGCTTTCCTTTATGTTCGGGGTGATCGAGCTCGCTGACTGATGCGAAGAAGGCATCCATATCCACATGCAAAATCACCGATCTCTCTTTCGATTGATCGAGTGATTCGTGCACTTCATTCACAGACCGCAACGCTACGCCACCTCTCATATGAGTGTGCGAGATCCCATGCGCGGAGAGCGCGAAGTGAGATCCCTCGAGCGCCAGTCCTTCGTGTGACGCCACGAACGAGGAGGAGCGATGAGGAGTAAAGCAGTTCGGCTGAATGTTCCTGTGCATCTGCGAAGAAGGTGATGTCACTACATCCATATCCATCACTGAGCGTCAGGAAGATAACGCGCTCTCCGGAGCGGATTGGCGGTGTTTGCAGCGCTACTTTTACACCAGCGACTAAGACTTCACTCTGTGACCGAAGCTTTAAGAGATCCGAAGACCTCACTGCTCCTATCTGATTGAGGAAATCTGCGTAGAACTCCATCAGATGATGCGAAACCTCCATCCCGAGAAGATCTATCTCGTTCCGGACTTGTTCACCTTTGGTCAGATTCGGAAGTCCGCTTACTTGAAACTCAGGGCGAAATCCAAGACTGATCTGTCCCGGTGAGATCTTTGGCTCTTTGCTCTGCGAGAGGCGATAGATATCACCGAGATGAAGCAGTAAATCTCGTGGATTGGCGTCAATGCCATAGATGCTCTCAAAGCCACCGATGAGGATCAGCGCTTCTGCAATGGGGCGACTTGCTCCTGATCGATATATGAAATCGGTGAGGTCAGAGTAGGGACGATGATCGATAATCGAGGCGACCTCACCTTCGCTGATTCCTTGTAACTCAGTAAGTGCAAGACGGATTGCGAATCCATCATCTTTCTTGCTCACTCGATATTCGCGATCAGAGTGATTGACATCGATTCCTACTATGGAGATTCCCCACTGCCTCACCTCATCCAAGATCAACCGCTTTGGGTACATACCTGGATCATGATTGAGCACACCAGCAAGGAAGAAGGCGGGATAGTGCGCTTTGAGCCAAGCGGATTGATAGGTCGGGAGTGCAAAAGCAGTGGCATGCGCTTTACAGAAGCCAAAAGATGCGAATGCGCGAAGTACCTGCCAAACCTCATCTACTACCTCTAGCGGATAGCCGCGATCTCGCGCTCTGGGATAGAACCAATCACATACTCGTTGTTGTCCCTCTGGAGTGCCGAGTTCACGCCTTCTCTCATCGCCCTCGGCAAGTGAGATACCAGTCATCACCGCGATGATGCGAATCACCTGTTCATGAAATACGACAACCCCCTCGGTCTCATCAAGTATCGGATCTAGATCAGGGTGAATTCGCTTCGTGGCGGCATGACCATGTCTTGCATTCAAGAAGGGCGAAATCATGTCGCTCTTGACCGGACCTGGACGAAAGAGCGAGATGTCGATGATCAGGTCATTGAATGTCTTAGGCGCGAATTTCCCCACTAATTCTCGCTGTCCGGGGCTCTCGATTTGGAAGAGGCCAAGTGTCTTCGTCGATTGGATCAGCTCAAAGGTCTTTGCATCATCTAGCGGCACTTGATCGATATCAATCGTCTTTCCCTCAACACGCTTGATCTCATCGACGGTATAGGCGAGCGCTGATTGCATCCGCACTCCCAAGATGTCGAGTTTGAGCAAACCGATATCTTCCACATCATCCTTATCGAAGGCGATCATCGGATAGCCACTGGCATTGATCTCAAGCGGAGCTATCGAAGGAAATCTCTTATCTGAGATAGCAACAGCACATGGATGCATCGCAAGGTTGCGCGGTAGCGAGTCAAGTCGCTCCGCAAGACCAAAGGCCATCTTCAGAAGCGCTGAATCCTCACTTGCCTTGCTGATAGCGCGCAGTTCAGGAAGTTTTGCTATCACCTCAGAGATCCGTCTAGCGCGCACATGAGGCAGGGATTTCGCGATCAGATCTATCTCAAC
Source organism: Actinomycetota bacterium (assembly GCA_005787575.1). Taxonomy (GTDB): domain Bacteria; phylum Actinomycetota; class Actinomycetes; order Nanopelagicales; family Nanopelagicaceae; genus SYAN01. The sequence goes on along the minus strand of SYAN01000002.1, from coordinate 3,849 downwards.
TGGCGATATGGCGAGCGCCATCCCGACATCTCTGATTGCATGTCGTGCTCGGTATTTATCCACCATCGCAACAGTCGCAACCTGTGCGCCATAACGAGCGAAGACCAAGTCGTAGATCTCAAGGCGCCTTGCCGATTCCACATCGATATCGATATCAGGAAGCTCTTTTCGAAGCGGGGAACAGAAACGTTCCATGATCAATCCATGTGCCAATGGATCCACCGATCCAATTCCAAGGAGATAGCAGACCAGCGAACCTGCACCACTTCCTCTTGCTGCGGTTCTGATTCCTAACTCTCGCGCTCCTGCTGTGATATCTGCAACGGTGAGAAAGTACGACTCGAAGCCGAGGATACGGATCGCATCGACCTCATCATCAAGGCGAGTTCTGATTCGTTGATAGTCGCGGTCATCGGATTGATTGGAATAGCGGATATTGAGTCCTGCGAAACAACGTTGCCTGAATATCTGCACCATCTCATCACGGTCACGCGCGCCCACCATCTCTGGTTCTGGAAGGTGGATCTCACCGATACCGATCTCATGACGCGGTGAAAGCATCGATGCTTCGGCAACCTCACGCGTATCGATAAGGAGGCGATCTGGGCTTCGCTCCCCTGCGGCATAGGCCAACTCTTTTGCCACTTGAAACATCTCACTGCTGGATTTGAGGAATGCCTCGGCATTCATCCGCTTCACATTCTTTTCATGCAAGGGAGAGAGGTGCCGGACCGCATCAAGGATGTCAGCAAGTGGCGCATCAGAGCGCTCGATCATTCGAACGTCATTGCTCAGTACCGCTCTTATGCCGTGATCCCTTGCGAAACCTAGGGCTCGCGCAGCTAGTGGCGTGGATCGGGGACCGATAGGAGCAAGGTGTGAGACACATTCGATCACTTGATGTGGGAAAGCCTCACCTACCATCGCAAGATGGCGGAGCGCTAACTCTGGTTGGCGCCCTGCGATGCTCTCTTGTAGGAGTGAATCTGGGCCATGAAGAAGGAAAAGATTTTGTGTGAGATCTGCGTACTCCGCGAGGTCGGCTCTCTGTAACACTGGTTTTTCGTTATGGGCGAGTTTGAGTTTGATCGCTGATATCAAGCGAACTAATGATGAATAGCCACCGCCAGATCTAGCAAGAAGTGTGACGCGATGATGCTCGGAGAGGAACTTGATGGTGATACCGATGATTGGGGTGATCTCATGAGCCATACATGACTTGGCAAAACGAATCGTCCCAGCGAGAGTGTCACGATCAGTTAGCGCGAGTGAGGTGAAGCCATTTCTACTCGCAGCAGCAACAAGATCTGCAGGTGATGCGGTGCCAAACTTGAATGAGTATCCACTGACAGTATGCAGATGGATGAAGTTCTCATGAAGCATCGCTCGTGTATTCAGTTAGACCTGATTGATGATCCGATTGAGATGACGGACGTGACGAAGGACGGATTCGCCAGAGGAATCCATGGGCCGCCTCTTCTGCAGTGAGATCAGCGCGATCAATTCGTTCGATCTCAAAGGTGGTCATCACACCTATTGGTGCTGCCTCGACTCGCCAGAGCGCTCTGGCACCATCGTCAGGGCGGTAGTTGCCATCACTTGCTCGGTTCCACCAGCCACCTGCTTCACGCCAACGCGAAAGCACAAGATGAATTCGATATCGGCGACCACGGTAAGTGAACTCAACGGGCTCTCCGTCAAAGAGCGCAATCTCGCTCTGCCCCTTTGTGGGGTCAATCTGAGGTTGAGGGTATTCGAACATTTGTTCGAACAATACTAAGAGGTGGGGACAAGGGCAAGTACCCATGAAAATCACCAGAAATTCAGTGATTGTTCAGGTCCAGCAAGCCAAACCTCAACTCGCATCTCCTAACTTCCACCGTCTGCCTGAACTTCCCTTCGGTGCGATCCGTCTTCAAGCAGACCCCGTGAAGTGCACCTAAAACAATCTCACCTTCGAGAGTAACGAAAGTGAAAGGGAACATGAAAAATCAGCTACGTTTCACATTACTGGCTGGCGCGGCAGTGACAGCGCTACTTGCTGGCACCACCACCCAGACTCAAGCAAGTTTCAATAATGAACCAGATTCTTCTGTCACTTTAACCATACTTCATAACAACGATGGCGAATCTGCACTCCTTCCAGAAATCACCTATCGAACCACGCAGGGAACCCTTGTCGTGGGTGGCGCTGCTTCCTTCTCTTCCGTGATGAAGCGAGAAGCGAAACAAGCCCGAAACGCTGGAAATGCACTGTTAAGCGTTTATGCAGGAGACTCGTTCTTGGCGAGCAAGAACTTGATCTGCGCCGAGCCGGCAAGCGCGTCATCCTCCAAAACTGTGCTCGATGGAGTGGCGCAATCATTTATGCCTTACGATTTACACGTTCTTGGAAATCACGAATTTGATTATGGAACTGGTTTTCTGCGGCGCTACATAGATTCTTTTGTCAACAAATCGCGGCACCCATTCATATCTGGAAATCTGGACTTCACAGCAAATGCTGACCTTGCCCCATTAGTCTCTAAGCGACCAACCATCCTTCGCGCTATGCATACGGGCAAAGTTCTAGGTGGAAGTTACATTCACCGCGACTACAATTCTGGAGCTCTATTCGGTGTTGTTAGCGCAATAACACCCTTACTTCGTACAATCTCGTCTCCTGGGACTGTAAAACTCACTTCAATCGACATAAAGACAACAGCAGCTCAAGTTCAGCGCGACGTAGATATGCTAACCAACCGCGGAATTAACAAGATAATTCTGGTGAGTCATCTCCAAGGTATCGCTTATGACAAAGAGTTGATTGCTCTAGTAAAGGACGTCGACGTAGCAATTGCTGGTGGCGGAGATGATCTGCTGACTAATCCCGATGTCACCGAAACGATCCAGCTAATTCCTGGCGAAGCCAAGCCTGTTGGCAAATACCCTGAAATGATTAAAGATGCCGATGGTAAAGACGTCGCATTGATAACGACAAAAGGAAACTACACCTATTTGGGTCGATTCGACGTTACTTTTTCAGCTGCTGGTGTGATGACGGGTTACAGCAAGACACTCTCCTACCCCCGTCGAGTCATCCCTAGCTCGCCTGTCGCAAGCTCCCTTAACTTGACTGACGCAGTCACTCCTGATGAGCGGATAGTTTCTTCCGTCGAAGCGCCACTCAAGTCATGTCTTAATGACTTCACGACTCCGATAGCTTCCAGCAAAGTGGTATTTGCAACGGACCGTGGGAGCGCCTCAGCACTCGGCGTGCGCACCGCGGAAACCAATGGAGGCAATTTAGTTGCAGACTCGTTCGTTTATGCATATAACTCTAGAGCGAAGAGTTTTGGTCTGCCTGCGGCCTCACAATCGGCTCCTGTCGTTTCGGTGCAAAATGGTGGAGGCATTCGACAAAATGGTGGTGTCACGTTGCCTGTTTCGGGCAAAACTGGCAGCATTAATCGCGGAAATACATTTGATCTTTTACCATTTGACAATCGACTAGTTGCAATAGTCAATGTCACTGCTGCAGACCTGAAAGAAATGTTCGAGCGGTCATGTGCAGTGAGCAGTTCAGGTGGTGGTCAATTCTTGCAAGTTTCGGGTTTGAAGTTGACTTGTTCTCGTTCTGGCACGGCGCAAGTGGTCTCCAATCCAACTGGCGATTCTTACGCCGGAGCGGTTACCACAGCCGGTAGCCGCGTCCAAGACATTTCGCTATCCGATGGGCGAGCGCTCGTAAAGGCTGGCCAGGTTGTCTCAGGCGCTCCGGCGGTGACACTAGTTACAAATAGTTTCACCGCAGACGGCGGTGACAACTTTCCAACATTGGCCAAATTGACCAAGACCGGATTCGGCATC
>SYAN01000052.1 GCA_005787575.1 Actinomycetota bacterium | reverse complement strand
TTCCTATCGCTCACTATCGGGGAGTGCTCATTCCAGCCTTCCGTCATTGGAAAATCATCTTGGTATATGCAGTTGGCGAGATGGTTCTCCCCTGGTTCTTCATTGCCACTGGACAGAAGGTCATCCCATCAAGCACCACTGAACTATTGATCGCGACAGTGCCGATCTTCGCCTCAGTCTTCGCATACTTCTATGGTGATTCCACAGTTTGGCATGGAAAGCGACTGGTTGGAATGGGAGCGGGATTCGTTGGGATTTTCTTCCTAGTTGGGTTCGATGGCGTTGGTGAAGGCTCGGTCACCGCTCAGACTGTTGCGGTGATTCTTCTCCTTGCTTCATCAGTCCTCTACGCAGGCTCGGTCTCCATGGTCAATCACAAATTGCCGGAAGTCTCAGGCCTGGCAATCAACGCAATCGCACTTCTCTTTGCGACGATCATCTACTTGCCAACGCTTTTCTTTGTGATGCCTACTCCGGTTCCGCCGGCTGAGGCTTTGGCGAGTATTGCGGTGCTTGGCGCCATCTGCACTGCCCTTGCCTTCATCATCTACTTCCAGGTCATGTCGCACTTTGGCCCTGCGCGAGCATCGCTCAGCGTTTATATAAATACAGTTGTTGCTGTCCTACTAGGAGTGATTCTACTCGATGAGAAACTCACTGCAACCATGATGCTTGGAATTCCACTGGTCTTGATTGGTTCATATCTTGCGAGCCGAAAGCCGATTGCAACTCCCGCCTAATCCCGACTTCCTCTTCGCCTTTATTCCTTCACGATTCCAAGTTTTCGAAGCGCCTTCGCATCTCGTTGCCAGTTATTAGCTACAGAGACATTGAGACCAAGAAATATTTTCTTTCCGATGAGTCCTTCGATTGCTGGTCGGACTGCGCTCCCTATCGCCTTGATATTGGCTCCTGCGCGCCCAACGATTATTCCCTTCTGGCTTTCACGTTCGACAAAAATAGTCGCATCAATCGCAGTGAGCTGATCATTTCGCTCGGTGATCTCATTGACAACGACAGCGATGGAATGTGGGAGTTCTTGAAGTGTGCCCGCAATCGTCGCCTCTCGGATGATCTCGGCAATTCGCTCACTGATCTCAAGGTCTACGAGAGTCTCAGCCGGGTAATAGGCAGGGCCCTCTGGGAGATTTCGCTCAATCAAATCAGTGAGAATCCAAACTTGTTCACCCTTAATCGCCGAAACCGGAATGATCTCATCCCAAGTGAAACCATGGTCATTGGCAAGTTTGGCTGCTTCCGCAAGCGCCGTGAGAATTCGATCCTTCGAAGCTGTATCAATCTTCGTAACGACGCAGAATCGTTTCGCCGAAGAATTCTGGGCGATAGAGCGCACCACGAAGTTGTCGCCTTTCCCCACCTTTTCATTGGCTGCGATGGTGAAGACCACGATGTCGACCGAATCAGTCGACTCTTTAGCGATTGAGTTGAGTTGGCTACCGAGCGCTGTCTGTGGCTTATGAATTCCTGGGGTATCGACTAGGACTGCCTGGTAAGAATCAGTATTAAGAATCGCTCGGATAGCATTCCTCGTCGTATTTGGATGGTGTGAAGTGATCGTTACCTTCTTGCCGACTAGGGCGTTTATCAGTGTGGACTTTCCAGAGTTCGGTCGGCCGATTACGGCGACGAATCCGGACTTGAACACGAGCCAACTGTAGGGGTCTCGCTCCGCCACGGTTCCACTAGCTCGAGAAGATCCGAGAGCGAGGTGATGATCTCGGCTGCTCTATCGGCAATCAACTGATGACAGCCTTCACTCAGAGGCGAAGTTATTGGACCTGGAACTGCCATCACTGGTCGCAACAACTCGGCAGCGTCTCGAGCGGTTCGAAGTGATCCGCTCCGATATGCCGCTTCAACCACGATGGTCGAACTGGCGATCGCCGCAATCAATCTATTGCGAGTGAGAAATCGCTCGGGTCTTGCAGCTATCCCCGGCATCACTTCACTGAGCAGGGCCCCAGTGTCTGCAATTTCTTTGAAGAGCTTCGCATTGCTGGCTGGATAGTCGAGGTCTATTCCTCCCGCAAGAACTGCGATTGTTCTGCCTCCATTGTCGAGGGCACCTTGATGTGCAGCAGTGTCGATTCCGAGTGCGCCACCACTGATCACTGTGAATCCATGATCGACTATTCCTGATGCGAATGAACGAGCTGTCCGTGTGCCATAACTCGAGGGATTTCGAGTGCCCACTATCGCAATTGATGAGTTGCACGTTAAGGAACCACGAATTACTAGCCCGATTGGTGTAACAACAAGATCATTGAGTCCCGTTGGCCACTCTTGGTCCTCTGGGGTTATGAAAGATGCACCAACTGATTCAATCCGCGATTGAATCTCTTCAGGCTCACTGAGATCGCATTCGCGATGCAGGCGATCCCTGCTCTCAAGCACGCCCGTCTCAGTGATCATTCTTGCCAGTCTCTTATCTCCTGGCAGAGATATTTCAAAGAGTTGTAGCCTCGCTTCACGTACCGCAGAGTTTCCACTCCCAAAACTAGTCATCGTAAGGTAGCGATAGTTGCGGCGAGGAAATCTGAGCGCATTGCTAAAGCGCTCTCCACTTCGTCTACGCCAGGAGTCGTCACCGTACCAAGATCAGCGAAAGTCCAGGCTAGTCTCAATACTCTATGGAAACCACGGGCGCTGATACTTCCTTCATCGAGTTGATCCAAGAGATGAGTGAGCGCTTTGCGCTCCGGCCGATAGCGACTCTTGAGAAGTTCACTTGGGATCTTCGAGTTGATAGAGAAGCTCTCATCTTTGAAACGCTCTCGTGCTTTCTCTCTCGCAGTTGAGACCAGAGTCCGCAGCTCTGATGATGAACTGCCAGAAGCTGAAGTGAAGGCTAGACGCCCTATCGCTTCGACATTAATGACCACGTCAATCCGATCAAGGAGCGGACCACTCAATCGCTCGGCGTACCTTCTCACTTGAAGCGAGCTGCACGTGCAGCTACGACCTTTTCCGAAGAGTCGACCACATGGGCAGGGATTAGCAGCAAGGACTAGAAGGAAGTCAGCAGGAAAAGTCTCTCTACCGCTTGCGCGTGCGATGGTGATCTCGCCAGATTCCATGGGCTCGCGAAGCGAGTCGAGAGTTCCTGCATCACATTCTGGGGCTTCATCGATGAAAAGGATTCCGCGATGAGCAAGTGAGATCGCCCCCGGCTTTACTTGATGGGAGCCACCACCAATCAATGCTGCTCTTGTCATGGTGTGATGCGGCGCAACGAAAGGAACTTCGGTCATAACTCTTTTGTCACCTGAAGTTATTGAGTGGATCGCATTAATCTCCAGGATCTCCTCGCGGGAAAGTTTCGGCATAATCGTCACCATCCGTTCAGCGAGCATCGTTTTGCCAGTGCCAGGCGGACCAATCATCAATACATGGTGGTGGCCAGCAGCGGCCGCGACTAGAGCCGCAATCGCGTCCTCCTGCCCAGCTACTTCGCTGAAATCGAGTTTCGAATCCCGTGGGAGACTCTCGATGCTGTGGAGTTGCGCGGAAGAAAAGAGGGATTCGGGTCTCACCCCGGTTGAAAGGAACGAAACTACTTCACGAAGATCACTGACCAGATAAGCACTAACTTCAGGAATCAAAGTTGTGAGAGCTCTGCTCTCGTTGGAAATTATCACTTCAACGATTCCGCACTGATGAGCGGCAATCATCGATGCAACCAGTCCCCTACTTGATCGCACTCTCCCATCGAGTGAGAGTTCGCCAAGGAGTAATCGCCCCGCTACCGACTCTTGTGGAATTACTCCTTGTGCTATCAATATCGCAACAGCAATCGGTAGGTCAAAGCTCGATCCTCGCTTGGGTATTCCCGCAGGTGTCAACGAGACGGTGACACGAGATTGAGGCCACCGAAAACCAGAATTCACAAGTGCGCTTCGTACTCGATCTCTCGATTCTTGTAGAGATGAATCAGGCAATCCAAGAAGCAGAAAAGCTGGGAGTCCATCTTGGATATCTACCTCGATCGTCATCACCTCACCAGCGAGGCCTGTGAGAACAAGTGACTTCACCGTGGCAATCACGCTTTCACCCCGACTCGGTGAGAGATTTTCGGTAGCGAAAAATCATCGAGTGCGATTACATCAATCCGATATTCCATGCGGATCCCGTGCTCGATGCACCATTGCCGAGCCAAGAGATGAAGACGTCGCAATTTTTCGCTATCAATCGCTTCTATTGCGCTTCCAAACCGGCCACTTGATCGCGCCTTCACCTCAACTATGACCAGTTCGCCATCCGGGGCGGTAACCACAAGATCTATCTCGCCGTGAGCCCCTCGCCAATTTCGCTCAATGACCCGATAATGACGGTGAAGCAAGTAACTCTCTGCTAGTCGCTCACCAAGGATTCCAAGAAGTGCTGCTTTATCACTCTTTGCCACCTGCAGATGATGGCGATATCACTGCATCAACAAATACTTAGCTACCTCGAATGTGTATCAAATCTGATTGTGGATTTCACTCTTCATCTGAACCAGCTCTGCAACATTTCGATAGGAGGTTCGGTGAATCTCAGTGACTCCTAAATCAGCGATTGCTTTCATATGCACGGCTGAGGAATAACCTTTGTGAGAGCCAAATCCATAGCCGGGAAATCTCTCTTCCATCTCCATCATGATTCGATCCCTTGTCACCTTTGCGATGATTGAAGCGGCGCCAACTGCCACAGAAAGTGAATCTCCCTTGAACATCGCAAGGGTTGGCATGTTCACTCCAGTGACTGGATATCCATCGCTAATCAGGTAATCGACATCAATTCCTAGCCCTGCCACCGCTCTCCTCATTGCTGAGATATTCATCGCCTGTAACCCGAAGCAATCGATATCTTGCGAACTTACCGCGACGACATGTGTGGCCTTGGAAGTTGCCATGATCAGATCAAAAAGTTCCTCGCGTTGAGCAGCTTTGAATTTCTTACTATCGAGGGCCTCACGTTGAAGGAGTGGTGAACTCTCATCAATCGCCACAGATGCAGCGACGAGTGGTCCGGCGCAAGCGCCACGGCCAGCTTCATCAACTCCCGCTATAAGACCAAAACCCTGCGCGAAGAGCGATGTTTCGATCATTGTGAACTAACCGACCGTCACTTTATTTATCTCTGCTTGGCGTGGGGGTAGCGCCCTGCCCAACTAATCCTTTATGGGATGAGAGGAATGTGAAATTCTTGATAGGCCAAACGACCGCGAAGGCACGCCCTGTTACGGCATCCAGCGGGACAAATCCCTTATTGGCATCATCGGTGTGAAAACGCGAATCAGCGCTTGCACCACGATGATCGCCCATCACCCAGATAAAACCCTCTGGCACCGTGACATCGAAATCGGAATTGCTCGCTAGATCGCCCGGGAATATGTATGGCTCATCGACAGCAACTCCGTTGACGGTCAGCCTCTTATCTGCATCACAACAGACCACTCGGTCGCCACCGACTCCAATCACGCGCTTGATCAAATATTGCTTTGCCGGGTCAGGAAGAATCCCAATGAAGACGAGTGCGGATTTGAATCGATCGCGGACCCTGCTTCCGGTCTCCACCGACTCGGGAGTGAGCCAACCTGCGGTATCTCGAAAGACCACCACTTCACCACGTTTGATATCCGTGAAGAATGCGCCCAGTTTATTGACTGCAACTCGGTCATTGATGAGCAGGGTGTTCTCCATTGATCCTGAGGGAATATAGAAGAACTGAACTAAGAAAGTCTTGATGATGATGGATACGATGACTGCAACGACCACAAGCATCGGGAATTCACGTACAAGTGAACCGCGCTTTTCTTTGGCCATGTCCCCTACGGTACGACCCCTTCTCGTCTACTCAAAGCCGACTAAAGAGGAAGATTACGCTTTTGTTTCTTCGGCCTGGGATTGATCGGTAGCTGGCTCAGTAGCGACTTCAGCGACTTCAGCGACTTCTTCGTTGGTTTCCAGTGCAGGAACCTCATCAAGAACTGCCTTCACTTCTTCTTCGGTTACTGCAGCGCCTGTCGAAGGCACGAGTTCCTCAGCGCCTCGCCGTTCACGAATCTTCGCCGCCTTGCCACGGAGATCTCGAAGGAAGTAGAGCTTTGCTCGTCGAACTTCACCGCGACGAACGACTTCGATCTTCTCGATGACTGGTGCATGAACCGGGAAAATTCTCTCAACACCTACGCCGTAGGAGATCTTTCGAACGGTGAAGGTCTCGCGGACACCGGACCCTTGACGGGCGATGACGACGCCCTGGAAGACCTGGACTCGACTCTTGTTACCTTCGATAACTCGCACGTGAACTTTCAATTCATCTCCGGCACGGAAAGCGGGAACGTCCTTGCGCAAAGTAGCGACATCGATCTTGTCTAGGACATTCATGAGAACCTCTTCTTTTCCACGCTTATTGAAGTGACCCGATATCAGGGTCTAGAGCCCGCGTATCTTGCCACAGCCGAGGCTCCGAGCGCGAATCCGCCCGAAAATGGCCCTATTTCAGCACTTCAAAGGTTGAGGAAATCTTGAATGAGCTGATGAAGCTTTGGATTTGCAGCAATGACCATAACTTCATCACTCTCGCCTCCTGTCACAAGCGCTCCTGCTTCTGTCGCGATAAGTGCGCCTGCAGCCAGATCCCACTCCTTCAAACCAACTTCGAAATACGCATCCACTCCACCCGATGCAAGATGACAGAGATCAACCGCAGCAGCACCTAACCTTCTTATATCTCGGCAGAGTGGAATTAACTTCCGCATTGCCTCGGCTTGTCCCTGCCTGACTTCACGAGAGTATGAGAATCCTGTTGCGATGAGAGCTTCATCAAGTCTTGAAACTTGCGAGGCTTTGATCTTCTTTCCATTGAGAAATGCGCCGCCACCACGCTCTGCTTGCCAGGTCATCCCCAGGGTTGGCGCATGGACTACTCCGACTAAAGAGCCGTTCTCATCCTTTGCTGCTACCGAGACACACCATCCTGGAAGCCCATAGAGATAGTTGACTGTTCCATCAAGTGGATCAATGACCCATCTAATTCCTGAACTGCCCAGCACCTTCGCGCCCTCTTCTCCGACAATCGCATCACCAGGTCTGGCGCCAATAATGCGCTCGACAATCAAGCGCTCGGCGGCTTCATCCATCTGTGTAGCAATATCGATTGCGGATGATTTGGTCGAAATTTCAAATGCCGAGGGACGATCCATGAGGATTTCTCCTGCTGCGGTTGCGCTCTCAAGAGCCAGCGTGAGCAGATCCATTGCGACATCCTTTCACGATGCCACATGTGGCCATACTCCTGTGGCAATCTTGGCTCCGATGAAGGACTTACGGACAGTCGGGCGCAGTGGCGATGGCGACTCAATAGAACTGCTAGATCTCGAGGGCAACTCCTACTCCCTGCGGGTTACTGACCACCTCAAGAGTTTGATCAATCAACCACGCCTCTCAGCAGTCGTTTCGGAGGATGAAGTGCGAGAAGAAACCATCAGCATCAAAGAGATCCAGGCCCGCCTTCGAGCAGGTGAAAGTATGGAGTCAATTGCTGAGCGTGGCGGAGTCTCAGTTGAGAAGGTCGAAAGATTCTCAGCGCCAATCCTTCAGGAACGTTCTTACATCATCTCACTCGCGCTGAAAGTTAGTCTTCGAAAAGGTGAACCTTCACTCCTTGAGGTAGTTGCAGAACGACTTGTGCCACGAGGAGTTGAAATGAAAGCAACCTCGTGGAATGCCTTCAGGAATGATGACGGAAGTTGGCACTTGACATTGCACTACCCAACACGGGATGGCGAAGGTTCGGCCTCATGGACCTTCGATCAAGTAAAGCGCAGCCTCAAAAGTTTTGATGATGGCGCACGATGGATTTTTGGTGAAGAACCCCTTCAACATAGAACTGATTCCACGATTCGAACTCTTCGCCCAGAGAGTGAAACCGCCACTCCTCCCCGACTCATATCAATAAGAAGTAATCCCATCGACAAGAGCGAGAGCACCGATGAGGTTGAAGAATTATTCGCAAATGATTCCCTTGATGAGGAAAAGCCCGCCGAACTGGAACTCGATGAAATCTTCGAGGATCAAGCTGCAGTTGATGAGATCCCAAGTGATGCAAGACGCGATGGCGTCACTCGCAAAATCTCGATTCCATCCTGGGATGACATCATGTTTGGTCCTGGTGGAAAGCGACCTGAAGGAAACAACTAAAGCTTCATCACCCTAAGCGGGATTTCAAGCTCTGCCTCGGTGATTGACCCATGATGGCCAACCATTCTCATCTGAGTTTCCTCTCGCTCAGACTCGATCAAAATTGTTTGATCCTTCGGGACGATGATGATCTCCCCGATTCTTGAACGCACTCTTTGACCCAGATTTGAGCCATAACCCTCTTCTGGTGTCAGGATCTCTATCCGATCACCAAAGAATTCAGCCCAACGCTGCCTCACTCGCGCAATAACTTTCTCATCGACGAGACCGTCGGGTTCACGCTTGAGATAGAGATTTCGGGCGCGCGGTTCTCCACCCAGGATTTCTACTTCATCAAGGAGATTGTTTCCCTTGCCAATAACGACCTTCTCACCAGCATTGATCATTCCGTGATCGGCCGATACCCAAACCCTTGTGCCAGAAGGCAACTCTCTTGCGATTCGTGCAATGAGACCATCCACCCGCGCCAGCGCACTCTTCCAACGATTCGAACCCACTCCAGTTGAATGACCAGCATCATCAACATCATTGAGGTACAGATAGGTGAAGGAGGGAGTTGTTTTAGTCGCAGTTTGCAGAGCAGCCATAATCTCGTCATCGGTTGAGGCAGGAAGGTATTTCGGTCCGCGAAGTGCAGCGCGAGTGAATCCGCTTCCCTCGTATCGGGCGGAGGCGATATGAGAGACATCGATACCTTCAGTACGCGCTCGCTCGAAGAGAGTCGGTACTTCTTGCCAGGTCAGCGGATCGATTCGTTCGTCCCACTTCAAACCGTTGAGAAGAGCAGGGGTTCCTGGTTGTGACCATGGAATTCGCATCGTGTAGCCGACCATTCCATGATCACAGGGATATCGCCCCGTTCCGATGCTGGTGAGGTTTGTAACCGTGGTTGAAGGAAAGTGGGCCTCGAGCCTCGTGAATTCCTCAAGATTCGAGAGCGCAGGGATCTCCCCTGAGAAATCTTTGAAGATGAAATCTCCAAATCCATCAATAAGGAAGAAGAGTTCACGCCCGAGAGACTTTTCGATGCCCAGTAGATTCGATTCGCCGACTAAACCGAGCGACGCGAAGATAGAAGTGGAAAGGTCAGCCGGTTTAAAGGACTTTCTACCATCCGCCGCTTTCATACCGCCGCTTTCATACCGCCATCTTGTCACGCCCTTGTCGGTAGCCGTGAAAGACTGGTGGCCATGAAGAGGCTTCATCTCTCCGAAGAGGTAGCAGCAGCCCTCGATGCGAGGCGAGCCGTTGTAGCCTTGGAATCGACGATTATTTCGCACGGACTTCCACGACCAAGCAACCTCGCTGTCGCCCAAGAAGTTGAGGCACTGGTGCGAGAAAACGGTGCCATTCCTGCGACCATCGCAATCTGCGAAGGTCGAATAACAGTAGGCCTGAGCCCAAGTGAGTTACAGGCAATAGCAGAGCGAGATGACGTTATAAAGGCATCTACTCGCGATTGCTCAGTCATTGCATCACGAGGTGGGTGGGCCGCAACCACTGTTGCATCAACAGCTCAGATCGCATCTCTCGCCGGAATCTCGCTCTTTGCAACGGGCGGCCTTGGTGGAGTTCACCGTGGTGCTTCGATAACTTTCGATGAGAGTGCTGACTTAAGTACATTGTCGCGAACACCCATAACAGTTGTTTCATCCGGTGTTAAGTCAATCCTTGATGTCGCAGCGACTTTAGAACGTTTAGAAACGCTGAGCATCACAGTTCTCGGATATCAATGTGATTACTTCCCAGGTTTCTACCTTGAGAATTCCGGACATCGATTGGAGTATCGAGTTGAAAAGCCAGAGGAAGTTGCCAAAGTAATGCAGTCGACTATCTCTGATAGCGCCCTACTTGTGGCAAATGCAGCCCCCAATCCCATGGACCCTTCCACCCATCAAAAACTTCTTGATGGCGCACTTTCCGAGGCGGCATCAGCAGGCATCACCGGCAAGGCAGTGACACCATTCATCCTTGAGCGATTCCATAGTTCGAGTGCGGGACTATCCCTGAAGATCAATACCGAGATCATCACCTCCAATGCGATTCTCGCTTCGAAAATCGCCGTTGCTTATGCCTCACTCAATCGAGACTAACTAGTGGTGGAGTGATTGATGTCGAAAGTCCTCTGTATTGGAGACATCGCACTTGATGTGATCGTGCGACTTGATGGGCAGGGCTTAAGTCAACTCAGATACGGCAGCGATACTCCTTCAGAGATTTCCACTCACGGTGGTGGTACTGCAGCCAATGTCGCTAGCTGGTTGCATGAAGTTGGCACGCCTGCACTTCTCTTAGCGCGAGTCGGTGATGACTCCGTGGGCGAGGCACTGATCGCAGAGATCCAGGACTTAGGTATCGACACCCATAAAATCATCGTTCCATCGAAAGCAACCGGAACCGTGGTTGTCCTCGTGGATGAAAGCGGCGAGCGAACGATGCTCCCCGATTCGGGCGCAAATGCCGGCCTTAGCGAATCCGATTTACCAAGTCTTGATGGAATCAGCTCTTGCTACATTTCAGGCTACTCCCTCTTCAATCGCCTCTCGCATGATGGAGTCCATCGCATCTTTAAGCGGCTTCATTCGGTAGGTATCGAAACATTCCTGGACCCTGCCTCTGTAGGCACGATGCTGAAATTCGCAAGACGGGAGGAAGTCCTTCAATCAATTCCAGAGTCTGATGTTCTGCTCCTTAATGAATCTGAAGCAGAATTCCTTAGCGGCGAGAGTGACCTCGAGGCGATGCTGGAGTTCTTGCTTCGCTTCGCAAGAATCGCGGTCATCAAACGAGGTGAGTTGGGTGCAGTAGCAAGATCTCGAGAGGATGCATTGTTGATTTCTGACATTCTTCCACCACGAATTGCAATTGATACCACAGGGGCGGGCGATAGCTTCGCGGCTGGTTTCATATCTTCCTGGATAACAAATCGCGATCTCAAAGAGTCCTTGCGTCAAGGCAATCTGGTCGCCGGTCGTTGCGTGGAGTTAGTAGGCGCACGCCCATCAAATCCCAAGAAATAGCCTCTCAACAAGGCAGAATCCACCCCGTGCCGAAGACCTCCCCTAAACCAAAAGCAAAACAGGTTGGACCTAAACCAGGTGAACTTCCTGGTCGCGTGGTGGACATCGATGTCTCAAAAGAGATGTCGGAGTCATTCTTGGAGTATGCCTACTCAGTCATCTACTCGCGAGCACTTCCTGATGCACGCGATGGTTTGAAACCAGTTCACCGAAGGATCTTGCATCAGATGGTCGAGATGGGACTTCGACCTGATAAGGGACATGTTAAGAGCGCTCGAGTCGTGGGCGAAGTTATGGGAAAACTCCATCCCCATGGTGACGGCGCGATCTACGACGCGCTCGTGAGAATGTCACAGTCTTTCTCCATGAGCCTTCCGCTAATTGATGGACATGGAAACTTCGGTTCACTCGATGCCGGGCCTGCTGCGATGCGCTACACCGAGGCGCGCCTCGCGCCAGCTGCGATGACAATGGTCGATGAAGCCGATGAGGACACTGTTGATTTTGGCCCAAACTATGACGGCCAACTTGCAGAGCCACTCGTTCTACCTGCTGCTTTTCCTAACCTTCTTGTCAATGGGGGTAGCGGTATCGCAGTTGGTATGGCAACGAATATGGCGCCACACAATCTTGGAGAGGTGATCGCTGCGACAAGATTTTTGATTGAGAATCCGAAAGCGACCCTCAAACAGTTGATGAAACATATCCCCGGTCCAGATTTTCCAACTGGTGGTGAGATCCACGGGTTATCTGGAGTCGTCGATGCCTACACGAGCGGTAAAGGTTCTTTCCAACTCCGGGCAACAGTGGAAATCGGCAAAGTGAGTAACCGAAAACAAGGTTTAACCATCACAGAACTTCCCTTCACAATCGGACCCGAGAAGGTTGTCGAGCGAATCTCAACATTGGTCAAGAGCAAGAAGATTCAAGGCATCTCTGACATCGTTGATCTTTCGGATGGTCAGAATGGGACGCGAGTGATCATCGAATTAAAGAATGGCTATGAGCCAAGTGAAGTTTTGGAGAAGCTCTATCGACTCTCTCCGCTTGAGGATCAATTTGCGATCAATGCGGTAGCGCTGGTTGATGGCAAACCGCGAACACTTGGCCTTAAAGAGATTCTAGAAGTTTTCATCGCACACCGCGTTGAAGTAGTGACCCGTCGCTCTGCCTTCCGAAAACTCAAAGCGGAGGAGAGACTTAATCTTGTCGAGGGCCTCATCAAGGCAATCGTTGATATCGACAAGGTAGTCAAAATCATCCGTGGCTCCGAAGATGCAAGCGAAGCGAAGGCTTCCCTCATCAAGAGTTTTAAGTTAAGCGACGAGCAGGCGACCTACATCCTCGATATGCCACTTCGACGACTGACGAAGATGAGCAAGGTGGAGCTGGATACCGAGTCAAAACAACTCAAGATCTCGATCAAAGAACTAGCCGCCCTCCTTGCAAGCAACGAAGCGATACGTACTCAGGTGAGCGATGAATTGGGCGAACTTGCGAAGAAATTTGCGATTTCTCGCAGAACGCGCTGCATCGAGTAAGGCTCAACCTTTACTTTAGCGTTAAGTAACGCTCGCTCGAAATCTTTCGCACGCGCCGAACTCTGCTTTCTTCAACGTCGCACCCTAGGATTCTGACACACGCTGACTCCAAGACTTATCCCCGACTTTCCCCTTTGATCAGCGTCAATCGATCGATTGAACCGTCGTCACTCGAGCCGACGGCCCCTGTTGAGAGGAGATTCATGATCAAGCGCATTGCGTCTATTTTTTTCGCAGTGAGCATTTCACTTTTCGGTTTGACTGCATGCAGCAGCGGAACTGAAGAGACAGCAGCAATCACAGAAGCAGATTGTGGTACCGAAGGTGCATTCTGCATCGGACTTGTAACTGACACCGGTAAGGTCGATGACAAGTCATTCAACCAATCTGCTTGGGAAGGTGCCGTAGCCGGCGCTGAGAACGTAGGTGGATTCGCAAAGTACATCGAGACTCTTGATCCGAAGGATTACGCAACCAACATCGGCCAATTCGCTGATGCAGGTTACAACGTCATCATCGGCGTCGGATTCTTGATGGCAGAGGCGATGACCACTGCTGCTAAGCAATATCCAGATATCAAGTTCATTGGTGTCGATCAGTTCCAGGGTGAGGCGTTACCGAACCTCACTGGTCTGGTATTCCCAGAAGATAAGGCTGGCTTCTTGGCTGGCGTTCTAGCAGGTCACTTGACCACTTCTGGAAAGACTGGCGCAGTACTTGGTACTGAGGTCGTACCACCAGTTCGTTACTTCGGAGAAGGCTTCCGTAACGGTGTTGCATATGCAGCACAGTTACTCGGCAAGGATCTTCCTGCCACCAAGCTGATCTATCACGCGCCAGATAACGCCTTCAATGACCCAGCATGGGGTGGAGCTACTGCAAAGCAGCTTCTCTCACAGGGTTATGACGTCATCTTTGGTGCTGGCGGTAACACCGGTAACGGCGCGCTCCTCGAGATAGCAAAGACCCCAGGCGCTTACTGCGTCGGTGTTGATGCTGATCAATGGGGCACCTTGCCTGAGGCACAGCCTTGCTTGGTCACTTCAGCGATGAAGTTGATTGACAAGGGTGTAGCCGCACTCGTTGAGGCAGCTTCGGCCGGAACCATCGAAGGCGGTAACTTCTTCGGTGATGTCGGGCTCGCTCCTTACCACGACTTCGATTCGAAGATCGATTCAGCAATCAAGGACAAGATTGCAGAGCTAACACCTCAGGTGTTGGATGGGACTGTCCCAACTGGAGTTAAGCTCTAAAGAGCACCAACTTCAGTCATAGTAATCGTGGGGAGATGCGCAGAGATGTGCGTCTCCCCACATTCAAATGTAAATAGATTTCACTTGATTCAGTTCTAATTCGGAACGGAATAGCAATGGCCATCCTGCAGCGAGTCAAGTTGCAAACACTCTCGATACCGCTGCTATCTCTCCTCATTGCCTTCATCTTCGGCAGTCTCCTTATCGCGATGCAAGGAAGCAATCCACTCTTCGCTTACCAAGTTCTTTTCACGAAAGCCTTTGGCTCCATCGAGGGAATCGCAACCACTCTTGCTAAAGCAACACCTTTAATCCTTAGCGGTCTTGCTGTAGCCATCTGTCTCAGGGCCGGACTCTTCAACATTGGCGCACAGGGCCAGTTGATATCGGGAGCGCTCGCATCGGCTTGGGCTGGGTACTCATTTGTCGGCCTACCTTTTCTCATTCACATTCCACTCGCCCTCCTTTTTGGCGCGTTCTTTGGCTCTTTCGTGGCGCTCGTTGCAGGACTCTTGAAGGCCTACCGAGGGGTGCATGAGGTCATCACAACAATCATGCTCAATAGCATCGTCATCGCCCTGGCCGACTACCTCGCCAGCACCCCGTTCAAGGAGCCTGACCAACCGATCACACGAACTCCGAAGATTGAAGAATCAGCACGAATTCCCGATCTCTTCGGACTCCCCTTCGGATTCTTCATTGCGATAGCCATTTCAGTTGTCTTCTGGTGGTTGATGCGAAGGACGACCACTGGTTTTCGAATAGAGACAATTGGCAGGAACCGCAATGCAGGTTGGTACGCCGGAATATCTGTCAAGCGAGTCATCATCTCAAGTATGTTGCTTGGTGGTGCGACCGCAGGAATCGCGGGCGCAGTAGAGACGCTTAGTATCACCGGCCGATTTGAGCCAGCATTCAATGCTGGTCTTGGTTTTGATGGAATCACAGTCGCACTTCTTGCACGAGCCAATCCTCTAGGCGTGATTCCGGCGGCCATATTGATTGGGGGCATGCGCGGCGCAGCTTCAACTATGCAATTCAGAGCAGGTGTTGCGCCCGAGATAGTCGATCTCTTGCTGGCGCTCATTCTCTTCTTCGTTACAGCACCCATTCTTCTTCGCTTGTTGAAGCGCAAAGAAGAGGGAATCTCCCTCTCGAGTGGATGGAGCAACTGATGAGATTTCGCTTGAGTTACTTTGTTATCGTCTCATCGATACTGCTCTTTGCATACTTCTACAGCCAGAACTCCATTGTCACCTCATCAGTCGTCTTCACAGCGATTCCTTTTGCCCTGCCACTAGCGCTAGCTGCGATGGTCGGTGTCATGTGTGAACGCACGGGCATTGTGAATATCGGTATTGAAGGCACCATGCTGGTCTCAGCTTTCACGGCTTTCTTTTTGGGTGCGATCTTGAAGAACATCTCGGCCGGGCTATTCATTGGGATCATGACTGGCGTACTTGTTGGTCTCTTACTCTCGGTTATGACCATCACCTGGAAGATGGACCAGATTATTGCCGGAGTCATCATCAACATCATGGCGGCGGGAATCACTTCATTTCTCTACCGTCAGAACTACCGAATCCCTTCAACATTCTTGCCGATAGATATTCCAGTAATAGGCGACATCCCAGTAATCGGTCCGATCGTCTCTAACCACGGCCCCATCACCTATTTCGGGATTATTTTCATTTTTGGTTTATGGGTGGCGCTTTACAAGACTCCCTGGGGACTTAGATCTCGATCCGTCGGGGAACATCCCTCGAGCGCAGATACTGCAGGTGTATCGGTGGTTCGACTGCGCTATATCAACGTCACCATCGCGGGCGCTGTGGGAGGGCTCGCGGGTAGCTATCTCGCACTCGAAGCAGTCGGTATTTTTGAACGAGGGTTCACGGCCGGTAAAGGATTTACAGCGCTAGCAATCATGATCTTTGGCCGATGGAATCCACTCGGCGCTTTCGCAGCGGCGCTCTTCTTTGGACTCTCTCAAGCTGTAACCAATCAGTTGATGATTGATGAAGTCGTTCAAATCCCACAACAGTTCGTCACGATGCTGCCTTACGTATTGACCATACTCATTCTGGCGATATCGGCCGGCAAGGTGAGACCTCCTGCTGCTGAAGGAATTCCTTACGAAAAGGAGAAGGTATGACAAACCTTCTTGAAGTCGAAAATTTGAGTAAGCGCTTTGGATCGGTTCAAGCGAATCACGAGATATCGCTTACCGTTAAGCCGGGCGAGATCGTCGCACTCCTTGGCGAGAATGGCGCCGGGAAATCTACGCTAGTTAAGGCTGTTATTGGATTAGTCAAGCCAGATTCGGGAGTGATACGAGTCAAGGGTGAAGAGTTGCCTTATGGCGATACCGCGGAAGCAATCGCTCGAGGAATCGGAATGGTCCATCAACATTTTCAACTTGTACCCGTGATGTCAGTGACCGAAAACTTAGTTCTCGGTGATGAACCGACCAAGTTTGGTTTCATTCAAATGCAGAAGGCCAAAAGAGAGACTGCTGAACTTTCAAAGCGATATGGGCTGGCAATTGATCCTGATGCAATCATCGAGGATCTTCCCGTCGGCATGGCTCAACGTGTTGAGATTCTCAAAGCGCTAAGGCGCGATGTGAGTTTACTGATTCTTGATGAACCGACCGCAGTTCTCACGCCACAAGAAACGGACGAACTATTAGAAGTCCTGAGAAACCTCGCCAAAAAAGGCGTTGGCATTCTCTTCATCACTCACAAGCTTCGGGAGGTAATGGCCCTTGCAGATCGTGTCGTTGTCTTGCGAAACGGAAAACTCGCAGGAAGCACCACGCCGAAAGAGAGTAGTGAGAGCCAGCTTGCTCAGTTGATGGTGGGAAGAGAAGTCGTCCTTCATGTCGAAAAAGGTCCTGGGAACCCAACGGGCGCAGCGTTGGAAGTGCGCGAACTCGAAGTACTCGATGATCGAAAGCTCGAAGCCGTTAAGGGGCTCTCGCTTCAGGTAAATGCCGGAGAGATTCTTGGCATTGCCGGCGTTGAGGGAAATGGCCAACGCGAACTAGTAGAAGCAATCTGTGGCATGAGAAATAGACGTAAAGGAACTGTTCGTATTGCGGGTAAGGAAGTGCCGAATCTCAAACCTCACGAAGTGCATGCTGCTGGAGTTTCACATATCCCAGAAGATCGTGAGCGTCATGGACTCGTCGCGAGTTACTCAATCGCAGATAACTTAGTCCTCAATCGATTTGATCAAGAACCATTTGCGAAGGGATGGATTCGAAATCTCGATGCCGTTGCAAGCAACGGTGAAGAGTTAGTCGAGCGTTATGACATTCGCACTCCCAGCGCTTCGGCTCCGGCGAGTTCCCTCTCTGGTGGAAATAAGCAAAAGACTGTCGTCGCACGCGAGTTGAGTCAGGACCTTCCCGTTGTGGTCGCATCGCAACCAACGCGTGGCGTGGATGTCGGCTCCATTGAATTCATACATAAGCAACTTATCTCTGCCCGAGATCGAGGAGCTGCAGTGCTCTTAGTTTCAGCAGAACTTGATGAGATCCTCTCGCTCTCGGATCGAGTAGCGGTGCTCTATGGCGGAAAGATTGTCGCGACCTTTGATTCTAAGTTCGCTAACCGTGATGAGATCGGTCGACTCATGGCGGGATCACAAGGTGCGCATAGCTAATGGCCTTGATTGGAATCATTGCTGGCACTGGTTTCTACAACTTGCCAGCCCTTGACGGGCGAGAGACAAAGAGTGTCGAGACGAAATACGGGTCTGCAAAGATAACTCCAGGGAAGTGGAATGGCGTCGATATCGTCTTTCTGACTCGCCACGGCAGGGATCACAGCGTCCCACCCCAAGCAATCAACTATCGGGCAAATATCCAGGCGCTTAAAGATTCTGGAGCCGACTACGTAATCGCGGTCAACGTCGTTGGCGGTATCGACCCCACTCTCAAGCCCGGTGACTTACAACTCATCGATGATTTCATCGACTTCACTTCGGGAAGAGAACACACCTTCTTTGATGGGATTCAACCTGAAGGTGTTCAACATGTTGACGTCATGGATTGCTATGACGCCGATGTAAAAGCCTCACTAAGCGAAAGCGCTGGCACTCTCGCCATTCCACTTCGAACCGGCGGAATCTATGCGGGTTTCAACGGTCCGCGTTTTGAGACCCCTGCTGAGATCCGGTTTGCTGCACTCGCTGGAGCAACGGTCGTAGGCATGACTGGGTGCCCCGAGGTAAGTCTCGCTCGGGAAGCGGGTCTTCGTTACGGCGCCATCGCCCTCATCGTCAATCCCGCCGCTGGACTCTCTCCTATTCCAATCACTACTGATGAAATCTCACGCGTTCTGAGCGAGACAAGTTCTCGGGTGGTGCAAATCATCGAAGGTGCACTCCCAATTCTCTCTTGCAAAATCAAATAGAGACGTTGGCTAAGAATGAGCGAACGAATAGTTATCGATGAGATTGACTATCTCATCACTTGCGATGAAGAAAATCGAGTCCTACGCAATGCCGCCATAGCAATCGAAAGGGATGAGATTGTCGAGATTGGTAGCAGTGGATCATTAACTGGAAGTAAAAGCGTAAGCGCCAAAGGTCGAATAGTTACTCCGGGACTTATAAATACACACACTCATCTAGCAATGACATTGTTACGAGGATGGGCCGAGGGTGTAGATCTCGACGGTTTCCTCAAGAAGGTCTGGGCTGCTGAAGGTGCGATCATGGACGAAGCAACCTGCAAGCTCGGCACAGAACTTGGCGCACTCGAAGCGATTCTTTCTGGCACCACAACAACCCTTGATATGTACCTTCACCCGCAAGCCACCCACGAGGGGGCAGTGAATGTTGGCCTTCGACATATCGCGGGTCCGATCTTCTTTGATTTCCCAGGACTTGACTCGCTCGAATGGCCGGACCGAATCGCATTCGCCAGATCCTGGCCGAAGCGCCTTGTTGAGATTGGTGGACCCTGGATTCCGACTTACTTGATGCCACATAGCACTTATACCGATTCCCCAGAGCATTTATTGGAAGTAAGTGAGCTTGCGAAGGAAATCGATGCATCTATCCACCTGCATGTATCCGAAACTCTCGCTGAGAATGAAGATGTCCAAGGACGTTATCAAAAGAGTCCAGTCCAAATCTTGGAATCCTCGGGAATCCTTGATCGCCACACAATCTATGGCCACGGGGTCCACCTCAGTGAAAGCGATGTAGCGACTACGGCTAGACGCAACGGAGCAGTCGCGCATTGCCCCGGAAGTAATATGAAACTAGGAAGTGGCCTTGCAGATATCGGCTCATATATTCAAGCGGGAGTAAAGGTAGGACTGGGCACTGATGGCTGCTCTTCCAGCAATGACCTTGATATGTGGCAAGCGATGCGGATGGCAGCACATCTCATTGCAATCAAGAGATCCCCCACAGAGGTTGATGCTTGCGCAATATTTAGATTGGCGACAATTGAGGGAGCTAAAGCTCTCGGTATCGCCAGTCGCATTGGAAGTATTGAAGTCGGAAAGTGCGCAGATATCGTCTCAATTGAACTTTCAAAACCTCATCTCACTCCAATCCACGATATCTTCGCGCTTCTAGTCTTTGCTGTGGGACGAGGAGATGTCACAGATGTATGGATTGATGGTGAGCAGGTAGTTAGTGCATCAAAAGCCATAAAGGTGGATGCGACCAAGATCATGAGCCAAGCCAATGAGCGAGTGAAAGCACTTGAATCACTCAAGGGAACTTTCTGACTGGCCTTCAATGAAGAGTGCGCAAAGCCTTATTAATCGTTTCAACCTTAAACCTCTCGAAGGCGAAGGCGGTCTATGGGCTCCGCTCTTTCGCGCCGATGGTTCAAGTGCCATCTATTTCATGATGATGCATCCAGATTTTTCTGCGTGGCACCGAATACCCGAATCCGAGCTCTGGGTGCATGTTGCAGGGTCCCCCACAATTCTCTACACCCTTGACCAATCAGGACCGAAACCTCAAGTAGAGAAACGAAGGCTTTCGGCTAACAGTGACCGCCTCCACTTCACAGTCCCCGCCTCCACATGGATGGCCGCTAAACCGGAGGGTGACTGGTCGATGGTGCTCTGCTCTCTCATTCCCGCGTTCTCCACCATGGAGTTAGCCACAAAGGATCTCGTGGCGAAATGGGCTCGCGAGATGGAGTCGATCAGCGCTTTTGATCTGGCAGATGAAGTGAGAGAGTTGCATCATGCTTAACACCAGATCGAAGAAGAGAATCTTGATCACTGGTGCAAGTGGCACCGTGGGAAGCGCTATCGCAACTCATTTTCGTGATCGCGAATGGGAAGTCTTTGCAGTTTCAAATGGTGGAAAAATCCCAGTCGTTGGCGTCACAGCGATGGAGAAAGACCTTCTCATTCCAGGTTCGGGTGAGGAACTGGTGGAAGCGACAAAGCCTCAACTCCTCATCAACTGTGCTGCTGATCAGTCGGTCTATCCGCTCTATAAGCCAGAACTTGCCGGCAAAACTCTCGATCAAGTATCAAGTGCGATGCTCCGTCTTAATCTCATCGCACCATTAGAACTACTCACCGCTGCTTGCCGGAGCGGAACCAAAGTCGCAATAAACATCTCATCCGTTGAAGCAATTCGTGCAAGACCGGGCCATGCACTCTATGGTGCAAGCAAAGCGGCACTTGAATCCCTTACGCGAAGCGCTGCCCTTGAATTGGCGCCGATGAGAGTACTTACGATTCGACTTGGGTTAATCTCACGTCCAGGCATCGAATCGGCGTGGCCTGAGGGCGTTAACGCATGGAATGAGATGGTTCCGCTCAAACGGATGGGTGAAGGTGTTGAAGTCGCCCGAGTCATTGAATCCATAGCTTCAGATGATTTTCAGTGGGCTACTGGCACAACTATTGAGCTAGATGGCGGAGCAAATAGCGCGCCTGGTTGGTGAATGCTTGCTCGCTAAAATCGACTAAGCGTCGATTCGCTCCCTGCTTATCTCGGCAGTTGAAATGAAGTCTTTTCGAGGGGCTACCTCATTACCCATCAGCAGTTCGAAAATCCCTTCGGCGGCTTGGCCGTCGGCGATGGTGATCCTTCGAAGCGTCCTATGGGCGGGGTCCATCGTGGTCTCTCGTAGTTGGTCGGCATCCATCTCACCAAGCCCTTTGTAACGCTGGATTGGCTCCTTCCACCGTTTTCCCGTCTTCTGCAGTTCACTTATCTTCTTCTTCATCTCATCATCTGAATAGGTGTAGAAAACTTCACCCTTCTTTCCGCCACCACCTAGGACATCAATGCGATGAAGCGGAGGGATTGCGGCGAATACTCGACCATCTTCGATCAATGGCTTCATATACCGGTGAAGTAAGGTCAAAAGTAGGCAACGAATGTGCGCACCATCGACATCGGCATCCGACATCAAGATGATTCGACCATAACGAGCCTCATCGAGATTGAAAGATTTACCTGACCCCGCCCCAATAACTTGGATGATCGAAGCGCATTCTGTGTTGTCGAGCATCTGTGAAAGTGATGCTTTCTGAACGTTCAGAATCTTTCCACGGATTGGCAGGATTGCCTGGTACTCAGAATCCCTCGCCGCCTTAGTGGTACCAAGAGCTGATTCACCTTCAACGATAAACAACTCGGTTCGAGAAACATCTTCAGATCTGCAGTCGGAGAGTTTTGCGGGAAGTGATGAGCTCTCGAGGGCATTCTTTCTACGTTGCAGTTCTTTATGAGCACGCGCTGAAATTCGAGTTCTCGATGCATTTGCAACTTTCTCAAGAACCGCGCGACCAGTGGCTTTGTCGATTCGCTTGCTTGATGTGAAGAATCGCTTCAGTTCATCTGTGACGACTTGCGAGACGATTTTCACGACCGCGGGAGTACCGAGAACTTCCTTGGTCTGTCCCTCAAATTGTGGCTCCTGCATCCTCACAGTCACGACTGCAGTCAGACCTTCGAGGATGTCATCCTTGATGACATCGATTTCGTTCTTCTTCAAAGTTCCGGTGGCGCGGAGATACTCATTGAAGGATTTCGTCAGCGCGCGCTCAAATCCTTGAACATGCGTTCCACCTTTAGGAGTTGTGATGATGTTGACGAATGAGCGCATGTTCGTCTCATAGCCATTACCCCACCGCATCGCGATATCGACATTCATATCTCGTTCAACTTCGGTCGGATTCATCTGGCCTTCGCTATCAAGCACCGGAACAGTCTCTTGATAGTGACCCGATCCAGTGAGTCTTACTACCTCCCCGATGGGCTCATCGCTCTGGATGAAAGAGCAGTACTCGGAGATTCCACCCTTATGAAAGAAAGTTTCGCTCTGCTGACTCTTACCTCGATTGTCATTGATAACAAGCGTGAGTCCAGGGACGAGATATGAAGTTTGTCTTGCTCGCTCGTAGATCTCCTCCAAGACATATTCTGCATCTTTGAGGAATATCTGTTTATCTGCCCACCACTTTATTCGGGTACCGGTGATTTTTGCGGAAATTCTTCCGATGATGCGAAGTCCGGATTCAGGAGCAAAGGTCGCATTTGGACCATCGCCATCGAAAACTCCAGCGACACCTCGTTTGAAAGACATCCAATGAATCTTTCCGCCACGATCTACCTCAACATCAAGTCGTGACGAGAGCGCGTTTACTACTGAAGCACCAACTCCATGTAACCCTCCGGTTGCAGCGTAAGAGCCACCACCGAACTTTCCACCTGCGTGAAGTTTTGTCATTACGACTTCAACTCCGGTCAAACCGGTACGGGGCTCCTTATCAATAGGAATACCTCGCCCATCATCGTGAACTTCTACCGAACCATCTTTCTCAAGATTGACGATGATCTTCTTGCAGTGACCGGCTAGTGATTCATCAACAGAGTTATCGATGATCTCCCAGAGACAGTGCATCAGCCCGCGAGAATCGGTTGAGCCGATATACATGCCTGGGCGTTTTCGAACCGCCTCAAGTCCTTCGAGAACCGCAAGATCCTTGGCCGTGTAGCTATCTTCTACATGTACCTCGTCAGCCAAGTCTCCACCTTTTTTCTCTCTATTCTCAGGTGTGCACTCTAACTAGGCCTCAGATAGAAATCCGATATATGAGATTTGAGACACGCCCGAGTGCTCGAAATCTCTATTCTCTGGGGTGGGAATAACGAGAGCATGATTAGATGTTGGTGCTTTCAGGTACATTTTCAACAATCAGGTACGAGAGATAAAGAAGAACGGGAGTTAAGTGTGATGAATGACCAAGTGATCTTGGAGCAAACTCCGCTAAATGCCGTTGACCGTTGCGATCGATGTGGTGCACAGGCCTACGTTCGCGCCATCTTGCTCTCGGGTGCATCTCTTCTCTTCTGCTCCCACCACGCTAAGGCCTACGCTGAGGGGCTCAAGAGCCAAGCAAGGCATATCCACGATGAGACCCATCGTCTCGATGAATCTACTGGAGCTGAGTAAGAACTTAACTACCTCTCACTTTCCGATGAGAAGTGAGGCCCCTTTATAGATCAGACTTTCTCGTTGAGTAAGTCGTTCCTCTTGGTCGGCACATTTAACAAGTGATACAAGCGCGTTCGCGCCAATAAATCGAAATGGTTCGATCGGCCACTTTCTTGCTTGATTCTCAACGAAAGGCATCTTTAGGAATCTATTGCCACCAAGCATGCGATCTGCAAGGGCCTTTGCCGAGAGGTAACTCATGGTCACGCCATCACCTACATAACCACCAATGGAACCTGTTTGAGTGAGTGGATCAAAGAATAGATAGCTCTCCCAATTCCAACGAACCGCCACTGGTCCACCCCACTTATGGGTCACTTTCCATTGACCCAACTGAGGAAACCACTCTTCAACCAACTGTGAAATCTGATCATGGACGCTTCCCTGCTCTTCTTTACTCGAGCGGAGTCGACTTCCATAGGGATACCGAGCGCCACGTCCCCCGATTGCTATTCGGCCATCACTAGTCATCTGCGCGTAATTGACATTATGGAGCGCTTCCAGAAACGCCAAGCCGGGTACGTTGGAAACCATGGCTTGTTGCTCTCTCGTTAGTGGTGAGGTCGCAATCATCAGCGAATAGATGGGAATTTGTCGCCGGGAAGGCTTCTTGTAAGCCTCTGTGGCGATGATCCGTTGCTTGCTCTTGATTCGGTGGCCATTTACCTTCATTGAATTGTTCTCGAGTTGAGCTTCTGAACGCTCGAAAATCGCGACTCCATGAGCAAGAAGATGTCTTGCTAAGGCAAGCACTAATGGATACGGCTCAACAGTGGCGCAGTCAGGATCAAAGATCGAGCCAATCACACCATCAACTTTGAGCATCGATTGGGTCTCACTTGGACCTAGGAGCCGCTTTTTTCCGAAGAGATTACTTTCAATTCGATGAAGCTGCGCCTTGTTGCGCGCGAAGACGAGAGATCCTGCTTTGCGAAAGTTTGCCTCTGGCGCACAAGTTGAAGCGAAATCACCAATCTCATCGATCGCACTTCGCATCAAATCCCAAAAAGTTTCGATATCTGCTTCAGGATGGCGTTCTTTGAGTGTTACTGGATCGACCGGATAATCAGATGAGACCCATCCGCCATTTCGCCCACTGGCACCGAAGCCAATTTCTTCGCTCTCAAATATCGCGATACTTAACGAACTATCTTGTCCAAGGAGGTGAAATGCGCTCCAGAGACCTGAGAATCCACCACCAACAATCGCGACATCGACTTCAAGAGGTGAATCGAGTGCAGGCAGATTTAGCGACTGATGACCATCGCGCCAGAGCGGATGGTTACTCGGCTTGGAATCCTGCCTCACGGTGAGAACCATCGCACATCGGCTTCTCTTTTGAATGTCCGCATCGGCAGAGCGAGAAGTCAGTCTTGGTTTCAATGACATTTCCCTCGCCATCGACAAAGTCAACGGTTCCAGTGACGCGAATCGAACCATTTGGCTTGACTCGCATCGTGACCTTCTCACTCATGATTGTTCCGATCTTTAGTCGAGATAGTCGCGTAGCGACTGTGAACGTGAAGGATGGCGCAGCTTAGACATGGTCTTCGACTCAATCTGGCGGATACGTTCACGCGTGACGCCATAGACCTTACCGATCTCATCGAGGGTCTTTGGCTGGCCATCTGTGAGACCAAAACGCATCTTCACAACACCCGCTTCACGCTCGGACATCGTGTCTAGCACTTTATGAAGTTCTTCTTGCAAGATCGTGAACGAGACAGCCTCAGCGGGAACGATTGCTTCAGAGTCCTCAATCAAGTCACCGAACTCGCTATCGCCCTCTTCACCAAGAGGCGTATGAAGTGAGATCGGTTCACGGCCGTACTTCTGAACTTCGACGACCTTCTCAGGCGTCATATCAAGTTCTTTTGCGAGCTCCTCTGGGGTCGGTTCTCTACCGAGATCTTGAAGCATCTGGCGCTGTACTCGAGCAAGCTTGTTGATGACTTCGACCATGTGAACTGGAATTCGAATGGTTCGCGCTTGGTCGGCCATAGCTCTGGTGATTGCTTGGCGAATCCACCAGGTCGCATAAGTCGAGAATTTGTAACCCTTCGTATAGTCGAACTTCTCGACTGCACGGATGAGGCCAAGATTTCCTTCTTGGATCAAGTCAAGGAAGAGCATGCCACGTCCGGTGTATCTCTTTGCCAATGAGACCACGAGACGAAGGTTCGCTTCTAGAAGATGGTTTTTCGCGCGTTTTCCATCTTCAGCAATCCACTCCAATTCCTTCTTCAACTTTCGATCCATCTTCTTGTCGTGGGTGATGCGCTCTTCTGCGAAGAGACCTGCCTCGATTCGCATCGCTAGTTCAACTTCGAGTTCGGCATTGAGAAGCGCTACACGACCGATCTGCTTGAGATAATCCTTGACTGGATCTGCTGTAGCACCCGCAGTTAGAACTGTTTGTGGCGGAGCATCATCTTCTTCCGAATCCTTAAGTGTGAACTCACCCTCTTCACGTTTTGCCTCTTCACTGAGATTTACGACTCGGACATCACTCTTCTCTTCGCCCCCTTCGCCCTCGCCTTCAGTTGCAATATTCTCTAAATCTTCAAGTTCGACATCTTCGACTTCAACTTCTTCGCCATCAACGATAACTTTCTTGGTTGCACCCGGCGCTTTTGCTGTGGCAGGAACTTGAGGATTCTTTCCTGCCTTCATCGCCTCGAGTTCAGCTTTGGTTGGGAATCGACGCGGACCCTTTGGTGCTTCTTTGGCGAGCGCACCCTTCTTCTTCAACTCTTCGAGTTCAGCCTTTGTAAGGAATCGTCGAGGCGTCGTCGCCTTCTTGACTGCCTTCTTCTTCGGCTTTGCCTTCACCGCAGGTTTTGCAATAGTGCGAATCGGAGCGAAGCGAGAAACTGTCGCGCTCTTCTTTGCCGCTGACTTCTTACTAGCCTTCACAGTCTTCTTTACCGACCGCTTTTTGGGCGCACGAAATACAGGCAATTGAGTTCCTTTGGATTTCGGCTACTCGGAGGGTTCCGGAGCCTTCTGGTTCTGGGCATATTATAAATTGTCCACAGCCTTATTCCACCCAGAATCGCCGCACCAGACCCCTAGATGACTCGCTCAAGCGCTTCTCGGATGATTTCGCCCACCCGCTCCACCTCAATTAAGAATCCGTCATGACCAAAGGGCGAAGAAATGACCTCCAGAGCCCGCGCTCTGGGAGTTAATTCGACTATCTCTCGCTGGAGTCGTGGCGGAAAGAGGCGATCAGTATCGATTGCGACCACCGTTGTCTCTGCCTTTATCCGAGAAAGAGCCGCCCCCACCCCGCCACGGCCACGACCCACATCATGGGTATTCATCGCTTCTGTGAGACGGATATAGGTATTTGCATCAAATCGCTTCTGGAGCTTCTGCGCCTGGTGATCGAGGTATGAGGCGACCTGAAAACGTCCACTCCCATCTTCCTGCCCAAGTGCTCCAAAGCGAAGATCCATCTCCAGTTCCGTCCGATAGGTCAGGTGCGCTATCCGCCGAGCGATTCCCAGACCTTCAATCGGACCTTGGGCTGCGTCGTAGTAGTCGCCACCAAGGAAGTTTGAATCACTCTTGATTGCTCGGATCTGAATAGAGGCAGTTCCGATTTGATCCCCAGTCGCGACCGCCGAGGATCCAATCACGCAGATTGCAGCAACTGCATCTGGGTAGGTGATTGCCCACTCCAAGGCTCGCATTCCACCGAGAGAAGGTCCGGCCGAAAGTAGGAACCTTTCGATTCCAAAGTATTCAGCGACTCTCTTCTCAGCAAGAACCATGTCACGGATGGTGAGCACCGGAAACCTTGAACCAAATCTTCTGCCATCAGGGGAAAGAGATGAGGGTCCGGTACTTCCCTGACATCCACCGATGACATTAGGGCAGATGATGAAGAAACGATCAGTGTCAAAGGGAAGTCCAGGTCCCACCATCTTTGGCCACCATGCAGGGACATCTGACCATCCAGTGAGAGCATGGTTTATCAAGATCGCATTGCTCTTTTGCTCGTTGAGCGTCCCCCAAGATTGATAAGCAATTGTGAGGTCATCAAGAGTTTCGCCATTTTCAAGGATGAGCTGTTCGATCTTCAGGAACTTTCTCTCTCCCGGATCATGGCTCTCTAACCAGGCTCCAGTGACTTCACCAGCGGCGCTGAAGTTCTTCTCGTCCCTCAGCGCCGTTCGCTGTAGTGACATTAAGCAGTGGCCTTTGCCAGAGCTGCTGCGCTAAAGCCCCGCTCTAGATCAGAGATGATGTCATCAATATGTTCTAGTCCAAGGCTTAGCCTTACAAGTCCTGGTTCGACTCCAGCGCTTAGCTGTTCCTCTGGCTTCAACTGCGAATGAGTGGTCGAAGCTGGGTGGATCGCTAGTGATCGCACATCACCAATATTTGCAACATGCGAAAAGATGGTGAGCGCTTCGATGAATTTCTTTCCCGCTTCTACGCCACCCTTGATATGGAATGAGAGCACTGAGCCAGATCCCTTAGGCGAATACTTCTTGGCGAGTGCATTCCAAGGAGACGAAGCCAGCGATGCGTAATTCACCTTTTCGACCTGAGGATTCTTCTCAAGCCACTGCGCAACCTTCGCTGCATTCTCCACATGGCGCTCGATGCGAAGGGAGAGCGTCTCAAGACCTTGGGCAAGGAGCCAGGCATTGAACGGGCTAACTGCTGCACCGACATCACGAAGCAGTGTGAGTCGAATCTTGAAGATAAAAGCGAGATTGGCGCCAAAAGCCGAGCCAACGCCAAGAGCCTTGGCATATTCCAAACCGTGATACGACGGATCTGGATTGTTGAATCCTGGGAATCGATCGGGATACTTTGCGTAGTCGAAGTTTCCTGAATCGATAATCGCACCAACTACTGCGTTGCCATGACCTGAAAGGAATTTCGTCGCAGAGTGGACGACCACATCTGCGCCGTGTTCGATTGGTCGGATCAAGAACGGTGTCGCAACTGTGTTATCGACAATCAATGGCAATCCAGCATCATGCGCGACCTTGGCCACTGCTTCAATGTCAAGGAGATCATTCTTAGGATTTGCAATCGTCTCGCCAAAAAGTGCCTTGGTATTGGGGCGGATTGCCTTCTTCCAACTCTCTGGATCATCAGGGTTCTCAACAAAAGTTACTTCGATGCCGAACTTCGGCAAGGTGTAGTGGAAGAGGTTGTAGGTTCCACCGTAAAGTGATGGTGAAGAGACGATGTGGTCGCCAGCTTCTGCAACATTGAGGACTGCGAAAGTTGTTGCTGCCGAGCCCGAAGCAAGGAGAAGGGCCGCAACGCCGCCCTCTAATGATGCAAGCCTCTGCTCCACAGCATCTTGAGTTGGGTTCATGATGCGGGTGTAGATATTTCCTAGCTCAGCAAGACCGAAGAGATTTGCGGCGTGGGTGGTGTCTCGGAACTGGTAAGCAGTCGTTTGATAGAGCGGAAGTGCTCTTGCGCCCGTTGTTGGATCAGGTACTTGACCTGCATGGATTTGGCGCGTTTCAAACGCTGCGCCACGAACATCGAATGGAATCGCTGAATTGTTGGTAGACAAAGGAAGACCTCCCCGAAACTATCGGGGCCTGACATCTGTGGCAGACCCGCGCTTGTTCAGTGACTTTCACCGAACCTGGTCTTCACCCGGAGCACCCCACCGCGGTGGAGGGTTGCCGTCCAGTTAGCCGGGGCTTATGAACTGGAACTCATGACCTGGGCGGATAGTAGCCGAAGAAAAGTTTCCCTGTCTAGCCTTTTCGATTCAGTCCATCTATTCGCGCTATTCGCGCTATTCGCGGTTGTGCAGCAGGTTAAAGACGCCCCGCGCTATGAACTCTGGCCAAGAACTCTCGTGTCTCAGGTCTTATCGGTCGATCAATCACATCAGCAGCAAGTCCGGATTCCAGGATCTTTCCGCCATGGAGATAGCAGAGTTGGTCGGCAACCTGCTTGGCAAAACCCATCTCGTGAGTCGCAATGACCATAGTCATCCCCTCCTCTTTAAGTTCGCGCACGGTAAGAAGGACTTCATTGACAAGGACTGGATCGAGGGCGGAAGTGATCTCATCAAGAAGGAGAAGCTTTGGATTTCGAGCCAGTGCTCGAATGATCGCGACACGTTGTTGTTGTCCGCCACTGAGACGGTCTGGATATTGATCTGCTTTCTCTCGCAAACCAAATCGATCAAGAAGCGCAAGCGCTCTCTCATTTGCCTCATCCCGCGTAAGCCCATGGACCTTGATGGGACTTAAGGTGATGTTTTCCAAAACATTCATATGTGGGAAAAGATTAAAAGCCTGAAATACCATCCCGAGTTTGCGCCGAACCTGATCAGAATCCACTGCGACTGCGGTGATTTCCTCGCCATCTAGTTCGATGACACCATCATCGACCTGCTCCAAAAGGTTAAGTGCTCGAAGCAGAGTAGATTTTCCACTCCCTGAGGAACCTATAAATACTGTTGCAGAATGCACTGGAACGTCAAAAGAGATTCCATCAAGGACGAGTTCAGATCCAAATGATTTTCTTAAGTCACGGACTGAAAGAAGTGCACTCGTTGAAAGGCTCATGTCAGTCCTTGAGAGTTTTGACGCTCCATTGAGCGACGAAGAATCCTGTCGGTATATCTGGTGAGCGGGATGGTGACAGCGAGGAAAAGCAGCGCAGCCATCACATACGGCGTGTAATTGAACGATTTTGCTGTCTGTATTTGCGCAGCGCGGACGGCATCAGTTACACCGAGGATGGAAATCAGACCTGTGTCTTTGATAAGCGCGACGAGATCATTGAGCAAGGGCGGGGTGACCCGTTTGATTGCTTGAGGAAGAACTACATGGCGAAGTGTTTGAAAGTGCGACAGTCCAAGTGAGCGGGCGGCAGCGCGTTGGCTGGGGTGAACAGTCAGGATGCCGCTTCGCAGGACTTCGGCGACGTAGGCGGTATAGGTGATGATGACCGCGATGGTTCCGAGGATGAGAACTTCATTGGTGACGCCAGGTATTTGCAACGCTGGAATTCCAAAACCAATCAACAAGATGACCAAGATCATCGGTATGCCTCGAAAGACATCAACGTAAATAGTCGCAAGGAACCTAAACGGGGTGAGCGCCGGCGAGCGCGAGGTGCGAACCAACGCAAGCAAAAGCCCCAAGAGCGCTACCGAGCTCCCCGCAACAAGAGTGAGCGTGAGATTAGTGGTGAATCCAAGAATGATTTTGGGCAGGACTTCTACGCCATAAGCCCACTTAAAGAAAGTATCGCGTAGCGATAACCAGCCTGGTGAGTTGACTAGGACAATCGCAAATGTGCCGAGTACTAGGACACTTGATATGGCCGCAATAAACCCATTTTTCCGAGTCTTGCGTCGGCGTTCTATTCGTCGATTTCTTTCGAGATCGCTCGGCTGCCATTCCTCTGATCCGGAGATGGGCGCAGTCATTGGTTCAACCTGACTACGCCCATCGGCCGATTGGCATTCGTTTATCTAGTGATGTGCTTACTTGAGGACGGGTGCGCCCGCAGTATTAGCCAACCACTCCTCAGTGATCGCTGCGATAGTGCCATCAGATGTGAGCGCATCAACTGCATCAGTGACGCATCCGGTGATTGGACTGTCTTTTGCAAGGAGGAGGCCGAAACCGCTATCTCCGGAATCACTTCCGTCGATCTGCCCGACGATGATTCCGTTGTCGATCTCGACAGCTGAGAGATAGAAAGCCGTCGGCAAATCAACGACCAAACCATCAATTTGCTTGTTCTTGAGCGCAGTGACGCCACCAGCATTGTCATTGAAGACTGAGGCTTTGAGTCCAAGTTGGCCCTCGATGACATCAAGGGATGTGGTTGATACGGCAGCGCCGAGTTTGGCCCCTGCGGCAGTGATGCCAGCGAGGTCAGTGACGCCATCAAGTTTGCTTCCCTTATACGAGACAATCGCTTGGTTTGCCTTGTAATAAGGTGATGAGAAGTCAACAACTTCCGCACGCTCAGTCGTGATCGAGTACTGCTGGAGATTGAAATCGAAATCCTTTGGACCAGGAGCGATAGCACCATCAAAGGTAGTGCGTATCCACTTCACGGCATCCTCTCCGTAGCCGAGTTTGTCAGCGACGGCGTAAGCAATTGCTGCTTCGAATCCTTGACCTGACTCTGGCGCATCATCGATGACCCATGGATAGTAAGCAGGTTCACCAGTTGCGATTGTAAGAACGCCTGTCTCGACTGTCGCTAGCTCACCTGCAACACATCCTTCGGCTGGAGCTGCTGCATCTTCTGATGAGGATGAGCATGAGCTCAGGAATAGCGCTGCCAGGGCGAGAGCCACAAGAGCAATTGGTCGCTTACGAGATTTCTTGATTTGTAAGTCTGACATCTTCTGCCTTTCTTAAGTTCAGATCTAACGCTGGACCTGACAGTAGTTGGCAGACCCGCGCTTGCATCACGACTTTCGTGACACCTGGTCCTCACCCGGAGCACCCCACCGCGGCGGAGGGTTGCCGTCCAGTTAGCCGGGGCTTAAAAGCTGGAACTCGTGACCGAACCGAAATCTATAAAAGTTGGTGCTTCTTGTCTAGTTACCTGGCTCTCAGCAATTACAGAGGCAAATTAAGGTCTGGCGAGAAGAGCGTGAAGGTCGTGAAGATTAGAAAGTAACGAAGGGAAGCCCGTGTGCCTGCGCGACCGCCTCGTAATAGATCTTTCCTTCATGCACGTTAAGTCCAAGCGCAAGATTTGGATCAGCCTTTATAGCCTCTCTCCACCCTTTGTCTGCAAGTGCTAGTGCGTAACGAAGCGTCACATTTGTCAATGCATAAGTTGAAGTATTCGGCACGGCGCCAGGCATATTCGCCACGCAATAGAAGATCGATCCATGGACCGGATAGGTCGGATCAGCATGTGTTGTTGGCTTGGAGTCTTCGAAGCAACCACCTTGATCGATTGCAATATCCACCAATACACTTCCCGGTTTCATTCGCTTCACTAGATCGTTACTGACAAGACGTGGCGCCTTCGCACCATGAACCAATACCGCACCGATAACCAGGTCTGCGGAGAGCACCTGATCTTCGATCTCATAGGAGTTTGATGCCAGAGTTCTTACATTCCCCTCAAAAAGTTCATCAAGTTGGACCAAGCGGCGGGTATTCACATCAAGGATTGTGACCTCTGCTCGCATGCCATGGGCAATCGTGGCGGCATTAACGCCCGCAACTCCACCACCAAGGATCACAACTCGAGCAGGTCGTACTCCGGGTACTCCACCCAAGAGAACTCCCCTACCACCGGCACTCTTTTGCAACGCGGCCGCACCAACTTGCACCGCCATACGTCCAGCAACTTCACTCATCGGAGCAAGTAGCGGAAGGTATCCATTGACATCAACTGTTTCATAAGCAATTGCAGTGATTCCACTCTTGATCAAAGCGTCAGTACAGTCCTTTGATGCCGCGAGATGAAGATAAGTGAATAGCACTTGTCCTTGGCGCATCATTGGATATTCCTGCGCTATGGGTTCTTTTACCTTCAAGACCATCTCTGCTCGCGACCAAACCTCAGCCGCGGTGGCTACGATCTCTGCGCCAGCAGTCTTATAAGACTCATCTGAAATTGCTGAACCGTTGCCAGCACCTGTTTCAACAATGACCTTGTGGCCATGATTGATGAACTCTCTTACGCCTGCTGGAGTGATCGCAACGCGATATTCATGATTCTTGATTTCACGAGGAACGCCAACCAGCATCTCAAGACTCCTTCAACATCGAAAGGTTATCGGCCAACCAGGGCCGCACAGTTGAAGAAATACTACCCCCGCCTTACGAGCGTTATGGAATCCATGGAGCGCTGAAACGAGACGATCACGCAACCTCATCGAAGATGGCCGAGGAGATTTTGGGGTGAAGCTCTCGTCGCATCGTGGCGAAAGTCTCAGGTGGCCATCCTGCAGCAAAGACTCGCTTGAGTAAGTGCGCAAGCGGATACTCATCATCACTCTCAAGTGCTCGATCGAGGGCGCTCTGCGCCAGTACGCCATCACCTTTTTCGTAGCTAGTAGCGGCGAGGAGTGTCGCTACAGGTGCGACATATCGAGATGGCGCAATGCGAACAATCCAACGCCAGAGATCGATCAATATCTCCAAGTTCTCTTCATTGATAGAACCGAGAGCGAAGTCCCTCACCTGAAGATCCTTAAGTCGAACGAGAACTAAGGCCAGGAGTGTGGCATCCCTTACTGATTCGCCCGCCTGGGCGAGAGCTATCACTCGGGAAATTGCTTCGGCACCCTCCCGCTGGAAAGGTCTTGGATCGTGGCGATAGTCGATCTCTGCAATCAACTCAATCGCTAAGGAAACTTCATCTGTAATGGATTGAAGTGATCCATCGCTTCGAAGTGAATTCTGAAGCTCTTCGCGTGATTCAAAAGGCATGGGGTGTCCCAGGAGAACCTGTTCCGCGGCAATAGTTGAGTTTGAGATATCTGGCATCGGATTTCCTTCAACGGGGCAACAAGTGAGATCACTACAGAGCGTGGATCGCCATCTCCGGCCTTCGACAAGTAGTGACTCCCTCACCAAGATGCCTGCCCTCGAAATGGACTCAGTGACCTCATCGTTGAGAGATTTCCCTTCGCCGTGATCGGTGTAAGCGATGATCATCGCGCACTCGCTCTTCCAGCGTTTCAGATGAGTAGATATCTCATTCAGATCCGCTCTCTCAAGGTCAAATCGCATAGCGATATTTATCGCTTCATCTCGAATACCAATGACTATCAATGACTCTTGTGGTGAGAACCCCATCAAGAACGGAACAGCTACAAGCAGGTCATGCGGTGAGGTAAGTGTTGTCATGGAGCGATGCTCGTTGAAAAATCCCGGGCACACTCGGTAGGTAGAAGAAAATGTGGATGAAGTCCTTTTGTGGAAATCAACCAAGCAGTCGACTCGGAGCCCTGTAGATGATGAGATCGCGTTCTCGCTTCTGAGTTATCACACCATCAATCGGAGATGAAAGACCTGCAACCGTGAAGGTGCCGTTCCATGTAGTGGTCAAGATGATCTTCTTGGTCCCCACATTGTTGTAGGTGAATGTGTTGAGGGCTAACGGATAAGGCGCCCCAGGGAGTGAGGTCTGACGAGTGGTGCCCTCACCATAATCCCACAAGAATTCCGGCTTGAGGGAAATGCCTACTGGTATTCCCGCGACTTTGAGCGTTACATCGAAAGATGTCGGTGTCGTAGTCCAAAAGTAAACCGGTGTGTAAAGAGTTGCCCCTCGTGCAGGCTGAAATTGGATATCTCCAATAGGGATCATCTGACTGACTTGATCCGAAAGCGAAGTAGAGGCGATCACTGACTGAGTAGGAACTATGGCCTTACCTCTCTTTTCTCTATTCTGTTTTCTTGTCGCCGCGGCTTTTCTCGCTGCTTCACGCCAGGCCGCATAACGATCCGGGTGATACGGAATCCACGTGCGCTTTGGATCAGGCGCAGCAGTAAAAGAGCCCGAAGCTATTGGCTCCTTCCTTACTTCATTTACTTCACTGAGCTCGCTGCTGACTTTTGCTGGTCTATTGCTTCGATAAATGACGACAATTTCGTCACTCTCGTCATCGACAGTCACTTCGATGCACTTCTCTGCTTTACATTCTTCAGCCGTTGCAGTGCGACTCGGAACAATCACCAGTGAAAGGACAAGTGCCACGGATAATGAATATGAGATCTTCGCTCTGGACTTCATCACGCGAAGCTAGAGAGCTACCGAGGCGGGCGTTGCCGCAATATGTAAACCTGTGGAGAAATCTGCCCTGTGGATTCCCTGCCTCTATGACAGACTGCCGAAGTGGCAGTCCGCGATGGCGATGGGTGGGTGGATTGCGCCTGCTTGTCTCGCCATTGGGGGCTTCATGGAGCAGCAGGACTTTTGCTCATTCGTCAGGAGGAGGTTCTTCTTCAACTTCGAGCGCCGTGGGTTCACAATGGCGGAACTTGGGGAATACCAGGCGGAGCTCGAGACTCTCATGAGAGCTGGACTGAGGCCGCAATACGAGAAGCTGTTGAAGAGATTGGCATAACCCCTGGCTCGCTCACACTCATTCGTGATTACATCGACGATCACTCAACGTGGAGTTATGTAACAGTGATCGCTCAAGCTTTCGATGATTTGACTCCTGGGGAGCTCAATCACGAGACCATGGAAGTTCGTTGGGTTGCGATGGATGACGTTGAATCGCTACCACTGCATCAAAGTTTCGCTAAAAGCTGGCGTTCAATCCGCCCACTGATACAGATTCGCAACTAGCTAATATTGAAGCGGTGCTGAATCTCATAGCGAGTCTCTGAGCCTTCGAAGTGAATCCCGAACGACTTCAGGGTCTTCGGTTCGCCAGAGTGGTGGCATGGAATTGATCAAGATTTCACCGTAGCGCTTCTTTGTAATCCTGGAATCTAGAATCGCCACGACGCCTCGATCTTCGTGTGAGCGAATCAAGCGACCACTTCCCTGAGCTAGAAGCAGTGCCGCCCTTGGGAGTGAAACTTGCATGAAACCAGATCCACCTTCGCTATCTGCTTGGCGTGAGCGTGCTGCCATGACTGGATCATCGGGCCTGGGAAAGGGAATACGATCAATCGCTACGAGAATGCAGGATGAACCGGGAACATCAACTCCTTGCCAGAGTGAGATCGTGCCGATCAAAACTGAACGTTCTTCCTTTGAAAAACGCTCGACCAATGACCCAACCGGATCGCCACGTCTTGCAGTGATGATCGGAATCTCAAGGTCAAAGAGAACTTTTCGCAAGTGCGCATCTGCTGCCTCGACAGCTCGCCACGATGAGAAAAGAGCCAAAGTTCTACCATCTGCGGCTTCGATCAACTCAGCAAGTTCATCGAGCGCCTCTCGCGTTGGTCCTTCGCGCGTCGGTTCCGGAAGATGCGAGGCGAGATAGAGCATCCCCTGCTTCTCGAAATCGAATGGTGTTCCCACATCCAAGGTGGTGAGTCCTTCGATATCTGCAATCCCAAGATTTCGCTTCACTGGTTCAAAGGATCGAGAGACGGTCATCGTCGCACTCGTTGCGATGACGGGACTCGATGAGAAGAGGTTCTCGGCAAGCACCTCAGATACCGATAACGGTGCTAGATAGAGGGTGGAGTAGGTTGGTTCGAACCAGAGGACGCTTCCTTCTTGTGCGCGCATCATCTTCTGAGTCACAGTCTTGATCTCATTGATCGCACCCTTAACGCGAGCACGTTCGGCTAGAACATCTCCCTCAAAGATCTCATCATCTGCCGATAATCTCTGTGAGATCGCCTCCGTCGCCTCCTTGATGGAGCGAATGGGGTCAAGTAAAGCTATCGGGAGCTCCTCAAGTCTTCGCTCTTCACTACTTCGATCTCCTCCGGAGAGGAAATCATCTCGATATTGCGCGATAGCCTCTTCGAATTCTTCAGCCGCGAACGTGAGATCTTGCGCGGGGCCAGCGCCACGTTCGCCTGAGAACTTTCGATACATAGTCGCTGCACGTAGTACGCGTTGCGCTGTCAATTCTTCAGTCACTGCTTGTGTGGTGCGATCGGAAAACTCGTGAGCTTCATCCAAGATCACGACATCTCGATCGGGCAAGATCGGATGCGAATCCACCACTTCGATGGCAAGAAGGGTGTGATTCGTTACGACGATATCAGCGTTCTGCGCTTTTGCTTTTGCAAGGACTGCGAAACAACTTGATCCATAGGCGCAATCATCAGCGCCGACACACTCTCTTCCACTTACCGAACTGGCCGCCCATACTCGTCGGTCCACCTCAGGCGCATCATCTCGATCCCCCGAAATACCGACAATCTTGCTCCAGTCTTTGAGTCTCTTCGCCTGTTCTTCGAGGGTCGAGACCTCAATCAGCAACTCACTATCTGCATCAGATCCGCCAAAGAGTTTCTGTTTACAAAGATAGTTCCCGACACCCTTATAGATCGCGAAGGAAATCTCTCGCCCCAATGATTTCTCAACGGCTGATTTGATTCGAGGCAGATCGCGTTCGATGAGCTGTCTTTGGAGCGCGAGGGTGGCAGTTGCAACAAGGGCGCGCTTGCCACTTGCGAGTGCGGGGATGA
The DNA here is from genome assembly GCA_005787575.1 of Actinomycetota bacterium. Classification (GTDB taxonomy): domain Bacteria; phylum Actinomycetota; class Actinomycetes; order Nanopelagicales; family Nanopelagicaceae; genus SYAN01. The sequence continues at coordinate 5,030 of SYAN01000052.1, read as the reverse complement.
GATACGCCAGTGATTTTCCAGTGCCGGTTCCGGCTTGAACTAAGAGGTGATCTTCGGATTCGATGGCATCAGCGATTGCAAGTGCCATATTTCGCTGTCCCTCGCGGGCAGAGCCGCCAATAGATTCCACGGCCGCATCCAAGGCAGTGAGCATCGAATGATGGCGCTCATCAATGCCTTTTTTGGCTTTCACAGAATCACTCATCAATCGCTCATACCCAGAAACGAAATCGGCCCCCTTACGGGGGCCGATTCTTCACTCACTCTTTAGCTGCATCCTGATGTTGATCCACAACCTTCGCAGACATAACAGGCACCTGATGGTCGCATCTTCACTCCGCATGTCATGCAAAGTGGCGCATCAGTCTTGAATCCAGCGAACTTCTCAAGGAGTTCGGTTGAGGATCCAACACCTGAGGTATCTGGCGCCTTCTCGATGACGAGATCAACTGGTTTTGAGTCCTTTGGCTTTGAGATTGCTACCTCATCGCTAGCAGGTGCCGATGGCGCCGCTACCGCGTACTCACCACTATCGAGTGCTGCACTGCGCTCGTTGGCCGTATAGAGGCCCAGCGCAGCGCGAGTGTCGAGTGGCAGATAATCCAGGGCCAATCGGCGGAAGATGTAATCCATCATCGATTGCGCCATACGAATGTCCTTGTCATCGGTCATTCCGGCTGGCTCAAATCGAAGGTTGGTGAACTTCTCGACATAAGTCTCAAGTGGTACGCCGTATTGAAGTCCGATCGAGACAGCGATTGAGAATGCATCCATCACACCAGCAAGAGTTGAGCCTTGCTTGCCGAGTTTGAGGAAGATCTCGCCGAGAGCACCATCTTCATAACTTCCTGCAGTGAGGTAACCCTCTGCGCCACCTACTGAGAATGAAGTTGTCCGCGATGGGCGTGACTTCGGAAGACGCTTGCGTTGTGCTGGCGCTGGTGCGCCGGTCGAAGCGGAAGCGCTATCTTCTTTTTTCGCTGCCTTGCCATCAGAGAGTGGCTGACCAACTTTGCAGTTGTCGCGATAGACGGCGAGCGCTTTGAGGCCAAACTTCCAACCTTGGTAGTAGACCTCTTCTACCTCTTCGACAGTTGCGGTCTCAGGGAGGTTAACGGTCTTTGAAATGGCGCCAGAAAGGAAGGGCTGGCAGGCAGCCATCATTCGCACGTGTCCCATCGGCTTGATCGGACTTGCACCCATCGCACAATCAAAGACGTCGTAGTGCTCACTCTTGAGACCGGGAGCATCGATCACATTTCCATGAGTGGATATGTATTCGACGATCGCTTCAATCGTCTCTTGGGTGTAGCCCAACTTTCGCAAAGCTTGTGGAACAGTCTGATTGACGATTTGCATCGAGCCGCCACCGACCAACTTCTTGAACTTCACAAGAGCTAGATCTGGCTCGATACCTGTTGTGTCGCAATCCATCATCAAACCAATGGTGCCTGTAGGGGCAAGGACTGAGGCCTGAGCATTTCGCCACCCGTTGCGCTCACCGATCTTCACGCCTTCATCCCAGGACTTGTTCGCCTCGGTCCAAACCGAGCGATCAAGCTCTGAGACTGATTTCGCTGAGAGTGAGGCTGCTTGGTGCTTCTTCATGACCCGGGTGTGGGCTCCTGCATTTCTCGCATAACCCTCGTAAGGACCGACGATTCCTGCAAGTTCTGCAGACCTGCGGTAGGAAGTTCCGGTCATCAACGAGGTGATTGCACCCGCGACTGACCGACCTGCATCACTGTCGTAAGCAAGACCACTTGCCATGAGGAGTGCGCCGAGGTTTGCGAAGCCGATTCCTAGCTGTCGATAGGCGCGAGTCGTCTCACCGATCGCTTCAGTTGGGAAGTCTGCGAAACAGATCGAGATATCCATCGCAGTGATGATCATCTCGACTGCTTTGACGAAAGACTTTGAGTCAAAGGAGCCATCGTCCTTGAGGAACTTCATCAAGTTCAGTGATGCAAGGTTGCATGATGAGTTATCCAATGACATGTACTCAGAGCAAGGGTTCGAAGCATTGATTCGACCCGTCTCTGGATTGGTGTGCCAATCATTGATTGTGTCGTCGTATTGGATTCCTGGATCTGCACAGGCCCATGCTGCTTCTGACATCTTTCTAAAGAGTTGCTTTGCTGAGACAGTCTCCATGATTTCACCGGTCGCGCGAGCACGAAGTCCGAAATCTTGATCGTTCTCATAAGCGCGCATGAAATCATCTGATACGCGGACTGAGTTATTTGCGTTCTGATATTGAACCGAGATGATGTCTTTGCCACCGAGGTCCATATCGAAGCCGGCATCACGAAGTACGCGAATCTTTTCCTCTTCGCTCACTTTGGTTTCGATGAATTCTTCGATATCTGGATGGTCTACATCGAGAACTACCATCTTCGCGGCTCGCCTTGTAGCACCGCCAGATTTGATGGTTCCTGCTGATGCATCGGCGCCTCGCATGAACGAGACTGGGCCTGATGCGTTTCCACCTGATCGGAGTAGCTCTTTTGCCGAGCGAATTCGCGAGAGATTAAGACCGGCGCCTGATCCGCCCTTGAAGATCATGCCTTCTTCTCGGTACCAGTTGAGGATCGAATCCATCGTGTCATCGACAGAGAGAATGAAACATGCGCTCACTTGTTGTGGCGCAGCAGTGCCGACATTGAACCAAACTGGCGAATTGAAGGAGAAGACCTGGTGCATCAGCATCCACGTCAATTCGTGCTCGAAGATTTCAGCATCGGCATCGGTTGCGAAATAACCGTACTGCTTGCCTGCTTTCACATAGGTAAGGACAACGCGATCGATGACCTGGCGGAGCGACCATTCACGATTCTCATGTCCTACAGCCCCACGGAAATACTTTGTTGTGACGATGGTTGATGCATTGACCGACCAGAAATCCGGGAACTCAACCCCACGTTGTTCGAAGATAACCTCGCCGCTCTTCCAGTTTGTCTGGACTACATCGCGTCTCTCCCACGTCACCTCGTCATAAGGATGCGTCCCAGCTGTGGTGTAGAGGCGTTCGATGGTGAGGCCTTTGTTCTTCGCTTTGGAAGAAGGTCGATTGATGACCGTGTCTGACATTTCTAGTGCTCCAATTTTTCTGGTTGTTAAGTTGTCTTCACTCGTGGGGCAAGTGAATTCATGGGCAGGGTTTCGTTCGAATTCAGGGAAGAATTCATTGCTGTCGCAGAGGAAGTTGCGAGGGAAGGTCTTGCTGATGTCTCTGAAGGCATCGCTCGCAGTAACGCGATCTCACCTTCGAAGTCATCAAGGGAGGAGAAGTTACGGTAAACCGAGGCATATCGCAGGTAGGCAACCTCATCGAGTTCTCGGAGTGGCGCAAGAATTGCCATGCCCACTTCTTGAGCTTCGATCTCTGCTTGGCCACTGGCGCGAAGGCTCTCTTCAACCCGCTGGGCTAAGAGCGCGAGATCGTCGTCGTTAACTGGGCGGTTCTGGCAGGCCTTACGAACACCATTGATTACTTTTTCGCGACTGAAAGGTTCAGTGGCGCCGCTTCGTTTGATGATGGCCAAAATCGCAGTCTCTTGGGTTGAAAACCTTGAGCCACACTGAGTGCACTCACGACGACGACGGATGGAGTTGCCATCCTCTACTGGCCGAGAGTCGACGACTCGTGAGTCGTCGTGTCGGCAGAAGGGACAGATCATCGGCGTGTCTAACCTTTCAATACTGGGAATTTCCCGAACCTGGGTGTATTCCAAAACTTCCTTCGAAGTGGCTTAGAACCACTAGGGATGGAAGGTTATCTCAAAATCACCCCAACATCTAGTGGGAACAGTAGACCCAAAGTTGAGGGTTTTGGGGATGCCTATCCGCGTGTCGGGATGATCAGCCGGTCACCAGCGTTGAGAGTCGGCGAGGTGAGCGCATTGAGCTCCATGATTCGCGAAACGGTCTCCTCGTGATCTCCCCCCAGAAGTTTTGCAATCGACCAGAGCGATTCACCCGGAGCAACGATGACTACTTCAAGATGTGCGTTCGCTCCTTTAGGCGTCGAAGAACTCCCGGCGGCTGCACCGGATACGGCTGAATAACTACTCGCGATGAGAACCAGGACGGATAGCAGGACAGCACCCCGAGCAAAGAGCCTTCCCCTTCGGGTGAGGCGAACGCTTGAAAAACCTTGAAAATCAATGGTTTTCGCGGTTGCAACTTGGTATGTGCTCATGGGGAACCTTCTTCGACCAGATCCATCGACACCGGGGATAGTGTTCGAACACCTGTTCTAACCCGAAAGGTACACCCCGCCCCCGACACCCGCAACCCAATTTCGAACATTTGTTTGAATTTTTTATCAATCGGTCCTACTCTTCAGCCCATGAGCGATTCCCGTAGCGATTTCCTGTCCGATGCCCTGACCGATGCCCCTAGGGAGATCCTTGAATTGCCTGACTCCCTTCCCGATGGCGCAGGGCTAACCCAGCGCCAACGAGCCATCCTCGATGTGATCCGTCAATCGGTTGAGGTGCGCGGGTACCCACCCACGATGCGAGAGATCGCCCACGCGGCCGGTCTGGCTTCTCCCTCGAGCGTCAAATATCAACTCGGTGAACTCGAGGCTAAGGGCTTTATCCGGCGCGACCCTTCTCGCGGACGAGCAGTCGAAATTCGCGAGACCGGTCAAGGCGGCGCCGACGTCGCTAAAACTCACTCGGTTCCACTCGTGGGCCGAATTGCTGCTGGGGCGCCCATCCTCGCCGAACAAGAAGTGGAAGAAGTCTTTCCTCTGCCGGCCACATTGGTAGGCGAAGGTGAGCTTTATATGCTCAAAGTTGTCGGGGACTCAATGATTGACGCCGCAATATGCGATGGCGACTATGTTGTCATTCGTTCTCAGAAGGACTGCCAGAAGGGCGAAATTGTGGCTGCCATGATTGATGGCGAGGCCACGGTGAAAACCTTCTCCACCAAGGGTGGCAAAGTCTGGCTCCTTCCCGCGAATGACGCCTATGACCCGATTCCTGGCGATAAGGCCGAAATCCTTGGCAAAGTCACGG
>SYAN01000051.1 GCA_005787575.1 Actinomycetota bacterium | reverse complement strand
TGGAAAGATAGAGATTACGCGTTCATCCAAACTGGCGAAATTCACAAGCCTTGAACCTGATAATGATTGGACTATTCGCTGGGAAAGCGAGACGGTCGTAACGCTTCGAACTTCGGCCCGAAATTATCTTCTCAAATACGGGCAGCTCAATCTCAAGCGAGTGGCAAATGATGTGGGACCGGGGGAGATGGAGATTACAACCACGCTTCGCCTCGGCGATGAATATCTCTACGGACTCGGAGAGGTGCCTTCATCTTGGCCAGAGGCTGCACTCGATGCACAAGCGATAGCGGCTAGGACTTTCGCTCTTTCTAAGTTGCCAAACACACGAAAGGCATGTGACTGTCACATCTACAGCACTATCCGTGATCAGAATTTTGTTGGTTTCGGGAAAGAAAGCGAGCCGTTCTATGGAATTCGTTGGCGAAGTGCGGTCGATCGTACGCGCAATCAAATTCTCTTCTTCGCAGGCAAACCAATTCAGGCATTCTTCTTCAGCAGTAGTGGTGGGATGACTCAGAATGTGAAGGATGTTTGGGGTGGCAAATTGGCATACTTGGTCAATCGCCCCGATACATGGAGCGTTGATGTCACAGTGAATCCTCGTTATGCGAAGTGGCGCAGAGAAGTGACTCAAGCAGTGATGGCGAAAGCGTTTGAGATGAAAGATCTCGTTCGGTACCAGATACTTGAGCGCTCGATCACTGGAAGTGTCTTGAAGATACGGGGAATCGACAGTGATGGACGAGAGAAGATTCTTACGGGTGAACAGTTCAGATCTCGAGTAAGCCTTCCATCTACTTGGATAAATCTCACAACAATGGCATCAGATGGTCAGCCCGAGCGAGAGCCACCTACTCCAGAAGTCATCGAAATATGTCTGGATCTATTTAGATTTTCAATACCTCTGCGTGAATCCTGTGAGCAGGGAGAGATTCTTAGTAAGCGTTATTAATCGTTGGCGTGAAGGAGTGAGTTGAGTCCGCCCCAATCACCGCTCTTAGGCAATGCCTCGATCGCTCCGTTACTTGAATTCCGTCGAAAGAGAAGTCCATTGACACCGGACAACTCCTTGGCCTTTACTGTTTTGCCATCTGGGAGTGAGACTTTTGAACCCGAAGTGAGATAAAGCCCAGCTTCAACGATGCAATCATCCCCAAGTGAGATGCCGAGCCCTGAATTGGCGCCAAGCAGTGAGCGCTTACCCACCGAGATCACTTCCTTCCCGCCACCGGAGAGGGTTCCCATAATTGATGCGCCACCGCCGACATCACTTCCATCATCGACTGTGACACCTGCTGAGATCCTGCCCTCAACCATCGATGCGCCAAGCGTTCCTGCATTGAAATTTACGAAACCTTCATGCATCACAGTGGTTCCCGGAGAAAGATATGCACCAAGCCTCACGCGATTACCATCAGCAATTCGAACACCCTCTGGTACAACATAGTCGAGCATCCTCGGGAACTTATCTACGCCATAAACGATGACAGGACCAAACTCGATTCGAAGTCGTTCTCGGACTTTGGTGAAATCCGCGAGTGCTGCTGGACCGAAGTTAGTCCAGACCACATTCGGTAGTTGAGCGAATATTCCCTCGAGAGATTGTTGATGTGGTCTTACGATTCGATGCGAAAGTAGATGAAGTCGTAGATATGCATCGGCTACGCTCTCAATCTTCTGATCAAGGTCAATCTCAATTGCTACTGGCTCGCGATGGACACCGCGGATCTCTTCATCTTTACGAGTAGCAGAGAAGAATTCCTCAAGCGATGGCGGCCTAGTATCGGAAATTCTCCCTAGACCCAACGAGTGGAAGTAGGTGTCAAGAACGCCACTTTCATGGGTTGTCGCGATACCGAATCCATAAGCAAAACGCCGAGAATCCTGCGATGACATGGCTTAACGGTATCAAGGGCAGAGGGAGTTCTGAGGATGGTCAATTACTCTGGTCTCATGAAGAAGCGGGTCGCTGTCTATTGTTCATCCTCCACCGCAATTGAAGAGCGCTACATCGATCTTGCCTTTGGAGTTGGCTCTGCCATCGCAGATGCTGGCTGGGAGCTGGTTTGGGGCGGCGGAAAGATTTCGATGATGGGCGCAGTCGCCAAGGGGGCGCGTTCGCGAGGCGGCGATGCGATCGGTGTAATCCCTACCAAGTTGAAGCGGATCGAGTTCGTCGATGATGAAGCCAGTGAACTAATCGAAGTCGCAGATATGCGTGAACGCAAGGGAAAAATCGAATCGCTCTCGGATGCTTTTATCGCCCTTCCCGGGAGCCTTGGAACTTTGGAAGAACTCTTTGAAATCTGGGTAGGCGGCTATCTCAATTTCCATGAGAAACCAATAGTGATTCTCGATCCCTTCGACACCTATCGCTCTCTCCATTTATTGCTCGATGACCTTGATCAAGAGAAATTGATGAAGCCTGGTCAAAGAGGAAGAGTTCATTGGAGCGACTCTGTTGCGGACTCAATAGATTTCCTTCGAGGACGCCTCTAATGCGTCCACTCAAGGAGTTCGCTCTCACCATCGAGATCAGCGCACCTATCGAAGAGGTGTGGCGTGAGATCATCGATTGGCAGGGGCAATCTGAGTGGATGCTTGCAACTCGCGTCTACGACGATGTCCAGAGCCCTGAGGGAGTTGGACATCGACTTCGTGCATTCACTGGACCCTTCGCAAAACGGAGCACGCTCATCGGGTTAATGGATGAGATGGAGGTTTCGGTCTGGCAACCTCCGACCTTTCTCCGTGTTGAACATATCGGTAAATTATTGAAGGGCTATGGGACATTCACGCTCTCTAGAGTTGGAGAGGTTAGGACCAGATTTGATTGGTTCGAGGAGATAAAAGCCCCCCACGTGATACTGGCTTTGATAAAGATACCGACCCTTATCGGTGTATTGATTTCATTGAAGCGGTTCAAAAAGATTGTGGAGTCAAAGGGTTTCACCCCGCTGAGATGAAAGATCAGGAGAAGTCCTCATCACCTTTTTCATCGATGGCCCAACTAATCACCCAATTGCCCGAAGAGGAGCGGATCGTTCTTACTCTCTTTTATCTCAAATCTGAGAGCACAGAAATGATTGCGAAGCGACTTGGTGTACCGCAACGAGCAGTGGAGAGCGTCTTGGTTTCAGGTCGCGCTCGCCTCTTGGCCTCTCTTGGTCTTCATGCCACCGAAGGGGCTCATGATCACGCTCAGGATGGGAAGCAGGAATAGCCCTCTCCCCTTCAATTTCCCACGCGAAGGCTTATCGGGGATAATTCCGCTCTTACCTCGGAATTCCAAAGCTTCTTCCCCGACAGGGGATTCGGATGGGAGTCGACATGGCCGCTATGAAACCTCGAACTGGCGATGGCCCCATGGAAGTTACCAAAGAGGCAAGAAGTCTGGTTATGCGCATCCCACTCGAAGGTGGCGGCCGACTAGTCGTCGAACTTAATCAAGAAGAGGCTCGAAGTTTGGCGGATTGCCTCCATGCTGCAGTTAACCTCATCAAGAAGTAGTCGTAAGCGCTGAACGGATCATTGTGAACCGTTCCATTCCTTCAATAAGTCCAGAGAAATCAAGTACAAAATCCGACCGAAAATTTTCTTCCTTCGATGCAGTCGCTATCGGCTATCGTAAAGATTCCAATGGAATCAATTTTCTCTCCGGCAAAAAGGAAATTGTTGAAATCGAGCGCTCGCTCAATTTGAGGATTCGTGAACTTTTTGATCTTCACTCGAAAGAGGCACGAGGAGCAAATGAGAGTGTTGATGCCAAAGCGGGTGAACTATTCCTCGCGCCTCAGGGTAAAGGGCCGTCGCTCGCCTTTTATTCAATCGGGACCGGGAGTATTCCTGATCTGCGTAAGGCCGGTTCTGCTCTTGGGCGACGTTTCAAAGGCAAGGCATCGCGAGTACATCTCACTGGGCAGCTAGAGAACGCCTTCATCGAAGCGTTGATTCTCTCGAACTACAGTTGGAGTGAGAAAAGCGGTGCTGCTCCCGCTAACCCTATTTTCACCTTTGATAACTCAGCGATAAAAGCGAAGGATTTCGATACGACCATGGCGATAATCAAATCGCTTTGGCGAGCTCGAGATCTCATTCACACCACATCGAATATCAAGTCCCCTGCATGGGTCGCGGGGGAAGTTAAGAAGTTGGCGAAGGGAATCGCGCAACTCAAAGTTGAGGTTCGTAGCGGTAAAGAGTTGGCAGAGTTTGGTGGTCTTCGTGGAGTCGGCGGTTCTTCCACAGTGCATCCACCACGTTTTGTTCAGATGAGTTACTCGCCTCGTGGTGCCAAACGCCATGTGGTCTTGGTAGGAAAGGGAATCACCTTTGATACCGGTGGAGTTTCACTAAAGCGACCGTACGAGATCATGGCTCCAATGAAAACTGATATGACTGGTGCGGCAGTTGTTAGCGCTGTTACGTTAGCGGCAGCGACGCTGAAGATCCCAATAAAAGTCACTGCGCTCTTGATGCTTGCCGAGAATGCGATTTCGGGTAGTGCACAGCGGCCCTCAGATGTGATCAAGCACTATGGTGGAACGACAGTTGAAGTGATCGATACTGATGCTGAGGGTCGTTTAGTGCTCGCAGATGGATTGGCATTTGCTGACATTCACTTAGATCCGGATCTGTTGATTGATGTCGCAACACTTACCGGCGCCGCATCGCTTGGACTTGGAAAACAATATGCAGCTATGTACACAAGAGACGATCGCCTTGCGAAGAATCTCCATGAGATAAGTCTGTGGGCAGGTGACCCACTCTGGCGGATGCCATTGGTCGATGACTATGCGCAAGCACTCTCGAGTGAGGTTGCAGATTTCAAGCACACCTCTGACAAGGTGAAATTCGGTGCCGGCTCGGTTACCGCGGCTCTCTTCTTGGAGAAGTTCGTTGGAAAGCGCCACTGGGTCCATCTCGATATCGCTGGCCCTGCTCGTTCAGAAGTTGATGCCGGTGAATTCGTCAAGGGTGGCACTGGTTTTGGTGTAAGGACTCTCACTCGATGGTTGGCAAAGCTCTGATGACATCGTCTCTTCCTTTTGTCCCGCAGCGAGGGGATATGACCTCTTATAGCGAGAGTCTCTTCCCGGAATCAGATGTCATCGCGCAAGCACGAGCTCGTGGCCAGGAATTTGGTATTCCGAATACAGAGCAGCTGGTTGGCTCGTTGATTCGTTACCTGGCAGAGCTCATTGGTGCATCAGCAGTGGTTGAAGTTGGTACGGGAACAGGTGTCAGCGGACTGTATTTGCTAGGACTACCACACCTCACGCTCACCTCAATTGATGCTGAGATGGCGCATGCGAAGGCTGCGCGTCTGGCCTTCGATGACGCCGAGATATCGCCGACTCGATATCGATTAATCACAGGCGCAACCAAGGAAGTAATCGGCAAACTTGCAGATAACTCGTATGACATATTCGTCATGCGCCAGACTCGCGATAGTGGCGATAGCGACTACCTCGTCGATGCGCTTGGTCATGCCGAAAGGTCGCTTCGCCCCGGGGGACTTTTGATTCTTGACAGCGTCTTGGGTGGCGGAAAGGTCGCTGATCCCACACAGAGAGATGACCAGAGCATCGCTCGTCGAGAAGTGATTCGAGCAATTCGCGCGAGCAGTAATTGGCGCCCACTACTTCTGCCCCTCGCGGACGGGGTTTTGGTTGCGACGAAATCGTTGGCGATGGAGGGAATGAGTAAGTGAACTCAGAGTCGAACTCAAGTCAGGATTCCACGGCAAAGCGTGGCGGTTACGTTGGCGCATCAGGTCACACCAGTTGGTGGAGCGCGCCGGCGGGCGAAGAAGCACATAGAAGTTTTGCCCAAACCGGAGTTAAACCGCGGCGAAAAATTGGGATCACAGCCACAGTGGTCATTGCTCTCATTGCAGGACTCGGGGGCGGTGTAGGTGGCGCATATTTAGCCGATCGAGAATTGATCTCAACCAACGCCAACCTGGTCCAGGTCAATAACACCATCGAGCGAGCACCCGAATCTATTGCAGGAATAGCCGCACGAGTCATTCCCTCAGTGGTCTCGATAACTACTCGGACGAAGAATGGCGGCGGTACAGGTTCAGGTTTCTTCATCAGAAGTGATGGCTTCCTTCTGACCAATAACCATGTGATCAGCGCTGCTGCGACCGCAAATGGATCGATAACAGTCAAGCTCAACAACGGAAAGTCATTCAAAGCTCGAATTGTAGGAAGGAACGCTTCATACGACTTAGCTGTTTTGAAGATTGCAGTTAACGATGCTCCAGCGCTTCAATTCGGAGATAGCGATTCAATTCAAGTCGGTGACAATGTGATTGCGATCGGTTCGCCGCTAGGTTTAAGTGGGACGGTCACGACTGGAATCATCAGTGCGAAGAATCGCGCTGTTACGACTGGCGGTGAAGGAGAGACTTCTTTCATCAATGCTCTGCAGACAGATGCAGCGATCAATCCCGGCAATTCAGGTGGGCCACTTGTCGATATGTCGGGGGCGGTCGTTGGCGTGAACTCGGCGATAGCCACTTTGGGATCTGGTTTTGGCGGTAGCGGATCTATTGGTCTTGGCTTTGCGATTCCAATCAATCAGGCACGCAAGACGGCAGAGCAGTTAATCGCAACGGGAAGATCGATCTATCCAATCATTGGCGTATCAATTGATTCTCGTTACACGGGTGATGGTGCTTTGGTTGCTGATCAGAAAGACGCAGTCCTACCAGGTGGACCTGGTGCGAAAGCAGGAATCAAACCAGGTGATGTCATCATCAAATTCGAGTCGACAGAGATCAATAATTCTGATGAGTTGATTGTTGCTGTCAGGTCCAAGGATGTGGGCGATGAGGTGACATTGGTCCTGCTGCGAGATGGCAAGAGGATCTCGGTCACACTCACTCTGATTGCAGGGCAGAGTTAAGTTCGCCATGGCCCGTGAAGCGAATAAGTAAGTAGACTCGCGACTATGTTCGATATTGGTTCTGGAGAGATCATCGGCCTAGCGATTCTTGGCATGATCTTGGTTGGGCCAGATCGACTACCAAAAGCAGCCGCTGACGCTGCGCGATTCGTCAAACGAGTTCGAGAGCTCACAAGTGGCGCGGGTGATGAGCTGAAGAAGAATTTAGGGCCAGGTTTCGAGAATTTAGATATTCGGGATTTGAACCCGAAGACCTTGATCCAGAAGCATGTTCTCGATGCTGTCGAAGATAAACCTACAGTCACAAATAGCACTAAGGCAGTACGAACAAATAAGCCGCCCGCAAAATTTGATCCAGATATGCTCTAAATAATTCTTATGGTAGATGAGATACGCCAGGCACTATCGAAAGTAAATGACCCTGAGCTTCGTCGACCAATTACCGAATTGGGAATGGTTCAAGAAGTCGAAGTTATCGGAAGAGAGATTAGGGTCCGAATTCTCCTAACGATTCAAGGTTGTCCGATGCGAGATCGCCTGGAGCGAGATATTACGAGCGCTCTTGACTCTTTTGCGGAGATCGATGCGGTAAGAATTGATTTCGGTGTGATGAGTGATGAACAGAGAAATGAAGTGAAGCGAATTGTCCGCGGTGGCAAGGAGAAAGAAATCTCTTTTGCAAGGCCAGATTCCTTGACTCGCGTCATTGGGATTGCCTCGGGAAAGGGTGGAGTCGGAAAATCTTCTGTTACGGTCAATCTCGCTGTCGCACTCAGTGAGCAGGGATTTAGCGTTGGAATCTTGGATGCCGATGTCTACGGTCATTCGATCCCTCGATTGATTGGCGTCGCAGGTTCAAGGCCTACTGTGATCGATCAACTCTTCATTCCAGTCGAGAGTTATGGCGTCAAGATCGTCTCTATGGAAATGTTCAAACCAGATCGTGCTGACCCAATCGCGTATCGAGGACCTCTCCTGCATCGAGTCTTGGAGCAACTACTTACCGATGCCTATTGGGGTGATCTGGATTTCTTACTCCTAGATCTGCCACCAGGTACCGGGGATATCGCCATCTCGCTGGCGCAGCTAATACCTAACTCAGAAATTCTTGTGGTGACTACGCCTCAAATCGCCGCTGCAGAAGTCGCTGAACGAGCCGGTCGAATCGCTCATCAACTCAAGCAGAGAATCATCGGAGTTGTCGAGAATATGTCCGCTTCACCTTGCCTATCGTGCGGAGAACCTCAGGAGTTATTTGGAAGTGGTGGTGGCGAGGAAAGTGCGCGCAGGCTCTCCACCTTGGTGGGGGCTGAGGTAGGCCTCATCGCAAAGATTCCATTCGAGTTGAATTTGCGTGAGGGTGGCGATCATGGAGTTCCCATTGTAGTAAATGCGCCAGAGTCTTCATCTGCGAAGGGATTTAAAGAACTGGCGAGAACTTTGAGCGAACGTCAACGTTCACTCCTTGGCGTCAAACTCACTCTCGCCACTTGATTTCTTATCCATCAAAGATTTTTGAACTCTTTCAGCAACTCTTGGACTTCTTCGCGCACTGACTCAGGAGTTGCAACTTTCTCAAGTTGAGCGCGAAGCGCAGCAATCTCACGAGTTAGGTATTCGGCATCGGCCTGAGTCCGCTCATCTCGAGTTCGATCCTCTTGAATCTGGACTCGGTCACGATCTGCTTGGCGATTTTGTGCCAAGAGAATCAGTGGTGCGGCATAAGAGGCTTGAAGTGATAGTAGTAGCGTCAGGAAGATGAAGGGATATTCATCGAAGCGAAATCCCGTGGGACCAAATATGTTCCATAGCACCCAGGAGAGGACGAAGACAGTCATCCAAACCAAGAAACGAGCAGTTCCGATGAAGCGGGCGAAGGCTTCAGATATCTCACCAAATCTCTCTGCATCATAGTTTGGTTTGATGGAGCGCCTAGAAATCGAAGGCTGATCAAGACGCGACTTTCGCGAATCTCTATCTCTCTGCTTTGCCATGAGATGCCTCCAATTTCTCACTGAGTTTCTCTGAAGCTTGCTTTCGCCAATCTTGTGGCAAGAGGTGATCGAGTACGTCATCGATTGAGATTGCACCAAGTAACCGGTGATTCTCATCGGTCACAGGAAGGGCTAGCAGGTTGTAATTGGCGAGGTATGAGGCCACCTCATTGAGTTGCCAGTTAGCGCCAATCGCCTCAGTTTCGGTATCCACGATGCTTCCGAGAAGTGTCGCAGGACGCTCTCGCAACAACTGTTGCAGATGCACTATCCCCACAAAGCGTCCGGTCGGAGTCTCAAGTGGGGCGCGACATACGTAAACCTGGGAAGCAAGTGGTGATGGTAGATCTTGGCGCCTTACAGCAGCGAGGGCATCAGCAACAGTTCCATCTGCACTTAAGATCACTGGATCTGTAGTCATCAATCCACCAGCCGAGTAATCCTCATATGTCATCAATCGTTTTACATCCTCAGCCTCATCTGGCTCCATAAGTGCAAGGAGTGCGTCAGCACGATCTTTGCCGATATCTCGAAGTAGATCAGCAGCATCATCCGGATCCATCTCGCCGAGAACATCTGCGGCGCGTTCGCCCTCTATCTCAGCAAGAATCTCAACTCGCAGAGATTCATCCATCTCTTCGAGCACGTGCGCCAAACGCTCATCATCAAGACCTCGAGCAATTTCAATGCGGCGTTTTGGCGCGAGGTCGATCAACATGCCAGCTAGGTCAGCGGCTCGCATATTTGAAATCGTGGCAAGAAGTGATGCGACACCTTGGTTCTCTTCAACAGCGCTCAATCCCTGCAAGGACTCCCAACTGACGGTCTTACCCCCGCTTCGAACGCGTAGCAATTTCGTCTTCGGAGAGATATGCACTTGGGTGAGGTACCACTCACCTTTACCGTCGGATTCCATAGCGACATCGGAGACGATGAATGATGAATGTGAGTGCTCGACGCTCTTGTCCAATAACTCACCGATCACCTGGATCTCATTGGTACGCGGTTGGAATCTACGGATATTGAGTTGACCGGTTATCACCACTACGCCAACATCAATCGAGCTGATTCGAGTGAACGGGATGAAGATCCTTCTTCGTGGTGGAACTTCAACCACGAATCCCAAGACACGAGGTGGTTGATTCTGGCTTCGCAGTAAAGCAACGACGTCGCGAATTCGCCCGACACGATCCCCATTTGGCTCAAAGACAGATGTACCAGCAAAACGTGCCAAGAAGACAAGGTTTGGTTTAGACGCGCTCATCGTTACACCCCCAAAGTCCTTACTATTTGAAGCGACACTGATTGAAACGAAAGACATCTACGATCCATGAGGGAGGGGATGACGAGTGCACTGATTTTAGTCCAGGTTCACTTAGGCTCGTTCCCGTATCTGGACTATGCACGTGGGTGATGGAGGGGAAAGTGATGTCTCCGAGCAAATCGGGCTTCGATGGCGTTCGCTCCCAGAGCCATACTGCACTGCCCAAGGGACGCGATATTCCGCTGCTTCTCGGCGGGATGATCGGTCTCGGCATGTCGGGCCCGCTTATCGCTCTGAGTTCGATGTCAATCATGGTTCTGATTTTCTGGCGAAATATTGTCGGCTCGCTACTGATGCTCCCATTTGCCCTTCGTGCACGCCAGTGGCGGGCAAGCGCGGAACGTCGTGCGATTGCTTGGTCAATCCTTGCAGGTCTGGTGTTGGCGCTTCACTTCGTCGGATTTTTCATTGCGATGCGATTTACCTCAGTGGCCGCAGGCACAGCCTTGACGGCGCTACAACCACTTTTCGTCGCAATCTATGTGAAAGCGATTGGAGGTCATATTCCAAATCGTGCTTGGTTTGGTATGGCAATCTCATTAATCGGAGTCTTAGCAGTCACGGGAGTTGACCTCACCATTTCTCTGAGGGCATTCCTCGGCGATCTTGCCGCTATCGGATGTGCCGCACTCTCTGCGCTCTATGTCTTGATCGGATCTAGGGCTCAGAGCGTTATAGCAACATCCACTTACACCAGTATCTGTTACCTCACCTGTGCTCTGACTGCGTTACCTGCAATCTTGTTGCTTGGTGATCCAATCATTGATTTCCCTTTGAAGCAGTGGCTGATTCTCATTGCATTGATTATTGGCGCACAGGTGATGGGACATACCATGATGAACTTCTCACTCAAGCGAGTATCGCCGACGGTCGTATCACTCGTCATTTTCTTTGAGGTGCCACTTGGTGCGCTCTTTGCTTGGTGGTGGATTGACCAAGTGCCACCTCTTGGCATCATCCCCGGAATCATCATCTTGCTAACTGGATGTGCACTCTTTGTGACTCGAAACGATAGTAAGGTCCAAGTATGACTTCTCGGATAGACCTACATACTCACTCAAACGAGAGCGATGGAACCGATACACCGCTTGAACTTCTCAGTAAAGTTGTTGAAGCAGGGATAACTCGCTTCGCGCTCACAGACCACGATTCAATCGCTGGTTGGCATCAAATTCGAGGGGTAGTGCCAACTGGAATTGAGTTGGTTCTTGGCGCGGAAGTCTCTTGTCAGACGATAGATGCACTCAGCGTGCATATGTTGGGATTCCTCTTCAATCCTGAGAATGCGGCCCTGATCGATTCGATGAATGAGACTCGAGTAAATCGAATCACCAGGATGGAGCGAATTGTCGGCAGGCTTCAAGAAGCGGGCATCGATATATCTGTAGAAGATGTCTATGCAGAGGTGAGCGAAGGGGCGACGATTGGAAGACCGCATCTTGCTGATGCGATGATCAGAAAAGGTCTGGTGAGCGAGAGGGGAGAAGCGTTCGAGAAGTTTCTGCATAATCGATCGAAGTTCTACATCCCCGATGCATCACCAACGCCAGAGGAAGCGATTAGGTTGATAAAAGAGGCTGGAGGAGTTGCCGTCATTGCGCATCCCTTCGCCTCGCTACGTGGTCGGATCATCTCGAGTGAATATCTTGAGAGTCTCATCGAGGCTGGATTAGATGGAGTTGAGATTTATCATCGCGACCATAGTGAGAGTGAGCGCGGAGAGTTGCTCGCTTTAGTTCGCAGGTACGGTCTCCTCGTTACTGGCGGAAGTGATTATCATGGCCATGGAAAGGTCAATCGACTTGGTGAGAATCTCACTGAACTCTCGCAGTGGGAGAAGATTTGCGAGCGCGCTAGTGGCTATCAAGGAGGAAGCTGAGTCATGGACTTCATTGATCTGACTTTCGGGCTACAAGCATTGGTAACTCTCCTGGTCATCATGGATCCACCTGGAGCAACGCCGCTATTCCTCACATTAGTTTCGGCAAGGCCAATGCGAGAACAACGGAAATTAGCTTGGCAAGCAGCAATGACTTCATTC
>SYAN01000050.1 GCA_005787575.1 Actinomycetota bacterium | reverse complement strand
GGTCCACCTTTCTATTTCGCATGACGGGGCTATCGCGACGGCTTTTGTAGTCATCGAGCGGCTTTGACGAGTAGGAAGCGAGGGGAGATATGAGCATGCGTGCTTTCGCTGAGATCGATCTCGCTGCGCTTCGATCAAATGTGGCAAAGATTCGAGAGCGCGCGGGAGCTTCGCGAGTGATGGCGGTCGTGAAAGCCGATGCTTATGGCCATGGATTGATCCCATGTGCCAGGGCCTCGATATCGGGCGGGGCGCAGTGGCTTGGTGTTGCACTCCTGGAAGAGGCGATTGCGATTCGAAGCGCAGGAATCAAGGCACGGACCATCGCATGGTTAGTTCCGCCGAAGAGTGATCTTGATGTTGCGATTCGAGAAGATATAGACCTTTCTATTGCTTCACGCGAACACCTTCTCGATGTGATCACATCGGGGAGAAAAGTCGGTGTTGTGCCGAGAGTTCATCTTGAGATTGATACTGGGATGAGTCGAGGAGGAGTACTGAAGGACTTTAAGGAATTAGTTGCGGCTTTGAAGTCTGCGAGTGATCGTTCACAGATTGAAGTTGTCGGTGTCTGGTCACATTTTGCTAGGGCGGATGAACCGGGCGAGCCGATGAGTATCGATCAACTTGCAAAGTATCGGGAAGCACTTGATTTTCTTCTAGTTTCGGGCCTTGATGTGAAGATGCAACATATGGCAAATAGTGCGGCGATATTCAATGACTCACTCACATCGATTGCGCGTTTTGACATGGTCCGAGGTGGGATTGCTACATATGGATTGAGTCCTGATGTGAAGTTGATGGGTGCTTCGAATTCTCTTGGATTGAAGCCGGTTATGACCTTGAAAGCGCAATTGCAGTTAGTGAAGGAAGTTCCTGCTGGTGCGAGTGTTGGCTATGGTGGAACACATACTTTGAAGCGAGATACCAAGTTAGGTGTTGTTGCAATGGGTTATGCAGATGGAATTCCGAGAGCTAGTGATAATCGCGCCGGTGTATTTGTCGGCGGAAAGCGCGCACCTATTACAGGTCGGGTATCGATGGATCAATTTGTGGTGGATCTCGGGAGTGAATCAAGTGCAAAGTCTGGGGATTTAGTGACAGTTTTTGGTGATGGAAGTACTGGGGAGTACACCGCGGATGATTGGGCGGCGGCTTCTGGGAGTATTAATTACGAGATCGTTACCCGAATCGGTCCGCGAGTGCCTAGAATCCACCTCCATCATGAGTCAGACCATTCTTGAGATCGACTCACTCTCAGTAAATTTCGGAGGCCTTAAGGCGCTGAGTAATGTCTCGGTAAATCTTCGTGAGGGAGAAGTCCTCGGTCTGATTGGGCCGAATGGTGCTGGTAAGACAACTTTATTTAACGCACTCAGTGGATTTGTCCCAGCCGCGACAGGATCGCTCAAATTATTCGGAAGCGATCGAAACTGGCCTCGCCCCGATCAACTCGTACATCTTGGTATCGCGAGGACTCTGCAGGGAGTTGGGCTTTTTCCTGAGCTCACCGTCCTTGAGAATGTGATGCTCGGTGCTGACTGTTTAGCAAAGACTGGATTGGTTCGTGCCGCTATTGGGCTGACTCGGCGCGATGAAGAACGCCTTGCTCAGAGAGCGCAGACCATGCTCGGTCGCGTTTATGCCGGACACCTTGCTGATAGAAGGGCAGATACGCTCTCTTATCCCGATACAAAACGAGTGGCGATCGCACGAGCGCTTGTCAGTGAACCGAAGATCTTGCTCCTTGATGAACCAGCAGGTGGCCTTGGGGCACAAGATATCGCCTGGCTCAATGGATTGATTCGAAACCTCACCTCAAGTTGTTCAATCATCCTGGTTGAACATCATATGGATGTGGTGATGAGTGTCTGTAACCGAATCTATGTCTTGAACTTCGGTGAAGTGATCGCAAATGGAACGCCAGAAGAAGTCAGAAATGATGAAGATGTGATTGCCGCTTATCTTGGTGCGAGCGCGGCACATGGCGGTGGAAAGTGACACTGAAAGTAGAACGGCTTGTGGTGGAGCACGGTGCTATTCGTGCAATCGATGGGATCACATTCGAAGTGAGCAAAGGGTCCCTCGCGGCGGTGATCGGTTCCAATGGCGCAGGTAAGACAACTCTGCTTCGCACACTCTCGGGATTAAAGGATGCAAAGTTAGGCAAAGTCAGTTGGATGGACCGCGATATCACTGGAATGAAACCAGAAGATCTAGTGCGACGGGGTCTGTCGCATGTCTCAGAAGGAAAGTCTGTTATCCCTGAGTTATCGGTGAAAGAAAATCTCGCGCTCGGTGGGCTCTGGCGAAATAACAAGAGCGAACTTTCGCAGTCAGTGGCAGAGGTAGTAGAACTCTTTCCACGACTTGGTGAGCGGATGAGCCAGCGTGCGGACACCCTTTCAGGTGGTGAGCGTCAGATGCTTGCGATCGGGCGGGCACTTGTTTCAAAGCCTTCGCTGCTACTTCTTGATGAGCCCTCCCTAGGACTTGCGCCTCTTGTCGTGGAACAGATCTTTGAGACCGTGGCGAAGTTATGTCGTGAGCGCGGGATAACGATCTTGTTGGTGGAACAGAACGCCCTTGGTGCGCTCGCCATCGCAGATAAAGGAATCATCATCAATCTTGGCAAGGTAGTGGCACAGGGTGATGCGAAAGAATTAATCAACGATCCGGCGCTGCGGTCAGCGTATTTGGGGTACTGATGCAACAGGTAATAAATGTATTCCTCATCGGAATAAGTATCGGGTCGATCTACGCCTTGATGTCTTTGGCGTTGGTCTTGGTCTGGCGATCGACGCGAGTGGTGAATTTCGCTCAGGCAGGTCAAGCGATTGTGACCACATATGTAGCGTGGGAAGTAGTCAATCGAAGCGGGTCATTCTTGATGGCTTTCATCGTGGCGGTTGCGATCGGTGGCTTGATTGGTGGTTTGGTCGAGAGCGGGATGATGCGAACGCTCTTCAAACATGCAAGTGATGGACCAGTCGCTTCGGTCGCGCCAGTTATTGCAACGCTCGGACTCTTGGGTGTGATTCGCGCCCTGGTTGGACTTATCTGGACCAATGAAGGAAAACGATTCGAGTCTCCGGTAAGCACAGCTGGTTTTGTCATCGGGGATACGACGCTTCCTTTCTCTCGACTCAATTTATTGATTATCTGCACCGCGGCCTTTGTGATGATCGTCTTCTCCATTGTCTTTCAACGGACAAATCTCGGTCTCGCGCTTCGTGCTGCGGCTTATAACCCAGAGATTGCACGACTCTCTGGTGTGAAAGTTGCGATGACAAGAACTATCGGCTGGGTTTTTGCAGGTGCTGCAGGTGCCGTTGCTGGAATCTTGCTCTCGCCGAATGATTCGCTGACGCCATACTCACTAGATGTTCTCTTCGTCTTTGGCTTTGTCGCAGCAGTCGTTGGGGGACTTGAGAGTTTGGTTGGCGCTGTCGTCGGGGGATTGGTTCTAGGAGTGGGCCTTTCCTTTATTACCTTCTATTTAGGGACCTCGCTCGTCTTTCCAACGGCATTCATCGTCTTGGTGGTTGTGCTCTTGGTGAGACCGTCAGGGCTCTTTGGTGTGAAGGGGGCGAGAAGTGCTTAAGCGAAAGCACGAAGAAAGTTCGAAACGCGAACATAATCCTTATCGCAGACGAATCCTCTTCTTCCTTCTACTTGGTTGGGCACTCTTGCTTCTCGGGGATCGAGTGAGCGAGCTTCGTGTTTATCAAGGTGCTCTCATTGCAATTTACGCACTTGCTATCGGTTCACTAATTCTTTTGACCGGATATTCGGGTCAGCTTTCGCTAGGTCAAGGTGCCTTCATGGCAATTGGTGCATATGCGGCTGCACTCACACAAATTTATTTGCAACCGCCAATAATCATCACCTTCATCTCTGCGGTTGTTGTTGCTGCGCTCTTCGGCGCGATCATTGGCGGTGGCGCAGCCCGACTTAGTGGTCCATATCTTGCGGGAACAACTCTTGCGCTTGCACTTGGCCTTCCAACTCTTGCAAATCTCTTTTCATTCCTCGGCGGTGAGACAGGACTTTATTTTGATGTTGGTATCGCGCCAGAGAGATTTGGTTCTGAATTCACTTTATACAAGTGGTTCTTTTGGATTGCAGCTCTTGCAACTTTGATCATGCTCTTCTTCATTCAAAATATTTTGAAGAGTCGTTATGGCCGTGCCTGGAAAGCAGGTCGATCAAATCCAGCAGCGGCGCAGTTGGTCGGTCTTCATGTCGGTCGAAGAAAAGTCCTAGCTTTTACGATTAGCGCGGGGGTGGCGGGGCTGGCTGGGGCTTTGCTGGGGATGGTTTCCCTTGTCGCACCCTCTACTTTCACGCTTAGCCTCTCTTTTGCCATCATTACGGGCGCTGTACTTGCGGGTTTGACCAGCCTTACGGGTAGCATTTTGGGCGGTTTAGTCCTTGTGATCATCCCCGAGATCGCAGAGATGGTCTCCGGCAACTTCGGTGAGTCTGAGGCAGTCCGAGCGAATATCCCAGGACTGATTACGAGTCTGCTCTTGATCCTGACGGTGCTCTTTACGCCGAATGGGCCAGCCGAGCAGTGGCACCACCATAAGGAGAAGAAGAAACAGAAAGCTGTAGAGAAACAGAAAAACTAAATATCGATGAAGTTCGCTCTACCCCCTAACGGAAGGAAAAAGGAATGATCGGTTCATTTCGCAAGAAGGGCCTCGTGGCCGCTTCTGCGATTGTGGCGATAGCCGGCCTCGCGCTTTCGGCAGTACCAGCGCAAGCAGCAGAAGTTGGCGTCACCGCGACCTCAATCAAGATCGGAACCACAGTGCCGTTGACCGGTATTGCAGGTCCTGGTTACGCGAAGGTCGCCCCTGCTATGAAGGCTTACTTCGACTATGTGAACGCCAACGGCGGAATCAATGGTCGCAAGATCGAATTCATCATCAAAGATGATCGATACCTCCCTCCAGTCTCGGTAGAGAAGACAAACGAATTGATCCTTAAGGACAAAGTCTTTGCAACAGTCGGCCAACTCGGAACTGCGAACAACCTCGCAATCAATAGCCGAGTTCGACTTGGATCACGTGGCGTTCCTTCTCTCTTCGTCAACACTGGTTTCAGCGGATTCGCTGATAAGAAGAAGTTCCCAACTCTTTTCCCACTCTTCTCTTCCTATCGAATGGAAGCAAAGATCATGGGTGGGTACATCAAAGAGAACTTCGCCGGCAAGAAGATCGGTCTGATCTATCAGAACGATGACTTCGGTGCAGATGCGCTCAAGGGTTTTGAGAGCGCTGGCGTTAAGTTCGATGTGAGCATCCCATATGTATCTGGAACTCAAGGTGCAGCTACAGCGACTACCTGGATCCAGAAGCTCGCAGCAGCCAAGGTCGAAGTTGTCTATATCTTCGGTGTAACGACAGCGACCGCAGCAGCAGTCGGTGTTGCTTTTGCTGCTGGCTATAAGCCACAGTGGATTTTCGGATCTGTCGGTGCTGATGCAACAACAATCGTCGGACAGACCACCGTCCCGGTAGCACTCCTCAATGGCGCGCTTTCAATGTCATTTATGCCTGATGCGGCAGATACGACAGATGAGTACGTCAAGTTCTTCCGCGAGGTGAACACCACCTATAACAACAATGCGACCTTTGATAACAACATCATGGCCGGAATGAATGGCGCAATGATGGTTGCACAGGCGCTCAAGGCTGCTGGTCCAAATCCAACTCGTAAGGGTTTGATTGCAGCGATTGAGAGCAAAGGTTCGACCTTTGCCAGTGCCGGGTATCCACCAATCGGATTCTCAGCTACTAGCCGCGTCGGATATACCGGTTTCTGGATCGGTAAGTACAACCAAACAGGTTCACTCATCCCAGTGGAAGCT
The DNA here is from genome assembly GCA_005787575.1 of Actinomycetota bacterium. Lineage (GTDB taxonomy): Bacteria > Actinomycetota > Actinomycetes > Nanopelagicales > Nanopelagicaceae > SYAN01. The sequence continues at coordinate 1,654 of SYAN01000050.1, read as the reverse complement.
AAAGGAACGATCTACACAACTGACTCGGCTAACGGTCCAGTTGTGAAGACGACCTCGAAGCGTCCAGCACTTCCAACGAAGGGATTGCCAAACTAATGAAAACCAATATCGGCAAGAAGACTTTCGTAGGTCTCGTTTCATCCGCACTGGTTGCGCTCTCGCTCTTTGTCATACCGACATCGGCGAGCGCTAACCCAGTATGTGCAACTGCTGGTGGAATCAAGAGTTGCCAAGGAAAGACCTCTGATGGCGCTGGATACGTTCTCCAGGCACCACTTAATTTCAATGGCACTGCATTCCTTTACTCCAAGGGCTATCGATATCCGATCAGCATCCCTGGCGTTTGGGATGTAGCGGCATCAAGCGTTGCTGAGCAGGTCCCTGGACCATCAGCAGCTATCAAGCAGACAACTGCAGTCGCACTTCTTTCAAAGGGTTACGGACTCTTCTCGTCGGCTTATGCCAAGACGGGTTGGAACGCCGATGGAGCCCTCAAGACAAATGTTGAGTTAATCGGCATCTGGAAGAAAGAATTCCCGACAACAAAGAAGATCGTCGCTTGGGGTGAGTCACAAGGTGGATTCATCACCCAGGCTCTTGCAGAGACCAACCCAGGGTTGATCGATGCTGCTGTTCCACTCTGCATGGTTGGTGGATCAGTTGAAGCAGCGTTGAAGATGGCTGGAGATGCTCTATGGGGCGTCAAGACATTCTTTGATCCTGGGATCAAGGGTGGTGGCTATTCAGCGGGACAGGCAGGAGTTGTTGAACAGCTCACTGATATCGGCAGAATTGCTGCTGCGCTGACCGCGCTTCAAGGTGGACTTGCAACTGGTGCGTGGCCAGCAACATCAAAGGTGCCTGATGCACTCAAGGCAGCAATCCCATCGCGCTCTGCAGTGACGATGGTTGGCCAGATGGCTGGTTTGCCAAGTATCAGCTCACACATTGATGGCGTCTCAGGACCTGGAGATGAGAAGTCGCTTGCACACGCACAGTTTGTTGCTGGTGCTGCGCCTGCTATTGCTACTCTCCAAAACTTAGGCGATGCAGCAGTCCTTGGAATCCTCTTGATCGCAGATCTCGAGGGAATCAATGGCGGCCGCGTCTATGACAACAATGGTGTCGATTATGAGAAGCAGTTAGGTGATGCGAAGTTTGTATTCTCATCAGCGCTCTCAGGCTTCGATGCAACAGACAAACTGCTGGATGTGTTGAAGGCTGCTCCTCGCGATACTGCGAACCCAGCAGCTGTCGCCAAGTTGCGCGCGATGGCCTCACATAAAGGTGTGGTCAACGTCCCAACAATCGCAATGACTGCACCATTCGAGACCGTCACACCTGGTGGTCATGTTCAGTGGTTGATCAATGCCAACAAGGCAAATGTCGCAGCCGCAAAGGCAGCAGCAGTCAAGGCCATCGCTTCTGGCAAAAGAGCGACAACGCCAAAAGACAACTTAATGGTTATTTGGAATCTGCCGCCTGCGAAGTACACAGTCTTCGCAGCGACTGGGTTGCCAGATACATCAGGTCCGGCAGCGAATGGAACAAAGCACTGCAACTACACCAGTAAGCAGTTGGTAGCGATGGCAGAAATCGGTGCCTTGGCAGCGAATGCCGGCAAGTTGCCAAATGCTGGTCAAGTTCGTTCGCT
>SYAN01000013.1 GCA_005787575.1 Actinomycetota bacterium | reverse complement strand
CCTTTATAGGTGGAGCCGTCACCCCAGATAGAAACTCCATCTTCTCTCATCGCTCTTACGAGAAGTGTTCCGGTAACGGCACGGCCTAGTGGAGTCGTGTTGAAATAAATCTTTCCAGCGGTTCTAATGTGGAATGCCCCTGATGCAATCGCCGCGAAACCCTCTTCAACAAGGGCTCTCTTGCAATCTACTAATCGAGCAAGCTCTGCTCCGTAGTTCTTCGCGCGTCCTGGGACGGAAGCGATATCGCTTTCATCATATTGACCAAGATCTGCCGTGTAGGTGCATGGAATTGCTCCCTTCTCTCTCATCCAAGCGACTGCGACTGAAGTATCCAGGCCACCTGAGAAAGCGATGCCTACTCGCTCTCGAATCGGGAGTTTTGTTAGAACTTTTGGTCCTGATTTGGTCACGGCATAAGCCTACTGGCTCATGAAAGAATACCGCCGTGAGATTGCGACCCGCCATGATCTGGGTGATGGTCATCATGCTTATTGCTGGCGCATCCGGTATCGGTTGGGGTGTCTATAGATTCCAAAGCAAGAGTGAGCCTTCTCAGAAGAAGGAAATTGCGCTTACTACCTGTGACCAACTTAGAGAGTTCATAGTAAAAGAAGAAGAGACTTCCTATCAGAATTGGAAGAAATACCATCGAAGCGTCATGAAATATGAAAAAGGTATACCTAAGAAGGAGCGGCCGGCGCTGGTGCGTACTATCTCTAGCCAAGTCTTGGTGGTTTTGGAGTCAGACCTTCGGATTTATAAGAAGATGCGCAAGCAACCTGAATGCCTCACAAATGACTTTAGGAGTGAGATGCAAGAGTGGATCAAAAGCACAAAGGACACAATCGACTATCTGACAAAGGGCAAAGAGGTAGATGGCAACATCTTTGATCCGGATGAAGGATTTTGGGATTCGAGTTTTTACAACGCCTTCTACTCAGCGACGGACAACCTGAGTACAGCCTTAACAAACGTCTGAAGAGTATTTTTGCTTAGAGAAGCGAAGTAAGAATCAGATAAAAGAAAGTGAGTGCCACCGCAAGCGTTGCCGCTTCTACAAGGATACGAAAAGCCATCTTGCGGTCGGATGCGCGATCGGCAGGATCAGATACTCGAGCGAGTTCGCCCAGTTTGCCCAAATTAAAAGCGCCGGCGAAACCATAAGCCATACAGAATTTCTTTCTCGACTGCACGTACCCAACGGAAAAGACAAAGAGAGGCAAGATCAATGTTGCTCTAGTTGCAATGGCGGCGTTCCAGAGACTAACTGCAGAAAAGCCAGAGAGGACGAGCCCGAGAAGTGCGACAAACTGACGTCGTTTGACTTCGGATTTACCAAGATTGCAAGTGCCGGGAATGTAAACCTGTGACATCGCAAAAACCTACTGAACTTCTTCGAATTCTTCGTCCTCGCTCCAGATGTTGCCATCGAGCTCCTCTTGCTTCTCAATCCATGAAAGGAATGAGAAAACACCCTTGATTGCCACCGCAGCTACTGCCACTAAGGCGATGAGGCGCTTGAGGATTTTCAACATGTGCATAGTCTATAAGGGGGTGAGCAGTTATTCGAGTCAGGCTAGGTGTTCGAGGATTGACATCGCAGCATTGTGACCACCTATCCCAGAGACACCACCACCGCGTCGTGCGCCTGCGCCAGCGAGAAAGAGATTCTCAGTTCGAGTTTCACTCCCCCAGAGCAAATTCTCAGATTCCTCACGAAACGCAAACTCCAGATCTCCATGGAAAATGTTGCCTTCTGGCAGCCCCAGTTCACTTTCCAGGTCGAATGGTGATTTCACTTCGATGCAGAATTGACCATCTTCATCCTTGGCCAGACACTCCTCAATCGGATCTTCTAGATAACTATTGAGTTGGTGGAGCAATCGCCTCTTTGCTTCCTCCTTCACCGATTCGTTGCCTCTCGTGAAGAGTTGGTAGGGAGTATGAAGGGCGAAAAGCGTCAAGGTATGAAAGCCTCTTTTATCAAGGTCTGCATCGAGAATGCTTCGATCAGCAAGCGTATGCGAGTAAATCTCGGCTGGGATCTGGCGAGGAAGTGATCCGGCACTCGCCTCAGCGAATGCCCGTTGCATCTCATCCATCCCCTCATCAAAATGAAAGGTTCCAGCAAATGCATCCTCGGGTGAGACACCACTTCGAAGCCTTGGTAGTTTCTCGAGGACCATATTTATCTTCAACTGAGAACCAGGTGCGAATGGACGGTGACTCGATCTACCCATGAGCCGATCGATTTCCCTCGGAGAGATTGCAGCGACGATGAATCGAGGTTTGAGGCGAATCATCTGATGATCGCTACCTTCTACGAAGACTTCTCCAGATTCAATAGATTTCGCTCGTACTCCAGGAGAGATCTTCACGCCTAGCGTCCTTGCTCTTGCAACAAGCTGGTCAACAAGTGCGCCCATGCCGCCTTTCGGAACGCGCCATTCGCCGGTGCCATTTCCCACCAAGTGATAGAGAAAGCAACGATTGGCTAAAAGAGAGCGATCAAAGGCATCGGTAAAAGTCCCGATCAATCCATCGGTGAGGACTATGCCCCGAACTAGGTCACTACGAAAACGCTCGCTCAAACTACGGCCTAGCGGCTGAGTGAAAAGTGTTGAAAAAGTCGAGGGCTTGAGCGCGCGTCGCAATTCCTCACGAGTGGGCAGTGGCTTCAGGAAAGTTTCGGCAATTATTGGGGCTGCCTCCGCGATTTCTCCATAGAAGTCCTGCCATGCTTTGGCATCGCTTCCCACTCCTACTGTAGAAAAAGATTGCTCAGTCCGTTCATCCCATTTGCGCGAGATCAAAAGACCTCGATCATCAGCAGTGGGAGTGAACGAAGAAATCTCGCGACTGATGGTCTCAAAGTTCAAATTCAGGTCAGTAACGATTTGATCGGGAAGTAAAGAGACCAGATACGAATAACGGGAGAGTCTCGCCCCAACTCCTTTGAAGACTTCCTTACTTGTCGTGGCTCCGCCAAGTTCTTCCCGGGCTTCGATCAGTTGGACATCAAGTCCAGCATCTGCGAGGTAACAGGCCGCGACTAAACCGTTATGGCCACCTCCGATGACGAGTACATCACTCAATGTTAGGCGCCTATTACTTGTCGCATGCGATCCACTGCCTCTGAGATGATCTCATCAGAGGTACCGAAGTTGAGGCGAATGAATCCTTTTCCATCAGGTCCATAGGTGTGACCGGAATTGAAAGCTACCTTCGCACGCTCAAGGAGTTCTTTTCCGGGATCATCACCAAGACCTGAACTCCTTAGGTCCACCCAACCCAGATAACCAAAGTAAGGCCGGTAAAGATATGTATTCGGAAGTCGTTCATGCAAAAGTTCATTGAGTAGTCTTTGTTTCCGGTCGAGTTCTCGAGTCAGTTCATCTACCCACTCACGGCCACCCTCATAGGCAGCAACGGCAGCGATCGCACCGAATAGCGAGGTGCGAAAATGCACTGCTTCTGGAAGAAGCCGGAGTTTGCTCTCGATTCGATCACTTGAACTCACCAACTGCGCACATTTGAGCCCAGCAAGGTTCCATGCCTTGCTTGCAGAGGTAACCGTTACGCCGACCTCTCTCGCATTCTCTGAAACTGAGAGAAATGGAACGAATGCTTCTGACTCGTATAGAAGCGGAGAGTGAATCTCATCCGAGATGACAAGGACTTCATACTGGTGAGCAAGATCAGCAATCGTCGTTAGCTCTTCGTGGGTAAAGATGATCCCGAGCGGATTATGCGGATTGCACAGTAGATGAACTTTCACTCCTGAGTCATAGGCACGTTCGATTGCCTCAAAATCCAGACGATGTGTCCTTGTTCCATCACGCTCGATTTCGACCATTGGGGCATCAACCATCTCGCAGTGAAGTTCCTTTATCCAGGTATAGAAATTCTGATAAACCGGCGAGTTGACCAAAATTCGATCACCTGGATTGATGAAGAGCCTTGAGACTTCAATCGTTGCAACACCGACATCGACTGCGACTCGAACTTTCGTTGGATCAACCGCCCAACCCCACCGGTCACCCGCAAAGGAAGAGAAAGCAGTACCAAGTTCTGGAATCAATCCAAGGTATCCGGTATCGGAGCGCTCGACCATATCAATCAGCGCACTCTTTATCGAAGGGGCAATCTCCACATCCATCTCAGCTACGGGTAGTGGTAAGACATCAGAAGGAAACCTTCGCCATTTCTCGCTCTTTCTCCCGCGCAACTGCGAAAGAGTAGAGAAGGTGATCATGTTGAGAGCCTACGGGTTGAGTTCCTCACCACCAAGGTAGTCGGGAGGGTAATCGAATGGAATTCTTTGCTCGGACTCTTAAGTCGCTCCATGATTGACCACGCAGCCATCTCCCCCATTTTCACGACCGGCTGTTCTACGGTTGTAAGCTCAAAGAATTCCGAAAACTCGTGGCCGTCGAAACCGACTATCGATATGTCATCAGGTACCCGTAGTCCATGCCTTCTTATTGCCCGCATCGCACCGATCGCCATCTCATCGGATTGAGCAAAAATTGCCGTCGGACGATTGGGCCGTGCAAGAAGTTCATCGACCGCTCGCTCGGCACCCTGCATCGTGAATTCCCCAAAGACTTCCCTCGTTGGTAGCCAGGCAAGTCCACTCTCTGCAAGAACTTGCATAAATCCTTTTCGTCGATCCTCCGGGACGCTGAAATTGAACGGATCTTTAGGGCTACCGGAAATAATCGCAATCTCTCGGTGACCTTGATTCACTAGGTGTTGTGTCGCAGTACGCGCCGCTCCAACATCATCGATGGCGATGCTCGAGCAATTCTCATGATGCATCCCAACTAAGGCGATAGGAATTCCGAGGCTTAACATCGAATCAAACTCTTCTTCAGTCGGTGGCAGGCTGATCACAATAAGGGCATCGACACGACCTTTGAGAAGTTGATGCTGGAATAGCCGTTCACGACCTTTCATCTGACTGAAGTTGGAGAGTAAGAGATCTAGGCCAGTCTCGCGAAGCGCCTGTTCCGCTCCGCTAATAACCTGTGCGAAATACCATCGCGAAATGTAGGGAGCAACGACCCCAACGCTATTGGTCCGACCATAGATCCTTCGATTCGGTGGATTAGGAATGGGATAAGCGAGCGCTTCTGCTGCGGCAAGTATGCGTTTTCTAGTCTCAGCCGAGACATGCTGGAACCCGCGCAGCGCCCGTGAAACGGTGGCAATCGAGACCCCAGCCAGGGATGCGACTTCTTTGATCCCAGCCTTCACTCCAGTGCCTTCATCCAAAGACATACCGCGAAGGTAGGTGAATTTTCAGAAAAACTCCATACTTTTCTGAATATCTTTCAAGAAGCACTCAATCTTGCGACTCGATTAACGACGGCTTTGACCCCCTTGACTCCGTATTACTGAAAGAGGCTTACGCTCGAGACATGCCTTCTCGGCCCAAGCGGATTGCAGATCTGATCGTCTCGATTGAGCCTCGCTTTCAAGCAGTCGTGGACTTCGCGGGACTCTCCCCGATCGCGGCAGATCTAAATTCCAAGCGCGATCGCAAGAAACGAGTCAGCAACTTCTATTCCCTTGCGACCTCAATCCTCTCCCAGCAGCTTTCAACTAAAGCTGCAGCAACAATCACCTCGCGAGTCAGCACGGAGATTGGTGGCATCACGCCCCAAAAAATTCTTGAGGCAAGGAATTCACAGCTCCGCGGCGCAGGGGTCTCGACTGCGAAGGTGAGAGCGCTGAAAGAACTTTCGGAATTCAATCGAGATTTCTCGCTCTCACAACTAAATCGGATAGAAGATGATGAGGAGATTTTTCGCAAACTACTTCCGATATTCGGCATTGGTAGGTGGACCGTGGAGATGTTTCTCATCTTCCAACTTGGAAGAGAGGACATCTGGCCGACTGGCGATCTTGGAGTGAGAAGAGGTTGGGAGAAAGTCCACAAAATGAGAGGCGAGATTGATCCAAAGAATCTAGCGATGAAGGGTGATGCTTTTCGGCCCTACCGAAGCCACCTCGCTTGGTATTGCTGGCGAGCGACTGAAATGAGGTGAAGTTTGCTCAAATAGAAAGCTCTGGCTTTTTGAGCATCTGCCTCGAAGTCAGAACTTAAGATTTTGGTTCAAGGCGGAGCGCTACTGAATTGATGCACCAGCGCTGATCTGTAGGGACGTCATAACCTTCACCTTCAAAGACATGGCCTAAGTGAGAACCGCAAGATCCACATCGCACTTCTGTGCGGACCCTCGGAAAAAGAGATCGGTCTTCAAGAAGCACTACGGCATCACCACTTTGTGGCGCGTAGAAAGAAGGCCAACCACATCCAGAGTGGAATTTCTCCTCACTCCGAAATAACTCGGCATCGCAGGCTCTACATCTGTAAACGCCTACGGTGTCTTCATCGGTGTATTCCCCTGTGAATGCTCGCTCGGTTCCGGCATGACGTAAGACTTGGAATGCGAGGGGATCAAGTTGTTGAGCGAGAACTCCATCATCTAGTTGGATGCGATAAGGCTTTCCTTCAGGATCGACTGAAGGAAGTGGTTCGACGCTCTCACTCATCATCCACCGATACTTTCAACTTTTGAAGGGAAAGGAACACCTGTTGATGAATGACAGTCATAGCCGTTGGGGTTCTTAGCCAGATATCTCTGGTGATACTCCTCAGCGATCCAGTAAGGATGAAGTGAAGCATCAACAATCTCGGTAACGATATCTCCGTAGCCGACTGGCCTGATGACTTCTTGATAGAGCTCACGCGTTACTCGAGCGAGTTCGTATTGCGAATCATTGGTCGTGAATATCGCACTTCGATATTGCGTCCCTATGTCATTGCCTTGGCGATTGAGTGAGGTTGGATCATGCATAGTCCAAAATTCCTCAAGGAGCCTTTGAAAGGAAACTTTGCTGGAATCGAATCGCACCATCACTGTCTCAGTATGTCCAGTGGTCCCGGTGCAGACTTGCTCATAGCTAGGGTTCGCTCTGCGACCGCCCATGTATCCAACAGAAGTTTCAATCACACCTTCGATATTCCAAAATCTCCGCTCAGCCCCCCAAAAACAACCTGTTGCGAAATAGGCGACTTCATTCGCAGCTTTACCACCGGAGCTTGCTTGATCATTTTCTTGTAGCGACATGTCGAAATCTTCGCAGATATCCAGAAAAGTCACATTTCGAGGCTTTTGGCGTGATACATCACAAAGATAGAGGCCCTGTCACCCTTGTTATTCATGGACTAGTCGGGGAGAATTTCGACCTAGCCACAGCCAACCGGCTGTGGTATTTCCATGATGAGCACTCATCAGCAATTTAGACGGGGCAAAAACAATGGATTGGCGTCACCGGGCCGCTTGTCGGGACGAAGACCCTGAACTCTTCTTTCCGATAGGTAACACTGGGCCTGCCCTTGCTCAGATCGATGAGGCAAAGAAAGTCTGCGTACGGTGTGAGGTCAAAGATCCTTGCCTTCAATGGGCCCTTGAAAGTGGTCAAGAGGCCGGAGTCTGGGGCGGACTATCGGAAGACGAACGTCGTGCACTCAAGCGCCGTGCTGCAAGAAACCGTGCTCGAATGGCTGAACTAAGTCGAATGACTGATAGCAATAACGAATAACCTCTTCAATTCAAAGTGACCTTGCCCTTGAATCAGGCAAGAAGATCCTTACGACAGTTCCAGGGTGGTTCGCGATAAAGCTCAAATCCCCGCCAAGTTCATTCTCGGTCAGAGTACGCACGATCTCTAGACCAAGATTTCCACTTCCCTGAATCGAAAAATCTTCTGGAATTCCAACACCATCGTCAATCACTTCGACGACAAGGGTCGCAACTTGACTTTCAATAGGCCCAGAACTCTTCATATTATCTTCCATAGTTTTTCTGCATCGGACTGTCAAGGTAGAGCCAGAGTCTCGTAATCCATGTTCCAGAGCATTATGAATCAACTCCGTTAAGACCAAAGCAAGCGGTGTTGCCACTTGTGCTGATAACTCTCCGAAAGATCCATCACGGTGATAACTCAGCGGTGAGCTCGAGTTCCGCAAACTCAAATCCATCTCACTATGAATAATGCGATCGACCACACCATCAAAGTCGACAAGTTCTGCCGTATTACTCGCAAGGGTCTCATGGACTAGCGCTATCGATCCCACTCTCCTTACCGCTTGATCAAGAGCCTCAGTGGCTGCTGGGTCTGAGATACGTCTTGCTTGAAGTCGAAGTAGCGCTGAGACAGTTTGTAAATTGTTTTTGACTCGATGATGAATCTCGCGGATTGTTGCGTCCTTGGAAAGAAGTGCTCGCTCACGGCGCCGGAGCTCAGTCACATCTCTCACCAGGACCATTGCTCCCACTCGCTCGCTTCTGCCCCGCTGAAGTGCCTCGAGTAGCGGAATCGCGAAGAGGTCTATCGTTCCTTGATCGTTTTCAAACTCCGCTCTGCGAAGTGACCTCCCGCTCAATGCCACTTGCCAACTCTCTTCACTTGCTTCTCGAATATGGCTAGCAATCGAGGGCTTTGGGAGAGATTCGATCACTTCACCAAGGTTCTCGCCACGTAAATCTGATTGCCAACCAAGGCGATTCAATGCCGAGAGTGCATTCGGACTTGCGTAAGAAATCAATCCACCGATGTCGAGTCGAATCAGTCCATCCCCGACCCGTGGGGCCGACTCTGAGAGATAGACGTTGCCGGCAATAGGAAAGGTTCCTTGAGAGATCATTCGATAAATCTGATTTGCAATCTCTCGATAGTTCAACTCCAACTTAGAGGGTGTCCGCATAGTCTCGATGTTTCGAACGCGAGAGATTACGGCAATCACCTGACCGTCATGATTGACTGGAATGGCCTCTTCCTTGATTGTGAACTCGTTGAGGTGTTGTTCTTGATTGTCTCTAACTATTTCACCGGTGGCGAGCGCATCATCAATCCTTGAATTGCTACCCCATCTAATTTCCGAACCGATTGGATCATTGGTGTAACAGGTAGAAGCCGTTGTTGGTCTCACGTGGGCAATTGCTAAGTGCCCTTCCGGCCAGCTAGAAGGATCGCGTCTCAAAGGAACCCAAAGCGTTAGGTCTGCGAAGGAGAGATCTGCCAGAAGTTGCCACTCAGTGACAAGTTCACCCAAGTGAGCACTCTGGAGTTCACCTAACGATGTTCGCTTGAGAGTGAGATTGTTCCTGATCGCCACGAGTGGAGCCTAGCCATTTGGCCAACTCCTTGATTCGAAGGCGTTGGATCTGCAGGCTTGAAAGTGGTCGGGCTCCAGCTATATGGCCACGCGCTTTCAAAGCACGAAGAGCATTCATCCCTATGGAAAAGACAGGGAAGGGGTGGAGTAGCAACTGCGCGTCTTTGATGAATCGTCTTCTTTGGGTCTCACTCGTCGGGATTGTTATGAAACCCAACTTCAAACTCGGATGGATACGACGTTGATACTCCAGGAAACTTTCTGCCCCCGCTAACTCTGCTCTACCTTCCTTCAACAAAAATATCGCCCTTCCCGCGTTCTGAATTCGCATGATTCGGTCAATTTCGATACTTCTGCGAGTGGGCATCAATGCCAGAGTGAGGTCCCCCTCATGAAAATTTGCAAATGACCTTTCTCCCGGCTCTATTGCACGCATTTTGATTAAGAGTTCAACGAGATCTTCTGACTCAGATCTCACTGCCGCAGAGCCGAGAGCTAGAAATTTTTCTTGAACTCCACTAAAGCGCTGCCAATTTCTATAGAGAGTTCGATGAAGATACTCGATGAAACCATCAATGCTCCATCGAATAGCCTCGGGCGGAATAACTATGACGCGATCTCCGGTCATTGATACTAAATCGGTAACGATGAGATCGACAGCAAAAGACTCACTCGACTGCCAAGGATCAATGCCGACCATCCGTCGCACCAGGTGATAACCCATCTGGGTGAGGTGGCCGACCGACTTCTCTTCGAGGGCAAAGTCATTGAAGATGGTTGAGACCGTGATGGTCATTGATGGGAAGTGAGTGCTAATCGAGATGAGATGAGATTGTTATTCGGGAAGTCGCGTAGGCATCAAGGAGGGGACGTACCTGCATTAAGGGAATTCGGACCACGATCTGGATCCGATCACTTATCCCATTGCCCTCACTGACCGCATCGACCACTACAGATTCGAGAACGAGTTCAGCGCCAAGCCCTGCCTCTTCAGAGAGGCGATAGATATCTATCAATGACCCTTTGACTGCGCTGTAGGGAAGATCAGCGCTCGAAATATCTAACGAAATCAGACGCCATAACCGGTAATCAGATTCTCTGGAGAGATCGCTTCGATTCAAGGCTTCACCCCGAGAGATGGATTCAGTCGCAATCGTGCCGGTGAGATCCTCATCTGCTCCGAGGTAATACTCACTCCTTCCTGGGAGGAAGAGTCTTGCTGGGGCAACTTGTTCTGGACTGATTCGATCCCCTGGTGCAATCTCCCCCGTTGCCACCCAATAGAGCGAGGTCTTATCAGTACTTCGAGCAATCAGACCGGCGGCCATAATCGACACAACTATCAAGACGAGTCCTGCGATACCGCGCTTGCTGAGATTCATGGCGCATTATTTGTGCCAAGGAGTAGTGAGCCCAGCTCCATATGCACACTCACCTTTTAGGGTGAGTCGAAATCAACCTTCTAGTCGATTCGTCTTACCAGTAAATATTCCACTCTCACCCGATGAGTTCACAAAACTGGCAAGAACCAATGCTTCCACTTTTTCCACCACGTGAGCGAAGGAATGAGCCCGGAATCAAACGCAAACTCTTCCTCATCCCATCGAATTTCGGCGAACACTATGAGAGTGAATTTGCTCCGGTTCCGACGCCACAATCCGAATTGCCTGAGTTGAGACAGTGGGTCAAGAATTTTGTGCTGAGATTGATCGAGATAATGTCGATGCGGCGTTCTCCGCAACAACTTGCGAGGTGGTGTCACCGGGCTACCTTCACTCAACTTCTCACAATGACTAAATTCTTCGAGAGGAGTGCGAAAGTTCGAAAAGTGCATATCCGTCAGCCACTTGAATCCCTCGCCGAGGTGACTGTCACTATCGATACGGGGGAGCGCATCCTCGCTCTCGTCCTTAGGTTTGAGGGGATAGATAAGAGATGGCTCTGCACAGTGATTGAACCACTGCGTTCTACTCCGTGATCAACTACTGGTTTCGCGGATCTCCATGGCAACGTTTGAACTTCTTTCCCGAACCGCAGGGACAAGGGGAATTCCTGGTAACGCCATCGACTTTGAGACCATTGACTGTAACGCTCCCGCCAGATCCAGATCCCGAGCCTTCACTACTTGAATAGGAGTATTGCGTCGCCTTTGCTTGGGCACCCTTAGCTTCGATGGCGCCAGTTTCACCGGCTTCACTCTTGACCTCGACATTGAAGAGGAAACCAACTGTCTCCTCTTTGACAGCATCCATCATCGCAACAAAGAGGTCGTAGCCCTCTTTCTGATACTCAACGAGTGGATCGCGCTGAGCCATAGCTCGAAGACCGATTCCCTCTTGAAGATAATCCATCTCATAGAGATGTTCACGCCACTTTCGATCGAGGACTGAGAGCAATACTTTTCGCTCAAGTTCGCGCATCACAGCAGAGGTAAGTTCTGCCTCGCGCTTCTCATACGCCTCATGAATATCCTCGAGGAAGCGCTGGAGTAGGAAGTCTGGGTCGAGTCCACCAAGTTCACCTACTTGGGCAATTACCTGCTCCTTGGTGAAACTGACGGGATAGATCGCTTTGAACGCAGTCCAAAGTTGATCAAGATCCCATTGCTCGGGAAAGCCCTCTGAGGTCGCTGCCTGGATGTAAGCAGAGACGGTGTCGTCGATGAATCCCTGAATCTGATCTGCGAGCTCGAGACCCTCCAAGATCTCGCGTCGCTCACCATAGATAACTTCACGTTGCCGGTTCATCACATCGTCATATTTCAAAACGTTCTTGCGCATCTCAAAATTCTGGGCTTCTACCTGAGTCTGGGCAGACTTGATTGCATTCGAAACCATTTTCGATTCAATCGGCATGTCATCAGGTATGCCAGCAGCGCCAAGGAATCTTTCCACCAGGACTGAGTTGAATCTGCGCATCAAGTCATCTTCGAGGGAGAGATAGAAGCGTGACTCTCCTGGATCGCCCTGACGACCCGATCGACCACGGAGCTGATTGTCGATTCGCCTCGACTCGTGGCGCTCGGTGCCGAGCACATAAAGGCCCCCGAGTTCGACGACTTGATCGTGTTCTCTTGCTACTAACTCTTTCTGCTTTGCTAACTCAATCGGCCAAGTCCGCTCGTACTCCTCAGGACTATCGACGGGAGATACTCCACGCTGTTGCAGTTCGAAATCTGCCATGAACTCAGGATTGCCTCCGAGCATGATGTCGGTTCCGCGACCTGCCATATTCGTTGCGACAGTGACCGCGCCTAGTTTTCCAGCCCGAGCGATGATTGCAGCTTCGCGTGCATGTTGCTTCGCATTGAGGACTTCGTGCTTGATTCCTCGTCGCTTCAACGTCTCCGATAAGACTTCAGACTTCTCGACACTTACTGTTCCAACAAGTACCGGCTGACCTTTTCGATGGCGTTCCGTTATGTCATCAGCCACCGCCTGGAACTTGGCTTTCTCATTCTTGTAGATCAGATCGCTTTGGTCGATTCTTTGCATCGACTTATTCGTTGGGATTGGAACAACACCCAGCTTGTAGATTTGTAGGAATTCTGAGGCTTCGGTCATTGCAGTACCGGTCATGCCACTCAACTTCTCATAGAGCCGGAAGTAATTCTGTAGGGTTATCGTGGCGAGAGTCTGGTTCTCATCTTTGATTGGCACTCGCTCCTTCGCCTCAAGCGCTTGATGAAGGCCTTCGTTATAGCGACGGCCTTCGAGGATTCGACCCGTATGTTCATCAACGATCAACAACTCTCCCGATTGAACTACATAATCTCGGTCTCGCTTGAAGAGTTCCTTCGCCTTGATTGCATTATTGAGATAACCGATAAGAGGCGTATTTACCGACTCATAGAGGTTCTCTATCTTCAATAATTCCTCGACCCTAGCTACTCCAGCATCGACGATACCAACCGTGCGCTTCTTCTCGTCAACTTCGTAATGGTGATCACGTTCAAGTCGAGAAACGATATTGGCGAACTCGACGTACCACTTCGTCGCCTTATCCGCAGGGCCGCTGATAATCAACGGAGTCCTTGCCTCATCGATAAGAATCGAGTCAACTTCGTCGACTATCGCAAAGTTGTGTTGGCGTTGCACGCAACCTTCAAGGTTCCAGGCCATGTTGTCGCGCAGGTAATCGAATCCAAACTCATTATTGGTTCCATATGTGATGTCACAACGGTAAGCCTCACGTCGTTCATCTGGGGTCATCGAAGCCAAGATCACGCCTACTCGAAGCCCTAGGAAGCGATGAATGCGTCCCATCCATTCGCTGTCTCGCTCAGCGAGGTAGTCGTTGGTGGTGACGACATGCACACCATCACCAGAGAGAGCATTGAGGTAAGCAGGCAAAGTCGAGACAAGTGTCTTTCCTTCACCTGTCTTCATCTCAGCGATGTTTCCTAGATGTAATGCTGCTCCACCCATGAGCTGGACGTCATAATGGCGCTGACCCAAAGTTCGCTTTGCCGCTTCGCGAACCACAGCGAAAGCCTCTGGGAGAAGTTCATCTAATTCTTCGCCATCTTGGTAGCGCTTCTTGAACTCGTCGGTCTTACCTCGAAGATCACCGTCGCTCAGTTGTGAAATCTCTGACTCAAACTCGTTGACCGACTCTGCAATTTTGGTCAAACGTTTGAGGATGCGGCCCTCACCTGCGCGCAAAATCTTGTCAAAAACGGCCACCACGCTCATATCCTAGAGCCGAAGGAACCTCATAAATAACTCAGATTGACTCGAAGGTGACGCTTATCATCCTCAAAAACTGGCCCTAGGCTCTCGATCACCAATACGTGTTCGGACTTGTCGGGACTCGTTCGGATTTGTTGGGACCGATGAGGCGATGTGAGACTAGAACCAATCACTTCTGCAAGCCGTCACCCCAGCGATAATTCTCAATTCAGGCGCGGCTTGCAGCGCCGCTATCGCAGCTCGCATAGTAGAACCAGTTGTGAGCACATCATCAATGATTACAAGTGGCGGAAGGTCTCTCAGCTGATGGCGCACTCTCTTCGATATGTGTAGCGAACCGTTGAGATTATTCGCTCGGTTTTGGATCGAAAGTCCACTCTGATCAAGAACTTCTTTTTTGAAGTCCAAAAGTGAGAGCCGTCCCAATCTCCTGGGATTCTTTATCGCTACTTCATCAACCACTCGTGCAAGAAAATCATCACCACGCTTTCGCATGGCGCGCCTCGAAGAAGGAATCGGCACCAGTACTAGCGCATTCCCCGGATCAATCCTCTCAATGACAGATGAGATGGCCTCAACGATGAATGATCGCGATAGACGCTCACTTCGTTCCTTCGCCCCAAGCACAACTGATCTCGCGCGAGTGTCATAGAGGACGGGTGAGAAGATTGGAATTGCGTCAATTAATCTAATTGCAGGCGTGATTCGCCACGAATCGAAGCACTCTCGACATCCTTCACTATCCTCAAGGCCACAGAGCGGGCATGACGGTGGAAAGACAAGTGAACGAAGCCCCCGCATCGCCGATGAGAAGAACTCAGCTACCGATTCTCTTTCCACTCATCTAGTAAAACTTCTCTCTTGCTGAGTGAATCAACCCAAAGAGTCGAACTGTGCATGGAGGTCAGTTGGGGAATCAGTAATCGGCTGCCCAGAAGCAATCGGCAAGGTAACTTGGAAGAGCGCTCCTCTACCTTTCTCACCAAAGACTCGGATTGATCCGCCATGGAGCTTGGCATCTTCTCTTGCGATGGCAAGGCCGAGTCCCGTGCCGCCACGCTCTCTAGACCTTGATGCATCGGCCCGCCAGAACCGCTCAAAGACTCGCTCAAATTGTTCCGGCTCGAGGCCAACCCCGAAATCGCGAAAGCCGAGATCGACGCTGCTCTCCTTTCGCTCAATCGTCACCAAGATCTCCTTACCCTCACCATGATCAAGGGCATTACTGAGGAGGTTTCGCATGATCCGTTTGACTCGCCTTGCATCGCCTGCAATCACAGTGGAGGCGCTCATGGGGATGAGGCGAACTTCCACGCGAGTA
The DNA here is from genome assembly GCA_005787575.1 of Actinomycetota bacterium. Classification (GTDB taxonomy): domain Bacteria; phylum Actinomycetota; class Actinomycetes; order Nanopelagicales; family Nanopelagicaceae; genus SYAN01. The sequence continues at coordinate 17,267 of SYAN01000013.1, read as the reverse complement.
CTACGTAGATCGAACTCATCGATAGTTTCACGAAGAAGTGCGGCAAGATCAATGGGTTCTGATGCAAGAGTGGCGACTGCGGCATCGAATCGACTCACCTCAAGCAAGTCGGTGAGAAGTTGATCGAACCTAGTTATCTGAGTCATCAAGATCTCAGCACTTCTTGCCACCGTCGGATCAAAATCACTCTTGGCCGCAAGAATTACTTCTGACGCCATTCGCACTGTAGTCAAAGGATTTCTTAACTCATGCGAGACATCGGAGACGAATCGTTGTTGCATTCTTGAAAGGTTTTCAAGCCGGGAGATCTGTTGTTGGATGGAGAAAGCCATCTCATTAAATGACCGTCCAAGCGCTGCAATCTCATCGTCTCCTTCAACATCTACCCGTTTGGAGAAATCCCCACTCGTGAAGGATTCGGCAGTGACTGCGATCCTTCGAATCGGCTCCACAACCCTTCTGACAATTAATACAGCAATTCCAAGAATCAGAACGAAGACCAGGATTCCCGCGACAAGCAGACCGCGAGCGACAATATCGATCGAATCTTGCTGACCCTTGAAGGAGAAGAAGACATACATCTCATAGGGCCCTGCGCCTTGAACCAAGATCTTCCTGCCAATTGCCACTCCCGGGAAAGAACGACCACTCAAGTAAGTGATCTCAGTGAGACGCCACTTCACCTCCGTAGAGTCGACAAGATCGCTTCGAAGATCTGAAGGTATCGAAGTGAGTTGGAGGAAGTTTGAGGTTCTTGTGAAATCCAAGGTTGCAATCTCATTCTCAGGGCTCTTCACAAGCGCAATCTCCCTTCCGAAGAGAAGCGCACCTGGGGTATTGCCGAGCTGGAGTACGTCGTTGAAAGTCCGCTCCAAAATGGAGGTATCTGTTCCTTGGATGATGGAGAAACGGAATTCAGCTGCTGCAATCGTCGTAGTTGCTTCATTGATGGAGTTGTCGATTCGGTCTTCGATGATTCGATCTCGAATCTGATTGAAGATGACCGTCCCGACTACACCTGAAGAGATTGTGAAGAAGGTGATAGCAATAACTACGACGCGAAGCGCGAGGGATTGGCGAAGCGCCGTGAAAGGGCGCTTAAGCATTGTGATCTGGATCCGAAATTAGCGAACCGTGAGCACGCCGGATTTATAACCAACACCACGAATCGTGGTAATCAGTTGCGGATTCTCCGGATCATGTTCGATCTTTGCTCGAAGTCTTTGGATGTGGACATTGACGAGCCGCGTGTCCGATGAGTGACGGTAATCCCATACTTCATGGAGCAGTTCTTCTCGAGTGAAGACCCGTCCGGGCTCTTTGGCAAGGGCCACGAGGAGATCGAACTCGAGCCGAGTCAAAGCGATCGCCTTTCCTCCGCGAGTCACTGTGTGTTCGACGAGATCGATATTGAGGTCACCCATTGTCAGTGCACCACTTAACTGCCGTGAGTTTCGCCGAAGCTGCGCACGGATTCGAGCGACTAACTCTGAGTAGTGCTCCATTGGTTTGACGAGATAATCATCAGCTCCTGCATCAAGCCCGCTGATCTTGTCAGTTGTTTCACCCTTGGCGGAGAGGAAGATGATCGGAACTCGAGGGGATTCTTCCCGAATCGCCTTACAGACTTCTACTCCATCAAGGCCAGGGAGCATCACATCCAGAAGGACAACGTCAGGTTGGTTGTTACGAAAAACATCCATGACCTCATCGCCACGGCTTACAAGATCAACTTCGATTCCGGCGCCGTTGAGGACGATCCCAAGCATCTCAGCGAGATCTTGATCATCCTCGACGACCAGAACCGATGGCATTAGCTGCCGTGCTCCCAAGAGTTCAAGTATTCAACCTGCTCCGAGGTAAGCGTGTCGATCTCAGCACCAAGACTCTTGAGCTTGAGTCGTGCAACTTCCTTATCGATCTCCGTCGGAACATTGTGCACACCAGGGGTGAGTGTCTTCGCCGTACCTACCAACCACTCTGCAGTGAGTGCCTGATCCGAAAATGACATGTCCATCACTACCGCCGGGTGTCCCTCAGCAGCGCCAAGATTCACAAGTCGTCCCTCAGCCACGACCAAGATTCGTCGGTCATCAGCTAAGACGTACTCATCAGTTTGATGCCTGATCTTTGAATTCTTCTTCTTGGCATATTGTTCAAGCCAAGCAACATCAATCTCGATATCGAAGTGGCCGGAGTTAGCAAGTATCGCTCCATCTTTCATCAGCGAGAAGTGCTCAGCACGAAGGACATCTCTATTTCCGGTGACCGTGATGAAGATATCCCCGACCTTTGCAGCTTCGTGCATCGGCATGACTCGATATCCCTGCATCATCGCATCGAGCGCCTTCGTTGGGTCGATCTCGGTGACGACTACATCTGCGCCGAGTCCACGAGCACGTTCTGCCACGCCTTTTCCGCAATAGCCAAAGCCGGCAACAACCATGGTCTTTCCAGCAAGCAAGATATTGGTAGCGCGAAATATCGCATCAAGTGTCGATTGTCCGGTGCCGTAACGGTTATCGAACATGTGCTTGGTATCTGTGTCATTGACTGCAACCATTGGGAATGTCAATGCGCCATCTTTTGCCATCTGCTTCAACCGAATCACTCCAGTTGTGGTCTCCTCGCAACCACCAGCGATCTCAGGGAGAAGCTCACGACGAGTCGTATGCAAGGTATTGACCAGGTCGCAGCCATCATCAAAGACTTGGTGAGGGGCGATATCAAGAGCTGCGTTGATGTGACCGTAATAGCCATCACGGTCAATTGCATTTCTTGCGAAGACTGAGATGCCATATTCATGGACCAAGGCAGCAGCGGTGTCATCTTGAGTAGAGAGCGGATTCGAGGCACATAGCGCTAGATCTGCACCACCTGCCTTCAGAGTGATCATCAAGTTCGCAGTCTCAGCAGTCACATGCATACACGCTGCGATGCGTACTCCGGCAAAGGGCTTTGCTTTCTCGAATCTAGCCCGGATCTCTTTGAGCACTGGCATGTTTCGCCCGGCCCACTCGATTCTCTTCTTGCCTTCAGCTGCAAGTGAGGCATCGGCGATATCGTGCTTAGGAAGCGCCATGGTCGTTGGATTCACGGAAAACCCCTCAAATACCTTGTTGGAGAAGTAGCCCCGGCTATCGGAGCGAAGGCTGAATCTTACCTGTTAGCGAATCAAAGTGAGAACTTGATCTCGAATCTCGACCATCTTCGCCTCATCTTGAGCCTCCACGTTGAGGCGAAGTAGCGGCTCGGTATTGGAAGCTCTCACATTGAACCACCACTGCTTCGAATCTTTCGGCTCGACTGTGAGTCCATCCAGAAGGTCATGTTTATGCGATGACTCTGGGAATGTGGCTAGTACCCGCTTCATCGCACCTTCTACATCATCGACTCTGCTATTAATTTCACCACTTTGGAAATAACGATCGAAATCAGTGAGGATCTGACTCATACTCTTTCGTGTAGCTTTCAAAGCAGCGATGGCGTAGAGAGCAGCGAGCATCCCTGAATCAGCGTTCCAGAACTTTTCGAAATAGAAATGTCCTGAGTGTTCACCGCCAAAAATCGCACGGTGCTCTGCCATCAACTTCTTGATGAAGGAGTGTCCGACTCGACTTCGAATCCCAACACCACCTCTTTCTTGGATCACTTCGGCAACCGCGCGCGAAGAGATGAGGTTGTAAATGATCTTTGCTCCCGGGCTCTTCTCCAGTTCTTGAGCCGCGATAAGCGCGGTAACGGCAGAGGGTGAAATCAGTTCGCCCTTTTCATCTACTAAGAAACAACGATCAGCATCTCCATCAAAGGCCAAACCGAGATCTGCATTCTTCTGCTTCACCGCTTTTTGAAGATCAGTGAGATTCGCCGGCTCAATCGGATTGGCTTCATGATTTGGGAATGTTCCATCTAGTTCGAAGTACAGTGGAAATAGTTCACCAGAGATTCGATCAAAGACTTTTGGTGCGGTATGCCCAGCCATCCCATTTCCAGCATCAACCACGAGTCGGAGTTTTCTCCCCTTGGAGAAGTCAATGTCAAAAAGTGAGAAGAGGAATTCGACATAATCATCTAAGAGATCTCGACTCTCACTGTGACCCGGTGGGCGATTTACGATGGGGGTTCCTTCGCGTATTGCGCTCTTTATCCAGCCAAGTCCAGATTCTTGACCGATTGGTTTCGCGCCCGATCGACAGAGTTTGATGCCGTTGTATTCGGCAGGATTGTGGCTTGCGGTAAACATCGCTCCAGGAAGTCCAAGCTCCCCCGAAGCAAAATAGAGTTGATCGGTCGAAGCTAATCCGATGCGAAGAACATCTAGCCCTTGGCTATTTATCCCGTCAGAGAATGCATCTGCAAGCGGCGTCGAAGAAGGGCGCATATCTTCGCCAATGACCACTCTCGAAGGTTCGCGCTCCATCTCAAGGAATCGTGCGAAAGCACTTCCGGCAGCGAAGGTGAATTCTTCATTGATCTCGGAGCCGACGAGACCCCGGATGTCATACGCCTTGATGATGCGATCAAGGGTCGCGGGCTTGATCATGAGTCCCCTACTTCTTCGTTGGGCGATCTTCGAATTCTAGAGGGCTCGAAGGTGTCCGCGTCTTCGCAATTCAGGTTGAAGATTACTCTCTGAAGAATCAGCTTCTACATCTTCCTCGAGCACACCCCTGACTGCTTTGGCGATTTCAGCGAAGTCCTCATTAGAAGCGAGAGGTTGGTCGGCGATCTCATTGATGATGATCTTCCAACCGACTGGGACTTTGAGCGATTGGCTGTGGCGAGAACATAGATCATAAGTGTGTGGTTCAACTAATCCCTGAATCGGAGAGAGTTGGGCTACCTGATCACCGTAGTTATAGGAGAGAATCGCAACAGCACGTTCATTGCATGAGGTCCTCGAACAGCGTCGCACACCACCACTCTTACCCATCACCTCCTCCTTCCCCACCAGTATCGATTACGAAGTATCGCTACTGAGTAACTCTGACTCAAAGCCAACCAAGTACTTACTATCTGCCTACTAACTACCTACTAACTACCTACTAACTACCTACCAACTACCTAACCACTACATATCGAAAGCCTAGTAGAACTAACTTAATCAACCGAAGAGCGCGCCAAGATCGAATGTCGGTGTCGTTGCCCGCTCAAGTTCAGTGCCAGGATTGAGCGGAACGCTTGTGAATCCATCACTGCTGGACCACGTTGCCCCGAAGTGAATCGGATCCAGACTGCTAAACCGGATCAATCTTGAATTGGGTGGAACCTTCCACTGGACTACTTCCGCGCCATTGAGGTTCTTGGTGAGAACTTTCCCACTTCGAAGCTTGACCAACGCTGTGACTCTCACACTCTTGCCAACCATAGTGATCGTTGGCTCTAACCCACCAACATTCCAACCAAGGCGCTTCAGTGCAATCGATGGTGTAGACCATGCAAATTCGCGTCCAGTGCTGGTAAATACTGAGGCTGCGACTGGTTCAGTCGACGTGATGATTAACGTCGCTGGTCGCTTTCCAAGCTCCTTTGGTAATCGAAGTGAGGTAACTCGCTGACTTTCGATTGTGCGATCAGAGAGACCAACCGGAGTGAAACGACTTCCATCACTAACCAACTCGACATCAACCACCGCCGACCTAGATCCTGTGGCAATGAGATGAAGTTGATGAGTCGCGATTGCAGAACCTCGATGTCGAACAGGAATTGAAGTGATCACCAATCTTTCGCTCGCCTCACTTGATGAGACGAAGTCGCCACCGAGAGAGTTAAGACCTCGGCCACGCTGGTCGAAGAGGAATGCACTTACCCTTCCCGAACGGGTAATCACTTCTAGCGCCACCACTTCTTCGCCAGGTGCGAGCGAATCGATACGGACTTCGCGCTGGGAGACAGCCGGCAGAGCGATGACTTTCTCACCGGACTTTCCTGATTTCCCAAAAGAGCGGATCTCAATCGTAGAAGTACTAAGTCCTGAGTTGATTACCAAGATTCTCGCAGTCGATCCCAATGCACCACTTCCTCCGACGAACCATTGATCGCCAGATCCAATAAGGCATGTGGTTGCGGAAGTGAATTTGCCGGCACGTGATCGGATGACAGTTGAGGAGACATCACTGCCAGAGACCACAATCGAACCACGGGCGAGTAGATAGGGATTGCTCTTTGCCTTTGCGAAATTGATCTTCCTACTCTTGGCATCTTTGATTTTTGTCGCTGCACTTGGAAGTAGCGCCACTGTCCTCGCATCTCCACCAAGATTTGGACAGACTGTCGCAGGAATAGAGGCGGTGCGCTCAACTTGAGCACTTGGATCCCCTTGCCGCGAGGCAACAAACGAAATCAGAAGCGATCCAATCAGAAGGAGAGCACTTTGAAGTCGCCAACTTCGAAAGGATTTTCTTCGCACAGTGCCCTGAGAACTCACGACAGCTCCTCGATTGGCACATCACTTCTACGTCGCCTTGATGGCAGAGCCAGAATCACAACAGTCGCCAATGCGATGAATTGGAGCGAGAGCCAACCGCGTCGAGAAGTCCCGTCGTGATAGATGATGAAGTCTCCACCTTCGCTAAGAAGTGAGGACGTAATCTCGAATTGCGGCAGTCCTGAGACACCTCGAGTAAGTTCAACGCGATTGTTATTGACCAACATCCGCCAGCGATCGTCAAAGCGTTCGGCGATGGTGACTGTCCCTGACCGAGTGAGTGTTCCTTCTGCGAGAAGTTCTTCGCTTCCAAGAGAAATTGAGAGTTCGCTCTCACCATCATCAAGAACATCGGGTAATAACGAGACTCTGGAAGATGCACCAACAACCTTCCAAACTATTCCAGCATCAGTCGAACTCGCGCGGGTGAAACCCCCGATTCCGTCAATGGTTCGAGCGAGGGACTTATTGACTGGTTGAGTCAAGAATAGATATCGAATTCCATAGTCACCGAAAATAGAACTACTCTCAATACCAGCGCCAGTCACTAATCCGGCAACGGCTTCTTCAATGGGTTCACTGCTGCCATAGACAATATCCGAATCCCCGATTTCCAACGGCTTATCTCGCACGACCCAATAGAGCAACCTTCCCTCGCGTTCACGAATAAGCAGAGACTTATATCGCTCTTGCGTCGTTGCATTGGCGATGATGAATGCCGGAACGGAAAAGGTCTCCTCGTTTCGAACTGGTCCATCTGCTCCGGGACCTATCCACCAAATGATGGAAGAGAGTGAAGTGAGGAGAACTGAAATCGCAATTGCAGCAGCGGCGAAATGTCTGAAGTTGAGGGCGGATTCGCGTATCTGAGGTAGAACAAGTTCAAGAAGCCGAATCCCAGCGACAATGGAGAGTGCGATGAAGAGAATCGCGGCGCCACCAAGTGAAGGTGCGACGAGTTGGCTACTGCCATGTCCGGCGATTGAAAAGAGTGAAAGGAGGGCGATGACAGAAAAGACGAAGAGGGCGATCAAAGCGATTGCTTGACAGTCACGACGAAAGAGAGCAATCATCATGATGATTGGTGCAGCCGATAGGGTTGCAAAGCTCAAGCCTGGATTACCGAATATGAGGAGGAGTTCATGAGCGCCCTCGAGGCTGACACCAGGTTCAAGTAGAGAGCGCGAAGGATGCGCCAAAAGCTCGAGTGACCAAGGGATATTTATCGCAATCGCACCAACCAGGATGAGCGAACGCTTCACAATTCTTGTGATCACTAGGTCAAGGTCGCTGTTCGCTCCCATCAATCGTTTACGGAACTCACCGATGGTCTGTATGGCTGAAGTTAGGAAATGCCAGGCACCGAGAACTATAAATGCAGGTGGCGAAAAGGCAAGAGCTATCGCATAGAGAAGAGCATGTGCAGCTACTGCTCGCCAGCTCAAATGTTCTATCACGCCAGCGTTCATCATTGATCTGATCAAGAGTGGAGTGATCAAGGCAATGACCAGAGTCCCTATTAATCCGTGAGTGACGGCATGAAGTATCGGTGGTGAGAAAGCGAATGCAATTGCTGCCATGAGAGCTATCAACGTGGATGTAGTGAATGCCTTTGCGAATCGATATCCGATCCAGAGCGCGAGTGGAATCGCAGCGAAGAAGAAGAGTGCGATCAGCAGTTTCAAATTCCCGAGCAGTAGGGCTGAGGCAAGACCCACCAGAGCAATCCACGTTGGCGTATTCGCGCTAGAGCCAAGGGCGATCGGATGCCAAGACTCAAGATACTTTTCTATCAAGTCCCAGCCCGATGATGGTGATTGGAGAAGGGCTCCACCCTCAATCGCCCCAAGGCGATTGCGCGAGGCTATCAAGGTAAGAAATACCACTGCTAAAGAGAAAAGAAAGAGTGGTCGGGTTAAGAGCGTGCGGATTGTAGATTTACGCTCAGTAAAGATCTCCTCTTCTTCCAGTTTTTCATCATTGATGTCTAGGACTGAACTTTCACTCTCATTTGGGAGGAGTTGAAAAGGGATTCGCCTGGAAAGGTATCGCTCGAATGCATTGCGCGCCCTCTCGAAAGCGAGGCGGAATTGAAAACCTCGCGGCGGGAGAAATGTCCTGATTGCTGATCCCGGAATCAACCGTTGGCGCCGACGTTCTTTTCGGGCAGCGAATATCTCTTGCGGCTTGATAAGAACTAGTGCGACTGCGGCCAACTCATCAAGTGCATATCCAGGAAGTTTTGCTATGAGATATCCCATAGATCTGGCCAAAGCGCTAAGGAGCAGTTGGAGTGCAAGAATTGGTAGAAAGATCAAGGAGGCGTTAGCCAGAAGGACGTAAGCGGCATGCCTTCGATCGAGTAGAAGTGGCCGGTGTAAAAGCGCATCATCGACATCGATGGAACGTCGCTCATTAGATGCCGCTTCACCGTGATAAGCAATGGCTTCAGGAACTGCAAGAACCGAGTGACCCGCCGCTCGAACTCGCCAACCTAAATCAACATCATCTCGGAAAAGCGAGAGTTTGGGATCAAAGCCTCCTAGTTCAGTGAAAACTTCCCGGCGTATCAACATCGCAGCGGTGCTTACTGCGAGCACATCGCGTTCATCATCATGCTGACCCTGATCCTGCTCTCGATATTCCAGACCAGTCCATCGCGCGCCATTGGTCGCGATACTTACTCCGAGTTCAAGTAGATGCTTTCTATCGTGCCAACCTCGAAGCTTCGGTCCAGCAAGGGCTACCTGTGGCTTCTCTTTAACTCCGGCAAGTAGTCGCTCTAGCGCATCCTTGGCCGGGGCGCAATCGTCGTGCACGATCCAGAGCCACTCCTGAACCTCTTGCTCCACATTTGGTTCTTCGATCTTCTGTGAATTCGATCCAGAAGATGAAGGCAGACTCTTTCCTTTCGACTGCGTAGCTACGAAAGCAGGTGTTGCATCAACGGCAACCTGGACTGCTTCGCCAAACCCCATCCCGCGTCTGGATTCAATGATGTGAATTCCTGCGCTACGTAACAATCTCACTGAGTCATCAGTTGAACCAGTATCTACTGCGACTATGCGATCTATGGGATGACTCTGGGACGCCAATGCCGCAACGGTCTGGGGCAACCACGTCGCACCGTCATGAGAGATGAGAATCGCAGTGACTCGAGTCATCGCTGACCTACAGAGTTATGCCGAGAACCATCAAAGGAAAAGTTAGAAAAAAATTGAGATAAGAAATATTTCAGGGCGTCAATAGACAGATTCGAGAAGAGCGGAGAGTGCGAGTTACGCTGGACGGCGCTTGAGGCGACGACGTTCGCGCTCTGATAGCCCGCCCCAAATTCCAAAGCGCTCATCATGTGCCAGCGCATACTCGAGACACTCTGCTCGAACTTCGCATGACATACATACGCGCTTTGCTTCGCGAGTGGAGCCACCTTTTTCAGGGAAGAAAGCTTCTGGATCAGTTTGAGCACAGAGAGCCCGCTCCTGCCAAGACAGTTCAAGGATCTCCCCACTTCCTAACTGAACACTGGGACCAGTCTCTCGATAACTTCCATCACGCCGCGGATTGACATCTCCGGTCGAGGGTTTGAGCATGCCAGCGACACTCCCATTCGCAAACAAGGGGCCAAGCTGGCCCCTTAACTAGGCTGAATTACACGCATGTAACACGGGTAAGTCAAGTATGAATTGGGGTCAGAAACCGAGGACTTCTCCCTGGCAATTGTCAAGGGTGATTCGCGATCCCGGCGCGACGAAGGCAGATTCAATCGTCACTCCATCTTCAATCTTCGCTCCGACACCAACGATGCTTGAAAGAATGGTGCAGTTCTGTCCAACCTCTGCCTCTGCAAGGACTACCGAACCACCATCAATCACTGAATTCGCAGCGATTTTTGCTGAAGATTCAATCAATCCACGACCACTTGGTGAGTTACTCATCGGTGTAGCTGGTGAGTGAAATCGCCCCGTGATCAGATCAGCCGACGCTGCAATCAGAGCGCTGGGAGTTCCAATATCGCGCCAATAGCCATTGTCGACAAATCCTCGGATCCTTCGACCTTCTCGTAACAATGTGGGGAAAGTCTCGCGCTCAACACTGACCACTCGCGCACTCGGGATCTCGTCAATCACGCTCCTTTTGAATACATAACATCCGGCGTTGATTTGATCCGTTATCGGGCGCTCCATCTTCTCCAAGAAATCAGTGACCCACCCAGATGCGTCGGTCGGTACCACTCCGAAAGGTCGAGCATCAGGAACTTTTGTCAGGTAGAGCGTTACATCTGCATCAACTTCACGATGCTCATTGATCTGACCAATCAAGTCGTGATCGGAAAGGACATCACCATTGAAGACTACGACTGATCCTTCACTTCCTATATCTAGTAGCGATGCTGCATTTCGAATGCCACCACCAGTCCCTAGCGCTTCTCGCTCGATTGCATATCGAATCTTCATATTGAATCTAGAACCATCGCCAAAGTAAGGCTCAAAAACCTCGGCGAGATAACTCGTTGCAAGAACTACTTCCGTTACACCAGCTTCTCTGGCTTGAAGAACTTGATGCAAGGTGAAAGGGACACCACCGACAGGAAGCATAGGTTTTGGTGCGTGATTGGTAAGAGGAGCAAGACGCGTGCCACGACCACCAACAAGAAGAATTGCTGCGACATGGCTAGCCATTTCTGCCCCTCCTCTCTATTTTCTCTATTGTCCTTAAACCGTAATTCTTCCAAAAGCCCTAGGAAGCAAGAATCCTTTCGATTGCCTCATCGACCTTTGAATCAGTAGCGGTGAGTGCAATTCGTATATGGCTAGTACCGCCCTTGCCATAGAAGTTCCCCGGCGTGACCAGAATGCCGCGATCTGCAAACCACGCCACCTGTGCCCAGTCCTCTGCGCCATTTGAGCACCAGATATAAAGCCCCGCTTCGGAGTGGTCTACCCGAAATCCTTTCCGCGCAAGAGCTGGAGTAAGGCGCCGTCTCCGCTGCGCATAAAGCTTTGCTTGTTTCTCAACGTGAGCCTCATCGCCAAGTGCAACTGAAACTGCATGTTGAACTGGAGTTGGCGCCATCATCCCAGCATGCTTCCTAATCTCAAGGAGACGAGAGATCAGATCTGGATCTCCCGCAACAAACGCACCTCGATACCCAGCTAGGTTGGAACGCTTGGATAAGGAATGCACTGTGAGAAAGTTCCTGTTATTTCCCTCTGTGAGAGAAAAAGTCGATATCGGTTTCTTGGCGTCACCAAATGAGAAGTAACACTCATCAACAGCAACGACTGCGCCAACAGATCTATGTTCCATAGCTTTTTTGATCTCATCGACGCTGTGAACCCGCCCCGTTGGATTCGAGGGAGTATTAACCCAGATCAAATCACCAGGTTGCGAATTCCACATGGTTGCTTCGATACCGACTTCCTCCACATGAGAACCAGCAATGATTGCACCAACACGATAGGTGGGATAAGCAATCTCTGGAATCAAAACTCGCTTGCTTCGCAACATGAATGGTAACCATGCGACAAATTCCTTTGAGCCAATAACAGGTAGTACATCAAAGTCACCTTGCGCACCGAGAACCTCACGGCAATACGAGGCGATTGCGCTTCGAAGTTCAGCAGAACCCGTGGTCACCGGGTAGCCAGGGGCATTTGATGCTTCTTGGAGAGCTCGCTGGATGAAATCTGGTGTTGGGTCGACAGGAGTCCCCTGCGAAAGGTCAATCGCACCGTCAGGATGACTCTTTGCTTTCACACCGTATGGGGCCAAGAGATCCCAAGGGAAATCTGGCAACGCAAAGTCAGAGGTGCTCAGTTGCTCTCCGGCTTCTTCTGGATCTGAAGGACTACTGGGTGGTCTTTGCCGGTTGGCCCCACCTTTGCGGCTCCGCCAGGTGAACCTAACTCATCGAAGAAGTCCGAGTTATATCCCTTGAATTCGCTCCATTGGGTAGGGACATCATCTTCGTAATAGATCGCCTCGACCGGGCAGACGGGTTCGCAAGCCCCGCAGTCCACACATTCATCGGGTTGGATGTAGAGCATCCTTCCGCCCTCATAGATGCAATCCACTGGGCATTCCTCGATGCACGATTTATCCTTCACATCGATACATGGCTCGGCGATTACATATGTCATCGAAAGAGATTCCTTTCGGCTCAGGGGTTGAGATTCTCTCAATGTTCGGTGCGACATTCTCGCATAACCTTCCCCTCATGAGCCCGATGAGTGGAGAGTCCAAAGGCCAGGTGCGTGGCCGAGACCATCACGCTCTTGCCTCACTCATCGGCCGGCGGGTCAGCATCCGCCTTCATGAGGCCGCGGGGGGATACCGAGACTTGCTTGGAACATTGGTTGCCGCAGATCAGGTTGAAAGAAGAGATGGCTCGATTGTGGCTTTCGAGCCCGCTGCAATCTTTGCATTCCGCGAGGTCCTCCCTAAGAGCGCTACTGCACGTTCACTCGCAGATGGCGAGAAAAATATGAATGAAGGCGGGAGGGGAACTGGAGTCAGTATCTACGACACCCTCTCGCGACAAGTGCGCCAGATCCAAAGTAGCGATAACAAAGAGGTTCGAATCTATTGCTGCGGACCCACCGTTTATCGCGATGCCCACGTAGGAAACTTGAGGACATTTCTTCTAACTGACCTGGTTCGGCGTTCGATTGAATTTGCAGGATTCAAAGTCAAGGTTATTCAGAACATCACTGATGTGGGACATATGAGCGAAGACTTTGATGAGGACAAGATCTTGAAGGAGTCTAAGGAACGAAAGCGCGATCCCTTTGAGATTGCACGCGAATATGAATCTAAATTCCATAGAGATCTCGCCCTGCTCAAGATAAAGAAGGCTGAACATTACCCACGCGCGAGTGAATGTATTGAGATGATGCATCAACACATTTCGCTATTGATGGATAAAGGCCTTGCTTATCAAGGTGAGGATGGTTCGGTCTACTTCTCGAGTGAGCGCTTTGAGAGTTATGGAGCACTCAGCGGTAATCGACTCTCCGATCTCAAGCCTGGTCACAGATATGAGTTCACTGAAGCCGGCGCAAAACGTTTTCATGCAGACTGGGCACTCTGGAAGTCAGCTGGCGCCCGAAGAGAGATGATCTGGGATTCCCCGTGGGGCAAGGGCTTTCCCGGTTGGCACATCGAGTGTTCAGCAATGTCACTTCATTTCCTCAATGGCCATATCGATCTGCATATCGGTGGGATAGATCTTCGATTCCCCCATCACGAGAATGAACGGGCACAGTCCAACCCCGTAGCAAAGGACCTCGATTCAACGAATGAGGCAGTAGATCTCTGGCTTCATGGCGAACACCTGCTCTTTGAAGGAAGGAAGATGTCCAAGAGCGCGGGGAACGTTGTCCTACTCTCAGATGTAATTGCAAGAGGATTGGACCCGTTGGCAGTTCGCTTCTGTTTCTTAGAGAATCGCTATCGAAGTCAGATGGATCTCTCATGGGCATCAATCACAGCTGCCGATCGCTTACTTCGAAGGTGGCGAGAGCGATTTGCAAACCAAGCTCTATCCACTTCGCACCAACCCAGCCCCCAAGCAACTTTGATCATCGACGAGATTGCATCTGATTTCGCGCAGGACCTCGATACTCCACGAGCGCTACAACGGTTGCGCTCACTTGAAAAAGACGATTCATTCGATGAAACCTGCAAATCAGAAATCTTTGCAATCGCCGATCGATTGCTTGGCCTTGATCTGATGCGCGTCGATATCCAACCTAAGCGAGAACTAAGTCAGGAGGATTCAGGATTTCTCCAAGCTCGAATCCAAGCTCGTGCCTCAAAGGACTATGCCGAGAGTGACCGATTGCGCGAACTTCTGGCCGAACGAGGGATTGAAGTAAGGGATGAACTGGATGGACAAGTCTGGGATTGGAAATAGAGGTTACTTAGGACTTCTGCGGTTGTTTAGAAAGGTGATCAGGGTCAAGAGGATTAACGCGCTACTACCAACAATGAAGGCGTTGCCATTGGTATCTCCCTGTACCAAGATCTCATTTCCATTCCGGTTAGTGCTCGCAAGATAAAGCAGTACAAACCAGATGATCGCAGCAACTATTGGCTCTAACTTAGAGATAGCTCCCTTTGCGATAAATCTAATCCCAAGCGGTCCAACCGCAATCGCGAGGAAGAGCCCGTAAGGCGAGATGGTGTTATGCAGGAATACTCCGACCACAAGGAGGAGTGCTGAGATCGATATCGCACGTAGAAGTGATTTGATCATGAGAGCCCGGAGAAGATATCGACTTCTCTTCCCTGTGCGTCGAACGGTCCTGACTTTTCTCCGTAGACCAAGGTATAGAACTCTTGACCCCAGACTTTGACGCCGAGGTTGTTTGAAAGGGCAAAGAAAGGTCCATCGACGGTGATCTGTGTGGCATGGGCCTTCATTGCTTGCATTTTCAAGTCAACCAGCGACTCATTGCTCACTACCGTAGTTACTAATTCATCAGGCTTGGCAAATGGAAAGTCCTCTGCCTTTTCCACACCCCAGAAATCACTTCCTACTTCCTTCATCGCGCTTATTCCAGCTTCAATGATTGAAATCGGAATGGTGTTCCAGTAGATCTTTCGAATCTCCCACTTATCCCGGATCATTTCCGCCGCACGCATCGCAATTTGATGCGCCTTGATGTGATCAGGATGGCCATAACCACCGAATTCGTCATATGTAATCAAGACATCGGGTCTGACTTCCAACATCGTCTCTGCCAAATGGGAGGCCGCATCCTCAAGATCAGCTTGCCAGAACGAATCTTTTCTCTGGTTTTGATCAGAGCCCATCATTCCGCTGTCTCGATACCTGACTCTTCCTGATCCTAAGAATTGAAAATCACTGACACCAAGAACACGCATAGCATCCGCTAGCTCAATTTCACGATGTTCACCGAGTCTGTCTTGATCAGAGCTTGCAAGATGCGCGAGTTCTGGGACTAGGACCTCTCCTTCTTCACCACGTGTGCAGGTAATCAATGTGACCTTATGTCCAAGCTTGGCGTAGTGAGACATGGTCACGCCATTGTTTATGGTTTCATCATCTGGATGCGCGTGCACAAGCATCAAAGATGGCAATCGTGACATGAGCGTGAAGTCTAATCGCCTTGTTGCTGTGAAGCCTATTTCACGCTCAAGGGTTCATTGCTGGTTTGCCACTGGTTTGCGACTGGTATTGCTTTGGACATCAGTATTGGTATTACTATGACACTCATGACCCCATCGGCCAGCGCATCGCACGAGAAGAGATCAGAGAATCTCAAAGTCGTTGACTCTAAGTCGAATGATTCTAAGTCTGACGATTCCATAGAACCCAGAGATAAGGCAGATAAGGGACGTCTTCCTAGAGACGAACGTCGAGCACAACTGCTCACCGCAGCCCTAGAAGCATTCACGCTCTCTGGTTATCACGCTGCATCGATGGATGAGATTGCCGTTCGTGCCGGCGTGAGCAAACCAGTTCTATATCAGCACTTTCCCTCGAAGCTAGATCTCTATTTGGCAGTGCTTGATACTCATATTGATTCCCTTGTTTTCGCAATCCAAAAGGCAATTGCTTCGACGAGTGATAACTCTAATCGCGTGCGCCGGACAATCCAGGCTTACTTTGATTTCATTGATGATAAGGGTGGGGCATTTCGACTCCTATTTGAGAGTGATATGAGCATCGAGCCACAGGTCCGCGAGCGACTCAATCGAATGACCTACGACTGTGCTGCGGCTGTCTCTGCAGTAATCTCTATCGATACAGGCTTAAGCAAAGAGGCTTCGATGTTGCTTGCCATCGGCATCATTGGAAACGCTCAGATCACTGCTCGTCATTGGCTAGATCGTGATGGATCCTTGAGCAAAGAAGAAGCTGTCGCCTTTGTCTCAAATCTCATCTGGCGAGGTATTTCTGGTTTTCCCCGTCAGAGTTAGCTGACTACAATCAGAGCTATGGCCACCAAAAAAAGTCCAGAAACTGCGCGGATAGAAATTCGAATTAGCGTTACCGATACCGCGAGAGAAATAGTGCTCGAGAGCGATTCGACCCGTGACGCAGTGATTGATGCAGTAAACGAAGCAATGGCATCTTCCACACCGCTGGTGCTCTCAGATTTTCGGGGTCGACAGGTCATTGTCCCGGCCGGAAAGATTGGCTTTGTTGAGATAGCCGCTCCTACCGAGAGAAAAGTAGGCTTCGCTACTCTCTAATTCTTCGCTAGATCGTGGGGAAGAACTCCCGGATAGCCGATACCAACATCTCTACCGCAATCGCTGCCAGCAATAAACCAGCGATTCGAGCAAGTAACTCCACGCCGGATTCCTTGATGACTCTGACTATCTTTGTGGAGAACATCAAAGTTATACCGATGATGAGATGGACGATGATGACCGCCAGAGCGAGCGCTAAAGACTTGCTCATCTGATCGCCCGAAGCACTCGACTCTTGGACAAAGAGCATGATCGCAACTATCGCTCCTGGGCCCGCTAATAGTGGTGTACCAAGCGGAACTAGAGCCACATTCCCACTACGACGCTCATCTCTGCGGCTTCCATCTCCCTTCAAGAGTTCCAGTGCGACAAGCAAAAGAAGAAGACCACCGGCTCCTTTCAACGCTGGGAGCGAGATCTTCAAGTAATCGAGGATCCACTGTCCGAAGATGGCAAAGATTGTGATGACTATGAATGAAGTCATTGCTGCTTGCCAAGCTAATTTCCGTTGTTCTCGCATTGGCCTTGCCGAAACTAATGTGAGGAATAGCGGCGTTGCTCCAGGTGGATCCATGATGACCAGGAGAGTTACCAATGCTTGTAGCCCGAAAGT
>SYAN01000012.1 GCA_005787575.1 Actinomycetota bacterium | reverse complement strand
GAGTCAGCGAGGCGAGAAATTCAGGATGGTTCTGCTGAGATTCTTGGGATTCATCTGGAAGGTCCGTTTCTCAATCCTTCGATGCGGGGCGCTCACCCCATCGACTCACTAGTGATGCCAGAGCTCGAGATTTTTCGAGCGCTCATATCTTCCGGCACCATCTCGATGATGACCATTTCACCAGAGCTTCCTGGCGCACTTGAAGTGATTCGCTTCGCGAGCGCTCTTGGAATTCATGTATCGCTAGGACATAGTGATGCGAGTGCAGAGATTGCGCGAGAAGGTTTCGATTCTGGAGCAGACTCAATTACGCATATCTTCAATAGATGCTCTCAAGATTTAGCGAGGGTCGCTCTGGAGGAGAGTGATTGCCTGATTCAGATGATCGTAGATGGTCAACATCTCTCTGATGAGAAGATCGCCGAGGTAATTGAACTCGCTCCAGAAAGGGTAGCCGCAGTCACAGATTCGATTGCTTCAAATAGAGATCACAAATTGCCACGAGGTGCGATCAACAAAGATGGGGCTGCGTATCTACCTGATGGAACGAAAGCGGGAAGTATCGCGACGATGCGCGATTGTTACCTGCGGATACTGGCCATCACAGGGGATCGGGAGATAGCCAAAAGTGCGACTATCGACCATCAGGCCGAATTCCTTGGAAGAGCGGAGCTATCGGCCCTGGAATTCGGGCGTAGCGCTCAGGCTTTTACCACCGCCGGCTAGCGCCAGACTCGAATTTCCCTTCCGACACGCCCTCGCCTAGAATCCTGCGTCTGCCCCGAGCCGGGGCGGCGATTGTCGGAATACTCCCGAAATCACCAGAAGTTCGAGCAGAAGATTGTGTGGGTAACGCTTGGCCAAAAAAGACGGCGCCATCGAAATCGAAGGCACTGTGGCAGAAGCTCTACCTAACGCGATGTTCCGCGTGGAGTTGACCAATGGGCATGTTGTGCTGGCACACATCTCAGGCAAGATGCGAAAGAACTACATCCGCATCCTTCCTGCTGATCGTGTGATCGTAGAACTAAGTCCATATGACCTCACTCGAGGTCGTATCACATATCGCTACAAGTAATAAAGAAGTACACGAGAGCGTCAAAGAGGAGAAGGATCGTGAAGGTCAAACCAAGCGTGAAGAAGATTTGCGACAAGTGCAAAGTCATTCGTCGTAACGGTCGCGTCATGGTGATCTGCGACAACCTTCGCCATAAGCAACGTCAGGGATAGTTTTCAAGAAAGAAAGTCAGTACAACTTAATATCGAACGAGTGATGTGACAGGCCAAAAGCCTGACCTCCTGACCGAAAGCGGGAGCCGAGAGACTTTCTCGGAATGCATCGCACAGGACTTTCGGATGAGAAAAGAAGAAGGCACACATGGCCCGTTTAGTTGGCGTCGACCTGCCGCGCGAAAAGCGCCTTGAGGTCGCGCTCACCTATATCTTCGGGATTGGTCAGACTCGCGCGAGTGAGACTCTCGCAGCCACTGGCATATCTCCCGATATCAGAGTCAAGGATCTTCAAGAGCCTGACTTGATCAAACTTCGTGAATACATCGAAGCGAACTACAAGATCGAAGGTGATCTCCGTCGAGAGATTGCATCCGATATCCGCCGCAAGGTTGATATCCAGTCCTACCAAGGTATTCGCCACCGCAAGGGTCTTCCTGTTCGCGGTCAGCGCACACATACAAATGCACGTACTCGTAAGGGTCCACGTGTTGCAATCGCAGGTAAGAAGAAGGAGACCAAGTAATGGCAACCGCTAAGCCCGCGGCAAAGACCGCTGCAGCAAAGCCTGCTGCAAAGAAGGTGAAGGCGCGTAAGAAGGAGAAGAAGAACGTCTCCTTTGGTCATGCTCATATAAAGAGCACCTTCAACAACACCATCGTTTCAATCACCGATCCATCCGGCGCAGTCCTTGCTTGGGCTTCATCTGGTGGCGTCGGATTCAAAGGTTCACGTAAGTCGACTCCATTCGCCGCCGGTCTTGCCGCAGAAGCAGCAGCCCGAAAAGCGCAGGAGCACGGCGTTCGTAAGGTCGATGTCTTCGTCAAGGGCCCTGGCTCTGGTCGTGAGACTGCGATTCGTTCACTTCAAGCAGCCGGACTCGAAGTTGGTTCCATCTCTGATGTGACACCAGCAGCGCATAACGGTTGCCGTCCACCGAAACCACGAAGAGTCTAAGGAGAGGAGAGAGACATGGCTCGTTATACCGGCGCAGATTGCAAGCGTTGCCGTCGTGAGAAAGTGAAGCTCTTCCTTAAGGGCTCCAAGTGCGACGGACCAAAGTGTCCAATTGAGTCGAGGCCATACCCACCGGGTCAACATGGTCGCGCTCGTGCAAAGGAATCTGAGTACCTACTCCAGATGCGTGAGAAGCAGAAGTGCGCGCGAATCTACGGTGTACTCGAGAAGCAGTTCCGCAACTATTACGGCGAGGCATCACGTCTTGCTGGTAAGACTGGTGAGAACCTTCTTATCCTGCTTGAGACTCGTCTCGACAATGTCGTCTATCGCGCAGGCTTTGCAAAGAGCCGCGACATGGCACGCCAACTCGTCCGCCACGGCCACTTCTTGGTCAATGGCAAGAAGGTTGATATCCCATCCTTCCGAGTCAGCCCATTCGATGTGATTGATCTTCACAAAGACTCACATGACCTCACACCATTCATCGTCGCAAGCGCTGAATTCGGTGAGAAGTCTGTTCCGACGTGGATTGAGGTTGTGCCATCACAGATGCGCATCTTGGTTCACTCACTACCGAACCGATCCATCATCGACACTCAGGTGCAAGAGCAGCTGATCGTCGAGTTGTACTCCAAGTAAGAGTATTCCGCCCTCGTTACTTAAAGTGTCGAGGGCGGCCTAGAAGTAAAAGCAGTAAAAACTAAAGAACGGCAGACAACAGAGGGACATCAAATAGCGGATGTCCAAGAAACCAGGAGGAAACAAGTGCTCATTGCACAACGTCCAGTCCTTACCGAGGAAGTAGTAAGCGAGTACCGGTCACGGTTCATCATCGAACCGCTCGAGCCAGGATTCGGTTACACCCTTGGAAATTCACTCCGCCGAACCTTGCTCTCATCGATTCCGGGCGCAGCCGTAACAAGCGTTCGAGTCAATGGGGCCCTTCATGAGTTCACCACGCTAGAAGGCGTGAAGGAGGATCTCACCGAGATCGTCCTCAACGTGAAGAATCTCGTCTTCTCATCATCGAGTGATGAGCCAGCGACCGCCTACATCCGAAAGAGTGGCGAAGGTGCTGTCACCGGTAAAGATGTCGCAGTTCCTGCAGGCGTCGAGGTTCACAATCCAGAACTTCACATCGCGACTTTGAACGGTAAAGCAAACCTCGAGATCGAACTCACCATTG
This sequence comes from Actinomycetota bacterium, assembly GCA_005787575.1. Classification (GTDB taxonomy): domain Bacteria; phylum Actinomycetota; class Actinomycetes; order Nanopelagicales; family Nanopelagicaceae; genus SYAN01. The sequence goes on along the minus strand of SYAN01000012.1, from coordinate 2,092 downwards.
AGCGCGGTCGTGGTTATGTCTCTGCTGTCCAGAACAAGGCGATCGGTGCAGAGATTGGTCGAATCCCAGTCGATTCCATCTATTCACCAGTGCTTCGCGTGACCTACAAGGTCGAAGCAACTCGTGTCGAACAGCGCACTGACTTCGACAAGTTGATCCTCGATGTCGAGACGAAGAAGTCGATGTTGCCTCGTGATGCGATGGCATCTGCGGGTGCGACACTTGTCGAGCTCTTCGGACTCGCACGTGAACTCAATGTCAATGCAGAGGGAATCGACCTTGGTCCATCACTTCAAGACCAAGCACTCGCTGCAGATATGGCTCTTCCAATCGAGGACCTCGATCTCACAGTTCGTTCCTACAACTGCCTCAAGCGCGAAGGGATCCACACCGTTGGTGAATTGATCGCTCGTTCTGAGGCTGATTTGATGGATATCCGTAACTTCGGATCAAAGTCAATCGATGAAGTGAAGGCCAAGCTCTACTCAATGGGTCTTCAACTTAAGGACAGCCCAGCAGGATTCGATCCAACTCAACACGCAAACTACGGCGTTGAGGCGACCGAGGAATAAAGAAGAGAAGCGAATAAGGAGAAAGCATCATGCCAAAGCCAACGAAGGGTCCTCGCCTCGGAGCAGGACCATCACACCAAAGGCTCTTGCTGCGCACTCTCGCTGAGCAACTCTTCGAGAATGGCAAGATCACCACGACCGAGGCGAAGGCCAAGCGCCTTCGTCCACTCGCAGAGAAGATCATTACCTCTGCGAAAAAAGGTGACCTTGCATCTCGCCGACTCGTCATGGCGCAGATCGCAAACAAGACCGTGGTCCACAATCTCTTCACGGAGATTGCACCACGCTATGCCACTCGTGAAGGTGGCTATACCCGCATCACAAAGATCGGTCCACGCAAAGGCGATAGCGCCCCGATGGCCGTGATCGCGCTAGTTTCGGAGTAACTGCAGAAATAACTCCACCAGAGCATCATGAATGAACCCACTCTCAACCCTGAGAGTGGGTTTCTTCGTTTCCGGATTGATTTCTCCTATGACGGGACCAACTTCTCTGGTTGGGCTAAACAACGCGACCAACGCACCATCCAAGGAGAAATGGAATCAGCGTTAGAACCGCTCACAAGAAATCCGATTTCTTTGCAAGTCGCCGGAAGAACGGATGCGGGGGTTCATGCATCGAATCAAGTAGCTCATTTTGATCTTCCCGAACGCGATCATCAAGCAAATGAATGGGACCTCGCTGACATCACTTATCGCTTAAACCGAATGCTGACCGAAGAGATCCGCATCCACTCCATTTCGAAAGCTCCATCACATTTCCATGCACGGTTCTCGGCGCTCTCGCGCTCCTATATTTACAAGATCGCAGATGGTGGAAAGCTTTTGCCACCGCTTGAGCGATATGACACCGCGAGTTGGTACCGCCCGCTCGATATCGATGCGATGAATTCAGCGGTAAAACCATTACTCGGCGGGCACGATTTCGCCGCCTTCTGTAAAGCTCGCGATACCGGTACCACCATCCGAACCCTCCACGAATTCAAATTCCGAAGGGAAGGGAATGGATTCATAACAGTCAATGTCACGGCAGATGCGTTCTGCCATTCGATGGTTCGAAGCCTTGTGGGTGCAGCGGTTTGTGTAGGGGAGGGGAGATTTCCCCAACCATGGCTCAAGGAAGTCCTTGATGGCAAAAGCCGAATAGGCGAGAGCATGGTCTTTCCATCACGAGGCCTTACCCTGATCAAAGTCATATACCCATCAGATGATCAATTAGAAGAACGAGCAAAAGCAACTATCAGGCGAAGAGATGAAGATGAATAGCGACGACCTATTCTTCTATTCCGCGAAGATTCTGGGGTATTTCCTGCGGATTGATAATCTTTTAGTGATCGCAATTTTTATCGCCTTCGCACTCTTTTGGCGCAAAAGAACAAAGAATGCAAAGCGTCTAACTGTCGGGATTCTCATCGCTCTAGTCTTTTTCTCAAATGTTGGCCTGAGTTTTGCCGCTCTTCGGACTTTAGAGAATCAATACCCCATTCCCAAAATATCGTGCCAAGATGGATTTGAAGGAGT
>SYAN01000011.1 GCA_005787575.1 Actinomycetota bacterium | reverse complement strand
TACAGCTAATAGCTTTTCCATGTGCGCGAACCTGGACCATTCCTCGCGCAGACCGTGAAGTCGACCCTGAATTGGAACCTGAATTGGAACCAGCAATAGCCTCCTTCGGCGTCGGCCCACACCAAATCACACGCTCTCCAATGATCTCGGATATAGCCAGAGAGTCTCGCTCACCTACGACAACGGTGTTGGAGATAGGCTCAATACGAAGCACATACCGTGGTGCGCCATCTTCACGTGGCTTGGTGATACCCAGTCCTCGTCGCTGTCCAACTGTGTAGGTGTATGCGCCACGATGTTCACCTAACTTCTCACCACTTTCATCAATGATCGGTCCGGTCTCACTACCCAACCTCTCGCGAAGCCACCCTGCGTTATCACCGGAGGGAACAAAGCAGATGTCATGGCTATCTGGCTTCGCCGCCACCGCAAGATTTCGGCGCTTAGCCTCTTCGCGAATTTCATCTTTTGTCGTATCGCCTAGTGGGAAAAAGGCACCCTTGAGTTGCTCGCCACTCAGGACAGCGAGAACATATGACTGATCTTTCGCCGGATCTATCGCTCGATGCATTGCTCGATAACTGTGTCCATCGATATGAATCTCTCGCATTTGGGCATAGTGACCGGTGACCACGCCATCAAATCCCATCGCTCGGGCCCGATCGAGAACGGCTGCAAACTTGATCTTCTCATTACAGCGAAGGCAGGGATTTGGAGTTCTCCCTGACTGATATTCTGAAAGGAAATCTTCGACGACTCCCTCATGGAATTCATCCGACATATCCCAGATATAGAACGGTATTCCGATTCGATCGGCGGCTCGGCGTGCGTCGTGAGAATCTTCCACTGTGCAACATCCACGCGCTCCCGATCGATATTTTTGCGGGTTCTTGGAGAGTGCAAGGTGGATACCTATTATTTCGTGACCCGCTTCATGAGCTCGCGCCGCCGCTACAGCAGAATCAACTCCGCCACTCATCGCAGCGATTAATTTCATGATCGATTCCCCGCCGAGAAAGCGGCTCGTGCCTTGCTGATGACGCCTGCTACAACATCACCGAAATACTCCACCTCTTCCAACTCATTTCGATGACTGAGCGAGAACCGAAGGCTCGAGCGAGCGTGGCTCTCACTAAGACCAATACCAAGTAATACATGGCTCGTCTCGGCAACTCCCTGACTACAGGCCGAGCCAGTGGACGCTGCGATTCCCTCGCTATCAAAGAGAAGTAGTGATGCTTCGTTATCGGTCCCGGGGAACGTCACATTAAGAATTTCGGGCGCATCGCCTCTGCCATTGATAGTTGCATCGGGCACCTTTTCATTGATGACTTCGATCATCCGCTCGCGCAAGCGATGAACTTTTTCCGCCCGCGAAGTGAAATTCTCTCTCATCTCTCGAATTGCTACTGCAAAGGCGATTATCCCCGGGGCATTTAGTGTTCCAGAGCGAATATCTCGTTCTTGTCCACCGCCATGAAGAAGCGGCGTGAGATCGAAGCCATGGCGAAGCAGCAGTGCTCCCACTCCGAGTGGACCCCCAACTTTATGAGCTGAGAGCGCTGCAGAGATTGCGCCACTGGCTTGGAAGTTGAAGTCAACCTTTCCAAGGCTTTGAACTGCATCTAGATGCAGGGGAATTTCACCCAGTATCGATGTGATCTCACTGAGCTCAATCACTGTTCCAAGTTCGTTATTTGTATGTATCAACGAGATAAGTGCGATCCCATCGCCCTCGCTCTCAATTATCTCTTTCAAATGACCAATCTCTGGGCGACCTTGGCGATCGACCCTGAGATGTCGATGTATTGCTCCTTCATGTTGCACAAGCCAGTGAATGGGATCGAGGACCGCATGATGCTCGATTTCTGTGCTGACAATTATTTTCCTTGGAGCTCGCTTCCAAAAGAGTCCTTTGATTGCCGTGTTATTTGCCTCGGTCCCGGAACCCGTGAAGATCACTTCACTAGATTTAGCGCCAAGGTTTACAGCTATCTCCTCACGAGCGCTTTCCACTCGATCTCTCATCTGCCTACCAAATGAGTGCAGACTCGATGGATTGCCGGTTAGGCCAGCTTCTTTGCTCAGTTCTTCTAAGACTCGAGGCGAGATCGGCGTCGTCGCAGCATGATCAAAGTAGATGCGACGCTTCATGGTCTAAGTGTAGAGAGCGCGGGATGAGCGAGTTCCGTTGGATTACAGTCAAGCAGCACTGATTTGCTACGAGGGACGCTTGGCCAAACGCTCTGAGGCTTGCGGCAAGACGGCAAAGAGATCGCCAACGACGCCAAAATCCGCGACATCAAAGATCGGAGCTTCTGCATCTTTATTGATAGCGACAATCGTCTTGCTGGTTTGCATTCCTGCGCGATGTTGAATCGCGCCGGAAATTCCACAGGCAACATAGAGTTGCGGACTAACTGTCTTTCCAGTCTGACCGACTTGATGGGTATGTGGATACCAACCCGCATCAGTTGCAGCGCGTGAGGCACCAACTGCTGCGCCAAGAAGATCGGCGAGCGCTTCTACAGGTTTGAAGTCGCCATTCGTGCCGCGACCACCCGAGACAACAATCTTCGCTTCAGTGAGTTCCGGCCTGCCACCCTTGACGGCAGGTTCAACTTTGCTGATCTTCACTGCCCGTTCTGAATCTGCAAGAGAGAAACTGATCTTCTCCACTGAAGGAGTCGAAGTCACTGAAGGCGCGTCGATAGAACTCGGACGAATCGTCACTATCGCAACCGGCGTAGTCACCGAGGATGAGACTGTAAAAGATCCACCAAATACTGACTGGGTTGTCTTTCTATCACCGTCGATATCGATCGCATCGGTGATAATCCCACTCTCAGTCGCAACAGCAACCCTGGCAGCGATCTCTTTGCCTCGCGAACTTGACGCGATCAGTAAAGCTTTGGGATTTCGATCCTTCACAAGAGAAGTGAGCGCCTTCGCCATTGCCGTGATGCCATGTTCCTTGAAATCACTCGACTCAACAATGACAAGAGAATCAATTTCGGCGCTAGAAGCAGCTTCGACAAGACCATCACCTTCACCCGGTGCGACGAGTAGAACTCCTGTGACGTTGCCGATTCGCTTTCCGAATGCAGCGAGCTCTGCGCCACTCTTTGCGACGGAGCCATCCTGGTGATCAATCAAGATAAGCGCGCTCATACCAACCTCTTCTCCATCAAGAAATCGACCAACTTCTCGCCACCATCACCTGAATCCTCAACTTTGACGCCTTTGTCGCGCGGTGGCCGTGCAACTGCACCTTCGACTCGAGACCAGGATGCGCTCGCACCAACAGCGCTTGACTCGATACCGACTGAAGCTAGTGATCTCGTATCGATTGTCTTCTTCTTCGCCGCCATGATTCCTTTGAACGAGGGATAACGTGGCTCATTAATTTTCTCAATCACACTCACGACTGCAGGTAACGAGGCAGACATAGTTTCGACGCCAAACTCAGTCATCCGGTCAATCTCAACCTTCTTGCCATCAAGATCAACACGCACTGCGCCCGCGAAAGTGAGGTGAGCCCAACCTAAGCGTTCAGCTAGCATCGCTGGGATAACGCTCATTCGGGCATCAGTCGATTCGGTGCCGCAGAAAACAAGGTCAAAACCGCCATCTGCGATTACTTTCGCCAAGACTTTCGAAGTAGCAAGCGCATCACTTCCGGCGAGCGCTGGATCCGATACCAAGATCGCATCGTGTGCACCCATGGAAAGCCCTTTGCGAATCGCCTCGCTTGCGCGATCTGGGCCCATCGAGAGAAGAGTGACTGTGTGAGCATCGCTTCCGGCAGCCTCATTAAGTGGCTCAACAAGTCGAAGCACTTCCTCGATTGCATATTCATCCAGGTCATTGAGGACTGCATCGACGCTCTCCCGATCGAGGCGACCATCGACCATCTTCTTCTCCGCCCAGGAATCGGGGACTTGCTTGACGCAGACAGCGATCTTCATGCCGCGGATGTTACTCGCCAGTCACTTTCTCCTCTAACTGAAAGTGGGGTTCACTCGATTTCAACCGGTGGATATATAAGGTGACGCGATGCACTCTGGGCCACGACTTGGTTCTTACCTCGAGGGAGCTGGCACGACATTCTCTCTGAGGGCTCCCCGCGCTACTCGAGTTGAACTCGCGCTCTTCAACCAAGATTCCTCAGGTCAATGGCACGAGGTTCGTTCACCGCTGCAACGGGTAAGTGGCGATCAAGACCTCTGGTCTCAGCACATACCTGGAATTGGCCTTGGCCAGAGATATGGCTATCGCATCGATGGCGAATGGGACCCCATCAAGGGCTCCCACTTCAATCCCGCAAAACTCTTGATCGATCCCTACGCGCACCTTCTCGACGGGCAGGTAGCGCAAGACCCCGCAATTTTTGCCCATCACGCAATCGAGAAAATAGGCGGTGGCGAAATCTCTATTCGCGACAACCGTGACTCTTTCGGCTTTCTACCTCTCTCTATCGTCACCGACTTCGAAATCCGAGAGATCATCAGACCCAATAACTCGTGGAGTCAGACTCTCATCTACGAAGCGCATGTCGAAGGCTTTACCAAGATGAATCATCAGATTCCGGCGGAGATCCGAGGGACTTATGCCGCACTTGGTGAAAGTTCAACGATCGAATACCTGCAGCGTCTCGGTGTCACTGCACTAGAACTCTTACCCATCCATCATTTTGTAACTGAACCTGCGATCTCGGCGCGAGGGCGGGAAAATTTCTGGGGTTATAACCCGATCTCCTTTCAAGCGTTACACCCGGCCTACAGTGCAATGAAGGATCCGGTCCGCGAACTACAGAATTCGATTGACTCCCTTCATCGTGCAGGGATTGAAGTGATTCTTGATCTCGTCTTCAACCACACTGGAGAAGGTGGCAAGGACGGAGCGATGCTCTCGTGGCGAGGAATTGATGCGCTTGCCTATTACCTTCATGATGAGAATGGCAACCTTCTTGACTTCACCGGATGCGGAAATACCATCAACGCATCACATCCGATGACACAGGATTTGATCATCGATTCACTTCTTTGGTGGAGCGAAGTTATCGGCGTCGATGGCTTTAGATTCGATCTGACCACCACTCTTGCTCGTGATGCAAATTTAACTGCAAGTCCAGATACAAGTGAGCTCATTGCACGGATTCACTCAGACCCACTCCTTTCTCAACGCAAACTCATCGCCGAGCCGTGGGACGTGTCGGGATATTGCCTTGGCGCCTTTCCAAAGCCCTGGCGAGAATGGAACGATCGTTATCGAGATGGCGTCAGGATTTTTTGGCTTGGTCAACATGCCACTGGGGCTGATGCGGGAGTCGCAGACCTTGCCAGGCGCGTGAGCGGATCTGATGATCTATTTCACCAGCGTGGCCCAGATTCTTCAATCAACTTCATTACTGCCCATGATGGATTCACGCTTCACGACTTGGTCCGATACCAAGAGAAGCAAAATCTCGCTAATGGAGAGTCCAATCGAGATGGTTCGAACGAGAACCGATCGTGGAATCAAGGAGTCGAGGGTCCGACAAACGAGCCGGCGATAGAAATTTTGAGGACTAGGTTGCAGAAATCGATGCTTGCAACACTTCTGCTTTCAGCCGGGGTTCCTATGCTCACCATGGGAGATGAACGTTCTCGCTCCCAATCTGGATCGAATAATGCCTTCACAATTGATCGAAGCGAAAGTTCACAGTCGCCGGCAAATTTCATTGGTGGGCAATTTCTCTCGTGGCGCAGTGATGATCCGTCGGAACTAGACCTGTTGGCCACAGTTGAGCGATTGGCAGAGATCCGCTCGCTTTATCTCAATCACCTCATCACAGATTTCTTTACCGGAAGCATCGATACTCAGACGAAGCGAAAAGATATCGCCTGGTTTCGAAGCGATGGGCTTGAACTGAACGATGACAACTGGCATGAGCGTGATCGGATGCAACTAGCCATATTCTTCGAAGCGAAAGAGGAACAAGGACTCTTGTTGCTACTCAATGGATCTCGCGATGAGGTTTCCTTTAAATTACCCGATCGTCAGTGGGGCGATTCCTATCGTTCAATATTTGACTCAACACACCCTGTCGCGCAATACGAACCGCAACTTCGCTCCCCGGACGAATCAACGACTCTTTCATCTCACTCGGTCCAGGTCTGGCTGGTCCATCACATTACTGTCGCGTAAGGCGAAGCGACACTTAGGATTCAATCCATGTTGGCAATCCTTGCCCCCGGTCAAGGTTCACAGAGCCCAGAAATGCTCCTTCCCTGGCTTGAAATCGCCGAAGTCCGTGAACGAATCGAACGCTGGTCAGAACTTTCGAAGCGAGATTTGCTGCGACTTGGAACTTCTGCTGGAGCAGATGAAGTCAGGGATACCGCAAATGCACAGCCACTGATCGTTGCGGCTTCGATTCTTACCTGGCAATTCCTGCACGAACATCTCGATAGATCCTCACTTCTACTCGCAGGACACTCTGTCGGTGAGATCAGCGCTGCACATTTCGCCGGAGTCTTTAACGAGGAGGATGCAATCACTCTCGTCTCGACTCGTGGCGAAGCGATGGCCCTGGCTTCTTCCGAAAATAAAACTGCGATGAGTGCGGTAATGGGAGGCAATCGCGAGGATGTAATCGCCCGCCTTAAAGAATTCAATCTCGAGGCAGCCAATGAAAATGGCGCGGGGCAGATTGTGGCAGCTGGATTGAAATCCGATCTTGAGAAACTAGCTGCACATCCCCCCACCGGCTCCCGCGTTCGCGCATTGGAAGTAGCAGGCGCTTTTCACACTCACTATATGAAACATGCTCAGGAGAAGTTTGGTGACTTTGTCGCGAATGGAGAGTTTCTTGACCCTCATTCCACCTTGCTTTCAAATCAAGATGGAAAGGTGATCAGATCTGGTATCGAAGTGAAGGCGCGATTGATCTCTCAAATTTCAAGCCCCGTGCGATGGGATCTTTGCATGAAGCGAATGGGTGAGCTCGGCGTGAGCGATGTCCTTGAAGTGGCTCCTGGCGGAACTTTGGTCGGATTGATCAAAAGAGAGTTACCCAACCTGCGCACATTTGCAATCAAAGGCCCCGCAGATCTCGATTCTGCCAAGGAATTCTTAAGGATGGCGCAATAATGATGTCGTGGAGCCTCAGAGATGACGCTTGATTTCAAAACCCCCAATCAAGAATCGCGAATCCTCTCGGTCGGAAGTTATCGACCCTCGCGGATAGTTCCTAACTCTGAAATCGTTGACCGCATCGAATCCAGCGATGAATGGATACGAGAGCGCTCAGGAATCGAGTCGCGAAGATTCGCGTCGAAAGAAGAGACTGTTATTACTATGTCTAAAGCAGCATCCGAGCAAGCGCTAAAGCGAGCCGGAATTGCAATGAGTGAGGTTGATGCGGTGATCATGGCGACCGTGAGTTATCCCTATCAAACACCAAGTGGTGCGACAGAACTCATTCGAGAATTGGGAAATCCACGAGCGGCAGCCTTTGATATCTCTGCTGCTTGCGCCGGGTTTTGTTACGGCCTTGGTATGGCTTCAGATCTGATCCGCGCTGGCACAGCGAAATATGTCCTTCTCGTTGGGGTCGAGCGATTAACAGATTTCACCGACCCTGATGATCGAGGTACCGCATTCATCTTCGCAGATGGGGCAGGCGCAGTTCTTGTTGGCCCTTCTGATGAGCGCGGTATCGGACCAATGGTCTGGGGATCGGATGCCACTAATCGCGAAGCGATCTCTCTAGAACCTTCGTGGATAGAGATAAGAGATTCATCAGAGAAATCCTGGCCAGAGATTTCGATGGCAGGGCAAACTGTCTTTCGTTGGGCCGTTTATGAAATGGCGCCCATGGCGCTTAAGGCCATTGAGAAGGCTGGCCTTACCGTGGAGACTTTAGATGCATTCATCCCCCATCAAGCGAACTTGCGCATCATCGATGCGTTAGCGAAGGCTATGAAATTGCCAGAACGAGTGGCGATAGCCAAGGATGTTCGAACCGCAGGCAATACTTCGGCAGCGTCGATTCCGTTAGCGATGGATGCGCTCCTTTCCGAAAGGCCCGATTTACACGGAAAGAGCGCGCTGATGATCGGTTTCGGAGCGGGACTGGTTTACGCAGGACAGGTAGCGTTGCTCCCGCCAGAACCCAAGAGTTGATTTTTGTAGAGAAAGCCCAAGTCAGAGAGAGGAAATGAACGATGGCTCTTACAGAGAGCGCAGTGCTTCAAGGTCTTAAGGAAATCCTTGAGGAAGTGGCAGGAATCAAACCAGGTGATGTCGAAGGTTCCAAGGATTTCTCGAATGATTTGGATGTCGATTCTCTCTCAATGGTTGAGGTAGTTGTGGCTGCGGAAGAACGATTCGGAATCAAGATTCCTGATGAAGCAGTGAGTGAGATGAAGACGGTTGGCGATGCTGTTTCATATATCGTCAAAGCAGCTGCATAACCAAAATCCATGAACCGTCGCGTCGTCGTCACTGGCCTCGGTGCTACGACTCCACTTGGCGGCGATGTCGCAACAACTTGGCGAGCGCTCCTTGCTGGTCAATCCGGCGTAAAACTTATTGAGGCCGAGTGGGCTTCTTCATTGCCCGTATCTATCGCTGCTCCTGTCCTGGTCGATCCCAGTGAGGTGATGGACCGAGTCGCGTTAAGAAAATTGGATCGCTCTGAAGCATTTGCTCTCATTGCCGCGCGTGAGGCGTTCGCAGATGCGGGATCACCCACGATTGATCCGTTGAAGATTGCAGTAACTATTGCTTCAGGAATAGGTGGTGTCTCCACACTCATCGAGCAATACGACATTTGGCGAACTAAGGGTGCGCGCCTGGTCAGTCCACATACTGTTCCCATGCTGATGCCCAATGGACCGGCGGCGCATGTCGGATTGGAGTTTGGTGCACGAGCGGGTGTGCATACACCAGTCAGTGCCTGTGCTTCAGGCGCAGAGGCGGTCGCACAAGGTTTGAGCATGATTAGAGAAGGTAAGGCAGATCTCGTCTTTGCAGGTGGTGTAGAAGCAGCGATACATCCGCTTCCGCTCGCTGCATTTGCATCCATGAAAGCGCTCTCGACGAAGGGTGACCATCCAGAGAAAGCATCGCGTCCTTACGACACGGCGCGAGATGGCTTTGTCCTTGGAGAGGGTGGAGCTGTTTTGATTCTTGAGGAGTACGAATCTGCGAAGGCGCGTTCTGCGCGAATCTATGGCGAAGTACTTGGCGCTGGAATTACATCCGATGGTCACCATATTGCTGCGCCAGATCCCGAGGGCGATGGCGTGGTCCGTGCAATTTCTCTGGCTCTGACCGATGGCGATCTCTCAATGGAGGAAATCGTTCATATCAATGCCCACGCGACTTCAACGCCTGCCGGTGATATCGCAGAAGCTCATGCACTCACACTGGCACTCGGAAGTCATCTACCGAAAGTCTTAGTTTCGGCGACGAAATCCATGACTGGCCATCTCTTGGGTGGTGCTGGAGCAATCGAGTCAATCTTCTCGCTGCTCGCACTTCACGATCGGCTCGCTCCGCCAACAATCAACATAGATCAACTCGACCCTCAGATAAACCT
>SYAN01000049.1 GCA_005787575.1 Actinomycetota bacterium | reverse complement strand
GATTATGTGATCGGTGCGATGAAAGCTTGACGACTTTCAAGCGTGATGCGCAGTTCTGGTATATCGCCTCACAATTAGGAATTCTCGGCTTCTTCATGGGGGGCTTTGGTCCAGCCCAGCCACTCCTTCAATCGGACCAAGGAACTTCAGGGCTTGTCGCCGGCCTTCATGGCACATCACTTGGTTTCTCTGGCTTGATTGCGGGACAACTCAACGCACGACTTGTGCATCACTTTGGGCGATTTACCACTTCTTGGATTGGGATGCTGACTTTCCTTGCGGGTGCACTCGGATTCATAACACTTCAACCTCCCGCACTTACTATCACCGCGACCGCTTTGATCGGCTTTGGCGTGACAGTGATGATCAATAACGGTGTCACTTTTCTCTCACACAATCACGCGAGTAATTCAACGGTGGCGATCGCACAGGCAAATGGCTTCAACTCATCAATGTACCTACTTGGTACATTGTCCATTGGAACTCTTGCATCACTTGGCCTCAGTTGGCGACTGGGGCTCCTCATAGTCTTTCCACTTGCTTTGCTTGCCTACAAACTTTCCAAACGACATATCGATGAGATTCATGAGAAGAGCGAGGCAGGACCACAACGTGGACCTCTCGGCAAGAGATACTGGATCGGTTGGCTCGGACTTACCTTCGCTATCTCTGCAGAATTCTCAACTACCTTCTGGTCGGCCGCCCACCTTCGCGAGAAGTTCTCACTCTCCAGCGGTAATGCAACGACCGCAGTGCTCTGCTTCGCACTCGGAATGGCGCTTGGTCGCTGGTACGGCACTCTTGTCTTCCCTCGAATCGATGTCGATATCAGAGCTTCGGTCTTTGTCATCATCCAGTTCATTGGCTTCGCGATCTTCTGGGCATCACCGAGCGTTGCACTCAGTCTCATCGGCCTCTTCCTGACTGGTCTTGGAACTTCAGCGCAATTCGCGCTCTTCTCACTTCGCCTACTGAGGTTCGCAAAAGACAAGCCAGACCTCGCCATCGGAGTCAGTGCACTCGGAGCGGGGGTAGCGATTGGATGCGCACCATTCATAATCGGTTCGCTATCGGATCGAGTAGGAATCGCAAGTTCCTTCTTATTGGTCCCTCTCTTTATCGTCCTAGCGGGAGCAACCCTCTTTCTCAGGTCTGATTCACGCTCTATCGCGTCAAATAATCCTGCTTAGCTCCTTTTCTTTTCGCTTACTTCCTTATTTATCGTCCGGACTTGTATCCAAGACATCTTCGACGGCGTAACTTGCAGGATTTCCGATTCGATCCTTGAGCCAGATATATGTGATCAAACCTGAAAGCGCTGTAATCGCACCACAGAGAAACATGGTCCAACGAATACCTATTACCCCAGCAAGAGCGCCGAGGATCGGTGAACCTATCGGAGTGCCACCAAGGAAGACAGTGAGATAGACACCCATCACTCTGCCCCTTATCGCAGGGTCAGTTCGAACTTGCATAAGTGAGTTCGCGGTGATCATGGTGAGAAGTGCGATGAAGCCTGTAATGGGAAGGATCAATGCATAAGTGGTGAAGTTTGGCGACTGCGAACCCACCATAAGCGCTACTCCAAATCCAAGAACACCAAGCATCACTCGTTTAGGAGTTCGCCGCTTCTCAAACTTCGCCGAGATAATCGCCGCAGAGAGTGAGCCAATAGCAAGGATGCTTCCCAATGCACCAAAGACTTCCACGCCAAGGCCAAACTCCTTGGTGGTCATCAAGGCGTTGTAGATAGCGAAGTTGAAACCAAATGTCGCCCCAAAGAAGACCACAATCATCGTCCCATAGAGATCTGGACGTGCGCGAATGTAGGCAATTGCTTCTCGTACTTTAGAGTCAAGATTTGGCTTAGCTTCAATGAAGAGGTCCGACTCTTTGATTGCCATCAATGCCAGCACGACCCCAAGGAATGAGAGTGCGTTAATCAAGAATGAAGGACCAGTGCCGGCTGCCGCGATCAAGAGTCCCGATAATCCCGGACCGATCAGTCGTGCTGCGTTGAAATTTGCCGAATTTAGGCTCACCGCATTTGGAAGGTCTGTCTTTCCAACAATCTCACTGGTGAACGCCTGGCGTACTGGCGCATCTAAAGCCGATGCGAGTCCTAGGGTGAATGCGAAGAAGAAGACATGCCAGAGCGCGATCAAATCAGTAAGAATCAATACCCCAAGGGCAAAAGATGAGATAAACCCGCCGAGGTTGCAATAGATGAGCAACCTTCGCTTGTTGAACTTATCAGCGAGTTTGCCTCCCTGCATACTAAAAAGCAAGGCAGGAGCAAATTGCAGACCAGTGACTATTCCGAGATAGAGGCTCGATCCCGTTAGTTCGAGTACCAACCAATCCTGCGCGACACGTTGAGCCCAGGTCCCAATATTGCTAACTGCATTGGCTGGGTAGAGGATTCGGTAGTTGCGATGACGAAAGGATCGCAACGAACTCATACCCTCACTCTAGTGCGAGCGAAGGTCTTTGATCCTTGGTCTGATTGATGGTCTCAATGACTATTAGACTGCGACCATGCGTAGTGCACTGATTGCCATTGTCTTTGGAATCTTCTGTTGGGCCGTTTATCTAGTCTTTGCGCTCGCAACTGGAGCCGATGCGAAGTACGTTTACACCTCGCTCGTTGGCATAGCACTCGGTGCAATCGGAATCCGATACACAATCAGGCGCGGAAAACGAGAACAGCTCTAACGCGAGTTAGATCGTTCCCTCAATCTGGCCAGCAATACCTCGAAGGACTTTTGCCACTCGCGCAGACTCAGCTTCTCCTAGCGGACGACCATGGCGGAGATTGTTACCGACTCGATCGAGCATCTTTATTGATTCTTCTATCAAGATCGCCAGATCTTCTGCGCCTCTGCCACCGCTTATTGATGGTGGAGCTTCGACGATTCGCACTGAAAGAGCTTGTGGTCCACGACGTCCTTCAGCGATTCCAAACTCGACCTTTGTACCAGGCTTGACCGTGGTGACTCCAGAGGGAAGGGCTGATGAAGCTAGGTAAACATCTTCGCCTTCATCCGATGAGATGAATCCGAATCCCTTTTCCATGCTGAACCACTTGACTCGACCTGTAGGCATGGCGATCTCCTTCTCAAGTTCAGTTCGTTTTGGTGTCGTGTGCGACTGACCTCTAAGTCAGTAGCCGGAACTTCCGGGCAGGGCGCGAGTTTATCGCCTCTTCGAAGATCGAAGTAGGGGGATTTTCTGAGCGCAGGTTAAGCGAGAACCTCGGAGTGGGCGCCACAGCCGTGATCGACCGAGACCACTCGGCCATCTTCAGGGGAGATCGCATTGGCGCAAACCCCGAAAGCCTGGCGAAGTGAACCGGCAATGGGAACGAAGAAACCACAACTATGACAAGGAAGTGGCGCGGCCTTTGCTATCTCAGAATCAGGACCACGGTCGCCTTCATACCAGCGCTTACTTGCCTGATCCCGACCCTCAATAGAGAGGATCCGCTTCCTGCCTAACCCGTTCTCCCAGAGCAAATCAATTGATAGGAGATCTAAATCTTCATCACCTGGAAGCGTTGCCTCACCGGTTGTAAGCCTTGCATCATCAATCGCAGTGGGAACGATATCTCCCACTCCAACATCGCCAGGCTGAAGCCGTTCGTTATAGGGAATCCACTTCGGCGCGAGAAGAGCATCTGGTCCAGGTAGAAGAACCACATCGCAAACTGTCGCTGCATCGCCATCAGTACGCGAAAGTGTGACCGCCCAACGCCAACCCTTATATCCAGGTAGTGAACTCTCAAACAAATATGTCGCAATGTCGCCATGATCTTGATCAGTTGCATTCTCAATATCAATCAATGAGCCGACAAGTTCACCCTTACCGGCATTTTCGATTGCAGCGCTACGTGCAACTTCACTCGCGCCAAAGAGGTCATTCGACATGAAGCAATCATAGATGTCTTTCCAAATGCAATGACCCCCGGGTTTTCACCCGAGGGTCATTTGAAAGCGATGGATTCGCTTTAGAAGTCCATATCACCAGCGCCAGGGCCGGCAGGAACTGCTGGCTTTGGTTCTGGCTTATCAGCAATCACTGCCTCAGTTGTGAGGAAGAGTGCTGCAATTGATGCCGCGTTCTGTAGCGCAGAACGTGTCACCTTCGCTGGGTCGATGATTCCTGACTTGATCATGTCAACGTATTCACCAGTTGCAGCATCAAGACCGAAACCAGGATCGAGATGGCGAACCTTCTCGACAATGACTCCACCTTCAAGGCCTGCGTTGACCGCGATCTGCTTGAGTGGTGCTTCGACCGCAAACTCGACGATTTTCGCGCCAGTTGCTTCATCGCCGGAGAGCTTCAACTTATCGAATGCCTTCTTTGATGCTTGGAGCAATGCAACGCCGCCACCAGAGACGATTCCCTCTTCGACAGCAGCCTTAGCATTTCTGACTGCATCTTCAATACGGTGCTTGCGCTCCTTCAATTCGACTTCAGTCGCAGCGCCAGCCTTAATCACCGCAACGCCACCGGCGAGCTTTGCAAGACGCTCTTGCAACTTCTCGCGGTCATAATCGGAATCTGTGTTCTCGATTTCATTGCGGATTTGCTGGACTCGTCCCTTGATCTGATCTTGATCACCAGAACCTTCGACGATTGTGGTCTCATCCTTGGTGATAACGACCTTGCGGGCACGGCCAAGAAGATCGAGAGTTGCACTCTCAAGCTTGAGACCGACCTCCTCCGAAATGACAGTCGCACCAGTGAGAATCGCGATGTCTTGGAGCATCGCCTTACGACGATCACCAAAACCAGGTGCCTTCACCGCAGCAGAGCGGAAGGTGCCACGAATCTTGTTGACGACGAGAGTCGCAAGCGCCTCACCCTCGACATCTTCAGCAATGATTGCAAGAGGCTTTCCGGACTGCATTACCTTCTCAAGTACTGGAACAAGATCCTTGATATTTGAAATCTTCGAGTTTGCAATCAAGATGTAAGCATCCTCAAGGACTGCTTCCATTCGATCAGTGTCTGTGACGAAGTAAGGGGAGATGTATCCCTTATCGAAACGCATACCTTCCGTCATCTCGAGTTCGAGTCCGAAAGTGTTGCTCTCTTCGACAGTGATTACGCCTTCCTTGCCCACCTTGTCCATTGCTTCCGCGATCATCTCGCCGATGGTGGAATCTGCTGCAGAGATAGATGCGGTTGCCGCGATCTGCTCTTTGGTCTCGACATTCTTTGCCATCGCAGAGAGTTCAGCCGAGATTGCATCGACAGCCTTCTCGATTCCGCGCTTAAGGGCCATCGGGTTTGAACCGGCAGCGACATTTCGAAGGCCTTCACGGACAAGTGCCTGAGCCAAGACTGTCGCGGTGGTTGTTCCGTCACCTGCTACATCATCAGTCTTCTTCGCAACCTCTTTGACGAGCTCTGCGCCGATCTTCTCCCATGGGTCATCAAGTTCAATCTCTTTGGCGATCGATACGCCGTCATTAGTGATGGTCGGTGCGCCCCACTTCTTCTCAAGGACCACATTGCGACCGCGAGGTCCGAGGGTCACCTTCACTGCGTCAGCCAAGGTGTTCATGCCACGCTCAAGTCCTCGGCGGGCTTCTTCGTTGAAGGCAATCATCTTTGCCATAGTCGTGCTTCTCCTCTTTTATATGTACCTGAGATGAAACTGCTCAAGACTTTCCTTGAGCGGGTGGCTTATCACTCCCACCCGGCGAGTGCTAACGCGAACCCTAGAGGGCGTATTCCCGAACCTCAAATTGGCAGGTCCCAGGGCGGGAAGAATCCTGAAAGGAGTGAGTCTCTAAGCGATGGGCCGACCCTGGCGCTCGGCCAGTCGGACCTCTCGCATCCTTCGAAGTCGCTTGATCAACATCGGCGAGGCGGCGAGCGCATCATCTCGATCGATGAGGCTACTGAGCACTTCGTAATATCTCGATGGGGTCATGTCGAAGAGTTCTCGAATCGAACTCTCCTTTGCGCCGGCGTACTTCCACCACTTCTGCTCGAACTCAAGAATCTTAAGTTCGACCTCGCTCAACGCGGTTGCATGTACATCTCGAAGTGGCTCGACCATAGTGAGGCCAACCTTATCCCTTGGTATGGACATCCTTAGGGATTTCAGCCGAAGAGAACTTTTCGCTTGCTACTTCGGACGATATTTCGAAGCATTGTTGGAAAGACGAAGGCGTGGAAAGGAAGGACTATCAACCAGTAGATCTGGCCACCCAGTCCCCTTGGCGCAAAAGATGCCTCTTGGGTTATCTCAGTTTGAATGGAATCAGCAATTTTCACCTCTCTGATTCGAAACTCCAGCCAAGCTTTTCCGGGCAGAATCATCTCGGCATAGAGGCGAAGTTTGCGTTCCACACCATTTCGCTCGATAGTCTCCACTCGCCAGAAATCCAGACTCTCTCCGACCCGAAGCGTCTTTGGATCACGACGTCCGCGGCGTAAGCCGACACCGCCAAAGATTCGATCAATAAGTCCTCGCAAATACCAAAGGAAATCGGCGCCATACCAACCTCGATCTCCACCAATCTCCTCGATTGATTCCCATACTTTCTCAATCGGAGCATCTGTGGTCGCAATGCGACGGTCATAATAAGTTGATTCACCTGCCCACTCAGGATCTCCCTGCGCTTTCTGCCAAGGAGCGGTTGGGACAGTCGCATCCGACCATCGCGTCTCCACTTCATTGGAAGAGATACGAGAGAGCGCAAGTTCAATCGCGCCATTGACATCTATAAGACCTTGGGGTGGCTTCGGGATGTAGTTATCGATTGATTTCTTCGGATCTGCTACGACTTCATTGATGAGGGAGCCAACGAGCGGTCTTGCTAGAGAAGTCGGAACCGGAGTGACGAATCCGATCCATAAGCTGGAGAGATTTGGCGTGAGAACAGGAACTTTGATGATGATTCGCCTTCGAAGACCAGAGATCTTCGCGAACTTCTGCATCATCTCCTCATAGGAGAGGACTTCTGCGCCACCGATATCAAAGATTCCCGAGACTGGCTCTTTCAATGTGGCGGCATGACTTAAATACCAGAGCACATCTCGAATCGCTATCGGATGGGTTCGATTAGAGACCCACTTTGGAGTCGTCATGATCGGAAGACGATGTGTCAGATGTCGGAGCATTTCAAAAGAAGCCGAGCCTGACCCGATTATGATCCCGGCACGCATCTCTAGAACTGGAACTGACCCCGAGGCAAGAACTTCTCCGGTCTTTGCGCGCGAGGAGAGATGCTTGCTCATCTTCTCGTCGTTAGCGATTCCTCCGAGGTAGACAATCTGTTTGACGCCAGCGCGCTCTGCTGCATTTGCAAATTTCTTCGCCATCTCCTCTTCAACTTCGTTGAAATTCGTCCCAGCATTGATTGAATGCAGGAGGTAGAAAGCGGTGTGAACTCCGGTGAGCGCTCGCTCAAGATCGCCCTCACTCATCGCATTTCCCTGTGCGACCTCAACTTCTTTCAACCAATTCAATTCCGAGATCTTGCGTGGGTCTCTGACCATAACTTTGACGGTCAACCCCTCTGCGATGAGAGATCTCACGAGACGCCCACCAACATATCCAGAAGCGCCCGTGACAAGCACTCTGCGTGAAACGTCATGAAGCGAACTCATGTAGCCGACAGTAGACTCAACTAGTGAAGGATGAAAGTCGAAATCCCAGAGATGAGAAGCCCAGAGTCGTAATCCTCGGTGCTGGCTTTGGTGGGCTTACCGCTGCTCGCTCGCTTCGAGGTAAAGCGAACGTGACATTAATAGATAGACATAACTATCAGACCTTCTTGCCGCTGCTCTATCAGGTTGCGACAGCAGGCCTTGCTGCTGACCATGTGGCCCACCCAATTCGTGGCGCACTTCGCAATTCTGGGATTGAGTTTCGAATGGGTTCCCCCATTGCCATCGATCACAAGAACAAAAGTGTGAAACTAGATAGTTCTGAGATATTTCACTTCGATCACTTGATCATTGCACTCGGTTCAGCAACGACTGACTTTGGGATTCCTGGAGTTTTTGAGCATTCGCTAGGGATGAAGAGCGTTAGCGAAGCACTTCGCATTCGCGGCGAGGTGATGCGTCATTTCGAGGATCTCTGTCGCATTGATGATAGTTCGACTCTTACGGTCACGGTCGTCGGAGGTGGGCCCACTGGTGTCGAGATGGCGGGGGCACTAGCAGAACTTAAGCGTGGACCGCTCAAGCGCGACCATGAACGGGCAGCCGAGCGAATACAAATCCGTCTTATTGAAGCTGGAGATCGACTTCTTCCTTCGTTTCATCAAACACTTTCAAAGAAGACAAAGGAAGATCTGGAGCGCCTTGGCGTTACTGTCTCATTGGAAACGAAGGTCTCTAAAGTTCGACATGACCGAATCGATGTCAAAGGTTCGACTGCTATCGATTCCGATATAACTATTTGGGCCGCAGGCGTGACGGGTGTTCCTGTAATGAAGAAGTTATCTATCCCGACCGAGAACGGGAGAGTGAAGATAGAACCGACTCTTCAGGTTTCGAACTATCCCTACATCTGGGCGATTGGAGATATCGCTGGGGCAAAGGACAAATCTGGACGGTTTCTCCCAATGGTCGCGCCAGTTGCAATGCAACAAGCACGCTTTGTCGCAACGCAGATCACCAATATCTCCATGGGAAATAAGATCGAAGAATTCAAATATCGAGATAAAGGTTCTATGGCCACAATTGGCCGACATAAAGCCGTAGTAGAGGTAGGTCGATACCGACAGAGTGGCGTGATCGCTTGGTACGCCTGGCTCTGGTTGCATCTCTTTTACCTTCTTGGTGGCAGAAATAAGATAGGAACGATGGCTGATTGGACATGGAATTACCTCACTTTTGATCGAGGAAATAGACACATCATGGACGGCGCAATGGATGGTTCTGAGGCGTGAGCTACATCAATCTTCGTGGACACCAAGTCTGGAGCGTTCAATACAAACCACTATTTAAGCCTCGGGCTGAGAAAGTCGTTCTTCTTCATGGTGGACTCAGCGCGACTGAAGATTGGGATCACGCGATTCTTCCCGCGATAAAGCGAGATTTCCACGTCTATGGTTATGACCGAACGGCGCATGGCCGGACCAAAATTCGCGATGGCTACTACCACTTTGATTTTCAATGTGACGAGGCAATCGCTTATTTGGAAGATATGGTGAAAGGTCCGGCACACTTGATTGGCTGGAGTGACGGCGGAATCATCGCGCTTTATGTCGCACTTAAACGTCCAGATCTTGTGAAATCAATCGTCGCAATCGGAGCGAACTACCACTATGACTGCGGAGCAATCCACGATGTGCTTACGATTGAGATCAGCGATGAAGATAAGACAAAGTTCGCTTCCCGCTCGGGGCAAGACCCGAATCTCTTGGAGACTATCGTGCGAAAGGCTTATGAAGTCTGGGCAACTGAACCAAATCTCACGCTAAAGGATCTAGGGAAGATATCTGCTCCCACATTGATTCTCGCAGGTGATGATGAGCCTTTCACTAGTGAACACACTTTCTCAATGTATGAAGCTCTCCCAAATGGTCGACTTGCGATCATCCCCGGTGCATCCCATTTCGTTCCTAAAGAGAAAAAAGCTCTGACTCAATCAGCAATCAAAGACTTTTACGCAGATCTTAAGAAGGGTGCGCACTTTCCAATGACTCGTTGGCCAAATCGCAGGAAGGCTGAGACTGAGAGATTACGAGGGGATTCTTAAGACTGCTGGAGCGTGTTCTGGGACTGCTGGATTCTTTGGCGCGACAGATTTGATTCGGATGTAAGGACTTCGCTGGGGTGGCCTTGGGTCGGCTTCGCCCTTATTTGGCCAGAAAGAAAGCGCTCGCTCGGCCTGCGCGGTGATCGTCAGAGAGGGGTTTACTCCGAGATTTGCCGTCAAGGTAGAACCATCAACAACGTGCAAGGTTGGATAGTTCCAGACTCGGTGATAAGGATCGATGACACCCTTGGAATCATCACTTCCTATTACACAACCACCAACGAAATGTGCGGTGAAAGGCGCATCAATTAAATCCCCGATATGCCCGCCCGCCTCACCGCCGTACTTTGAGGCAATCTTTCGGGCGACTTCGTTTGCGACCGGGATATATGTTGCGTTGGGGTGTTCAGAATCATTCTCTGAAGTCAGGCGCCACCCAAAGATTCCTCGCTTTGATTTCACTTTGATGGAGCTATCAACATTTTGCATGACCAGGGCAATGACAGCGCGTTCACTCCATCGTCTGACGTTGAATATCTTCGCAAGGAGTGAGGGTCGCCTAACTAAAGTACGAAGCCAATCGCGACGCCGCTCTTTCGCGCTGAATCCATCCGTCATGATGGTCTGAAGCAGACCCATGAGATTGCTCCCCTTGCCATAGCGAACGGGTTCGACATGGGTTCGTTCATCAGGGAAGAAAGATGAAGTGATTGCGGCCCCGCGACTGAAGTCAATCTTGCGCTTATTCATAATCGCCCCGGTGAGCGACTCACTATTTGTCCGAGAGAGATCACCAAGCGTCGATGAAATCTTTGGCAGAGCTCCGTCAGAACGCATTCGATGCAATAACTTCTGCGTGTTATATGTACCGGCAGCAACAATCACTTGATCAGCGGTAAAGGTCTTTCCTGGCCCGAACCATGATCCACTCAAGCGAGTCTTCACTTTCCATATTCCCTCCGCCTGAGTGAGAGCAAGGACAGTGCGTTTTGCAAAGACTTTTGCCCCTGCTTGCTCAGCGAGATAGAGATAGTTCTTCACAAGAGTGTTCTTTGCGTTTTCACGGCAACCGGTCATGCAAGAACCACATTGAATACAGCCACGTCGCTCTGGTCCGACGCCACCAAAATATGGATCAGGGCTGACTTTCCCGGGTTTAGCAAAATGCACTCCAAGCGGAGCCATCTTGAAGGTATCTCCCACGCCCATCTCGATGGCGACCTCTCGCATTGCTTCATCACTAGGGGAATGGAAGGGATTTGTTTCAACTCCAAGCATCCGACTTGCTTGGTCAAACCAAGGATCGAGCTCACTCTTCCAATCTGTTATCTCTGCCCACTGTCGATCATTGAAATATGAATCCGGTGGGCGATAGAGCGTATTTGCATATACAAGTGAGCCACCACCAACTCCCGCACCCGCAAGGATCAAGACATCAGGCAAAGCATGGATCCTCTGGATTCCATGAAGCCCAAGTTTTGGGAAGAATAAGAATTTTCTAATCCGCCAGCTTGTCTTTGGGAAATCTTCATCACGAAATCTTCGACCCGCCTCGATGACTGCGACTCGATAACCCTTCTCAATTAATCGAAGAGCAGCAACAGAACCACCAAAGCCAGAGCCCACAATTATTACGTCAAAATCTGACACCTGATAATGGTAGCGACTTCACTCTCTTCAATTGAAGAGTGGGGTCGAAATTCCTTCGGCCTCGAGTTCGGCGTGAACCGTCAAGAACTTTCGTAGGACCGCAGGGTGTGACAGAGATTCCTTCCAGCTCCGCTTCATTACTCGTTCGACCTTCACTTCTCGTTCGAAAAAATCTCGCATTTCTGAGTCATCCTCAATTCCCAGAAAGGTGAGGATTCGTTGATATTCATATTCGCGATTGCGCACAGCAAAGTCCTCCAGGTTAACTTCAATAAAGCTGGCGGGCGGAATCGATCTGAGCGCTTGAAAAGATTCTCTCACTCGGTTGCGCCACCAAAAAACTGCCTTCATGGGATCATCAGGTCCCCAGGGTTCCTTTAGAACAGATGCAATAGTGTCACGACCATCTCGTCTCATATGGATGAAACGGGCATCAGGCAATAACCTGTGAATCCTTGCAGCTTGGAAAATGTTGGGAGGAGAAGTATCTACCCAGATAGATTCACCTGCGTTGTTGATTTGATTCTCTATCATCCACCAGAAGAACTGCTTCGCACCTAATTCGAGATTGCCTGTCCGATGCGACTTGAGGATTGCCAACGCTTCCTCCCGAACCTGAATGGTGACGCCGCTTGAGAGGCCAGGACTCTTGCCAGAGCCAGACTCTGGTGCCCACCAGCTACCTCTCAATCTCCTTTCAAATTTGTTCCACAATAGATGCTTATCGACGACATTGGATGTGGAAAGAATTCTCTTAAACAAATTCCGGTTCCGACGCGTTCGAACTTCAGGTCGTCGACCGTAAATGAGGTCAAGCAAGCCCGCATTTCCCGACAAGAACTTGATTTCAATAGGTTTGCTAGCACGAATTTCATGATGCCGATTGAGCATCCGCCCCAAGATTGTGGTTCCGCTTCGCCCTGTTCCTCCGACGAAGAGCAATTTGGTTTGATTGGTGGCCATACTCACTCAAGATATCTCGAGATTTCCTGGCTGTTTCGCTAACTTGAGGAAATTCACGAATCGTTCACTGAGAGTAAAACTTCCATAAACTTCGAGGCATTGAACGAAATCTAAGTTAGAGAAGTGAAGTCTCGCAAAATAAACCAAACCGACCTGCCTACCGTGATCCTGGCCACCAGCAATGGGGTTGGTATGGGACACCTGGCGCGTGCAAGCGCTATTGCACAGGATTTGAATCAACGTGCCAAAGTGATAATCGTGTCCATGGCTGGCTCAGTCTCAGAAGTTGGCGAATCTATGGGTATCCCAGTGGAGTACATCCCCGGTCGGGATCGTGGCCTAATGCCCCCGAGCAAGTGGGACGCATATCTTCGAGATCGCTTGGTCGCACTTATAGATGAAACAAGAGCTCTTGCTTTGGTATTCGATGGAGTCGTTCCATATCCTGGAGTGATCGCAGCTCGCAGTGTACGTCCCAGGATTAAACTAATTTGGATGCGTCGAGGCCTTTGGCGACAGACTCCACAGAAGCATCTATTGCCGATGCAATCGAGATTGATGGATCTAATTATCGAACCCGGGGACTTTGCCTTTGAATATGACTACGGACCAACCTCAAAACGCAATGACGCAAAACGTATCGCTCCGATCACCTTGTATCGATCCGACTTTGCCCTTTCACGTGCTCAGGCGAGGAAGCTATTGGGGTTAGATCCGAGCAAGCCTGCAGTTCTAGTGCAGATGGGGACTAGCACTCTTGACTTCCATTCAAACGTGACTGCCGCACTCACAGGTTTGATGGATTGGCGCGAAGTTCAGGTGGTGATGACCAAGAATCCGGTCGATTCAAGCGGACAGTCGCTTGCACCACGAGGGATGAAGATTCGTATTGTCCGTCACTTTCCACTCGCTGATGTCCTAAAGGCTTTTGACGGAGCTGTCGCTGCTGCTGGGTACAACAGCGTGCACGAACTCCTACCTGCAGGAATTCCAACAGTTTTCGTCCCCAATACTCGTGGAACAGACAATCAAGAGGCTCGGGCAAAGTGGTGTGCAGACCATGGATTTGCTCTCTATGCCGATTCCCAAAATCCCAGGGAAATTGTGCGAGTAGTTCGCTTACTGCGCGACGCCAACATAAGGAAGAAGCTCACCGAAGCAATGTTGCGCTTGCCTAAAACGGGGGGTGCTACCGAGGCAACTGCAGAAATCCTACATGCGGTATCAGTATCTGGTCAGGGTGTGACATTTCGTGGTAACTACTTGTTCTATCTGATTCGCACACAATTCTCACGCAGACTGAGGCATTTGGCCTTTAGCACACTACGTAGTCTCTCACTTCTATACCGGACCATCGTTCCTCGCGACATAGTCCCGCATTCAGAGTTGAATCTTGGAGCTCCAATTTTCTCGCAGTCACAAGAATCAAAAGAGCTTCGGCATCTGATCAATAAACAATGTCGTTTTGAACATCTTCTACCTGATTCTTCCGAATCGTATAAGGAATCGAGACGACAAATTGCATCACGAACTTTCGGTCTATCTCTTGAAATGGAAACGCTGGGCGATGAAGAGATGGAAGACATGTTTGAACTAGCAAAACGACAAATTTTGGAGCAAGCATTTCGCTAAGAATTCTCGCTAAAGATGCACTATCGTCGGCGGATGCGTCTTGGGGTCTTGGATGTAGGGTCTAATACGGTACACCTGCAGGTTATTGATGGACACAGAGGAGCACGACCCGTCCATAACTCAAGTTTTAAGTCTGAATTGAGGCTCACCGATTTTTTGGATGGTGATGGAAAGATCTCTAGTGATGGAATCAGCTCACTCAAAAGAGTTATAGCGGATTCCGTTGCGGAGGCAAACCGACTAGAGACCGATGAGATTCTTGCTTTCGCGACTTCAGCGATACGTGAGGCAGAAAACGGTGCCGAAATCATTACTTCTCTAAACCAAGAATTTGGAATTGATCTACAGGTCCTCTCCGGCGAAGAAGAAGCAAACTTCACATTTTTGGCCGTGCGGAGATGGTTGGGTTGGTCAAGCGGTGATCTTCTAGTAGTTGACATCGGCGGTGGATCTCTAGAAGTGGCAGCGGGTGGTGACGAATCTCCTGAAGTGGCCCACTCATATCCGGTTGGCGCGAGCCG
>SYAN01000048.1 GCA_005787575.1 Actinomycetota bacterium | reverse complement strand
TTGATGCCGATCAACTATTTCATTGAATTGTTCTTCGTCAAGACCAACATAATCCAAGAATATGTCAAGCGATTTTGGCCTTAATCCTTCGTAGTTGGAAACCAACCGCTCTCCATCTTGACGCGAGATGCGATCACGCCGTATGTCTATGGATGCCAGATGAGTGGGTCGGGAGTAACCACGTTTACGAAACTTTATGTAATCCCTAACGCCTTGCATGTAACACTCAATTTTTTCATAACTATATTGTTCAGGGACACCTTCAACTACGTCTCCTTTCCAGCCAAGCTCACGCATGATTATGTCACTTTGTACAGCTGTATCCCAAGGAATGAAACTTCCTAGTGGCAAACTTGTAACGCCTAGTTTGCGAAGCTCATTTCGAGGGGGGTAGGTGTACGGTTTGAGATGTCTTTCATCAAAGTCTTCTCCAAGTCGTATAAACATGTCCTTTGAAGTAATTCCAAGAGTGTTGATTTGATTGAATCGATCCTCATCTACTTCCTCGGCATCCTCATATGAGTAATAGGAAGTATATTCAGAAGACGGCTCACCCCAGAAAATTAGAGGAATCTGCTTTTCGAGAGCAATCCACATTGGGTAGGCAAAAATGCCCGTATGACAATGCCAGCAAAAATCCCCTTTCTCAAGCAGGGATTGCAGCATTAATCGACTTACAATCTTCCAGTTAGGCTTGAAAGTTAACAAATCCACACCAAGTTTCTCAACAACACGTTCTCGATTTTCCAGAGTGGTCGGCCGATAGAAACCATGATCAAATGAAACGACCAAGGGTTTCAATTTCAACTCACTTACAATGTAATAAAGAGTGAACGTAGAGTCTTTTCCACCACTAAAGGGGACGAGACAGTCATAATCATGCTTATTCCGGTGCAAAGAAATAATTTGGTCAAGTTCTCGGCGTCTTTCAACCCAGTCAATCTGACTATTGCGAAATTCGGCATTTTGGCAGACGCTACAAACCCCGTCACCATCAAATGTGATAGTTTCATGCGTTTCAGGAAGAAGACATCTGGAGCACCTTTTCACAACTGGAGTTTAGAGGGCATTACCCCCTTCACTCACTTCCTACCCCCCATTTTCCTAAAGAGAGGGGGTGGGACGGATAATAACGGCGAGCATGAGTGATAAATCATCGGGAATATTTCAAGGAAAGCTTTGGTTCTACCTCTCGTAACACCTCTTACGCTTAAGGAGTAATCAAGTATGGCCCGTGCCGTAGGTATCGACCTAGGAACAACCAATAGCTGCGTCTCAGTTCTTGAGGGTGGAGAACCCACAGTTATCGCTAATGCCGAGGGAGCTCGCACCACTCCTTCAATCGTGGCATTCGCTAAGAACGGTGAAGTCCTTGTTGGTGAAGTAGCGAAGCGCCAATCCGTTACCAATGTTGAACGGACCATTCGTTCTGTAAAGCGCCACATGGGAACCACCTGGACCATGTCAATCGATGACAAGAAGTACACAGCACAAGAGATAAGCGCTCGTATTCTGCAGAAGTTAAAGCGTGATGCTGAGAGCTATCTCGGCGAGAGTGTTAGTGATGCTGTTATCACCGTTCCTGCCTACTTCAATGATGCACAGCGCCAAGCAACAAAGGAAGCTGGTGAGATTGCTGGCCTCAACGTCCTTCGAATCATCAATGAGCCAACGGCTGCTGCGCTCGCCTACGGTCTCGATAAAGCAGATAAAGAACAAACAATTCTTGTATTCGACCTTGGTGGTGGGACATTTGACGTCTCCCTCCTTGAAATCGGAGATGGGGTTGTTGAAGTCAAAGCAACCAATGGAGATAACCACTTAGGTGGAGATGATTGGGATCAAGCAGTCGTTGATCATCTTGTGAAGATCTTTCAGTCAAAGAATGGGATTGATCTCACCAAAGATAAAATGGCGATGCAACGTATCCGTGAAGCCGCAGAGAAAGCCAAGATCGAACTCTCCGCGTCACAACAAACTTCCATCAACCTTCCTTATATAACTGTCGATTCAGAGAAGAACCCACTCTTCCTTGATGAAACCCTTACCCGTGCTCAGTTCCAACAGATGACGGCGGACTTACTTGATCGTTGTAGAAAGCCGTTCCAAGCGGTCTTGAAAGATGCAGGTATTCCGATCGCTGACATTGATTCTGTAGTACTCGTTGGCGGCTCGACACGAATGCCAGCAGTTGTCGATTTAGTGAAGGAACTCACCGGGGGCAAAGAGCCGAACAAGGGAGTTAACCCTGATGAGGTTGTTGCCGTAGGTGCGAGCCTTCAAGCAGGAGTCATCAAAGGTGAAGTGAAGGATGTCCTCTTACTTGATGTGACACCACTTTCACTTGGAATTGAGACCAAGGGCGGCATCATGACGAAGTTAATTGAGCGCAATACAACAATCCCAACCAAGCGCTCAGAGATCTTCTCAACCGCTGATGACAATCAACCTGCAGTGCAAATTCAGGTTTATCAAGGTGAGCGCGAGATGGCGGCTTATAACAAGAAGCTCGGCATGTTTGAACTTACTGGAATCGCGCCAGCACCACGCGGAATTCCACAGATCGAAGTTACATTCGATATTGATGCAAACGGCATCGTCCACGTCTCTGCGAAGGATCTTGGTACCGGCAAAGAGCAGAGCATGGTCATCACTGGTGGTTCAGCTCTTCCAAAGGAAGAGATAGATCGGATGATGAAAGATGCAGAAGCCCATGCGAACGAGGATAAAGAACGTCGCGAAGCTGCTGAGGTGCGAAACAACGCTGACTCACTGGTCTATCAAACCGAGAAGTTCTTAAAGGATAACGAGGCAAAACTCTCCGAAGGTGAGTTGGCGACGAAGAAGGTTGAAGTTGAAAGCGCTCTCACTGATCTAAAGAAGTCGCTTGAGGGTAATGAAACTTCGGCGATTAAGAGTGCAACCGAGAAAGTGGCTGAGGTAAGCCAAGCTCTAGGTGCTGCACTCTATGCTGCCGGAGCTGCCGCAGGAGCTTCTGAAGGGTCAACTGATGGTGCTGGGGCTTCATCTTCAGGCGAAGATGGCGTTGAAGACGCAGAAATCGTCGAAGAGAAGTAAACGATGACCGAAAGTGGTGATCGATCACAATCGGTAAGCACCCCTAACGCCAAATCTGCCAATCTCACTAGTGATGAAGCCGAACAGGTCATCGCGGCCGAGATTGATGCGATCACTGAAGAAGTGAAAGAGGCAGTTGAGGGCATCAAGAGTGAAAGCGATGTGATTTCTGATCTCACGACCGATTTACAGCGTCTTCAAGCGGAATACAGCAACTACCGAAAACGTGTAGAGCGCGATCGCTCTCTCGCTCATGAGATAGCCGTGGCTTCAGTCTTGACTGAGATTCTTCCCATACTTGACGACTTGGATCGAGCCGGATCACACAATGAGCTCAATGGTGGCTTCAAAGCGGTTGCAGATCAATTAATCGCAATCACAAGTCGAGTTGGCCTCATTCGCTACGGCGAAGCACCCGCAGCATTTGACCCTAATATTCACGACGCGATGCTCCACGAGACCTCATCTGAGGTTAAGGAGACCACTGTTACTGCGATATTGCAGCCTGGGTATAGATTCAAGGAAAGGATCCTCCGGCCCGCCAGGGTCACCGTGACTGATCCGGAGTGATGATGGCAGCCAGAGATCTCTACGAGAAGGACTATTATGCGATTCTTGGTCTATCCAAGAACGCTGATTCAGCAACGATCAAAAAAACTTATCGAAACCTTGCCCGTGAACTACACCCGGACAAAACCAAGGGCGATAAGAAACTAGAAGATAGATTTAAAGAAGTCTCTGAAGCGTAT
>SYAN01000010.1 GCA_005787575.1 Actinomycetota bacterium | reverse complement strand
TCGAGGAATGTCTGGCATGCGCCTCTGGCAAAATGTGTGAAGTCGAGAGGTAGATCAACATGCCAGCGAAGAGTGCGAGGTAAATGGCCAGCCACTCTTCATTGAGGATTAGCGAGGAACCTAACGCCGCTCCGCCGATCCGGGCAGCAGCATCAAATCCCAAGAGGATGACTCCATTTCGACTCCACTTCCCGCTCTTGATGAGAAGGGAGACGGTGTTGAGTCCATCGCTAAATGCATGAACTAGTACAGCGACGAAAACAGCAAAACCCAGTTCGTTAGAGACTTGGAAAGCGACGCCCAAAGCGACACCATCGATAAAGACGTGACCGCCCATGGCGAGAGCGCCAACGGTTCCGGCTGCATTGACTCGGTGCTTATGGTCATCGCCGTAGTCGGACTCAGCTGGTTCGTGACTGCCCGAGAATTGTTCGAGGAGATGAAGTAAGAAGAAACCTGCGATCAAGGCGACCGCAGCGCCAGGAACGTGAAAAACCTCGCCCGTATCTTGTGAAAATACTTCAGGAAGCAGTTCGAATGCGACTAGTCCTAAAAGAAGGCCAGCAGCAAGACCGAGAACTAGGTGGAGGCGATCGCGGGAGCGAAGCGCCAAGAGGCCTCCAAGGGAGGTAGCGACGGCAGTGAGAGCAGCGAGTCCTATGGCGAGCAACATGGCATCAGCGTAACACATAATGAGAATCATTTCCATTAAGGATTCTTGGCTCCGTACCCTCTGAAGGTGTTCGCTATAGCCAGATTTCGGGTCGAAGGATCTCGTCAAGCCGAGTTCATGGAACGACTGACCATCGCCCATAACGCTTTGAAGGCGTGTTCGGGTTATCTCAATGGCGAGATTGGGGTCAATACCGATGAGCCCGGACTCATCGCCCTTGTGACGAGATGGGAAAACATCGGAAGCTACCGACGAGCGCTATCGAATTATCAAGTCAAAATTGATGCCGTACCAGTCTTGGCCGAGGCGATTGATGAACCCGGTGGATATATCGGACCCAATGAGTAATCAATAGCAAGGAAAGTGGTCTTACAAAGTAAAATCAGTTGTTGCCTTCTCAAGCAGAGATTGCATTCCTGGGCCAATGGGCGGCCCTCCGACAGCCAGCCGGATGGAGATTTCAATCATGGCCGATCGTCTAGAAACAATCGTCTCACTCGCTAAGCGACGGGGCTTTGTCTTTCCATCGTCCGAGATATACGGGGGCCTGCGGGCATCGTGGGATTACGGTCCACTTGGTGTAGAGCTCAAGAATAATGTAAAGCGACAGTGGTGGCGTTCCATGGTGACGGGACGCGAAGATGTTGTCGGCATTGACTCTTGCGTCATTTTGGCACGTGAAGTTTGGGAGGCCTCTGGCCATGTCGAGACATTCACCGACCCACTGACGGAGTGCACCTCCTGCCATAAACGATTTCGTGCCGATCACCTCGAAGATGCATTCGAAGCAAAACATCAACGCAAACCTTCCAATCTTGAAGAAGTTAACTGCCCACATTGCGGAACAAAAGGGAAATTCACTGTGCCGCGGCAATTCTCTGGGCTACTTAAGACCTATCTCGGGCCGGTAGAGGATGAAAGTGGTCTTGCATATATGCG
Source organism: Actinomycetota bacterium (assembly GCA_005787575.1). Lineage (GTDB taxonomy): Bacteria > Actinomycetota > Actinomycetes > Nanopelagicales > Nanopelagicaceae > SYAN01. Next base: position 18,665 of record SYAN01000010.1, on the reverse strand, counting down.
GCCAGAGACGGCGCAGGGAATTTTCATAAATTTTGAGAATGTGATGACAACTGCGCGGAAGAAGCCACCTTTTGGCATTGGACAGATAGGAAAGTCGTTCAGGAATGAGATCACCCCAGGAAATTTCATATTTCGAACTCGAGAATTCGAGCAGATGGAGATGGAGTTCTTTGTGGTGCCTGGCACAGACGAAGAGTGGCATCAGTATTGGATTGATACGCGACTTGCTTGGTATACCGAGCTCGGGATAGCAAGTGAGCGACTGAGACTCTTCGAACATCCCAAGGAGAAACTCTCGCATTACTCCAAGCGAACTGTGGATATTGAGTATAAATTCGAATTCGCAGGTACTGAGTGGGGTGAGCTTGAAGGAATAGCCAACCGAACCGACTTTGACCTCAAGGCGCATAGTGCTAAGAGTGGAAAGGACCTCTCATTCTTCGATCAAGAAAAGAGCGAGCGATGGACGCCATTTGTCATTGAGCCGGCTGCTGGGGTGGATCGCTGTACGTTGACATTCATGATGGATGCCTTCACAGAAGATGAAGCTCCCAATGCAAAAGGTGAAATGGAGAAACGAGCGGTGATGCGCCTTGATCCTCGCCTCTCGCCGATCAAAGTGGCTGTTCTTCCGCTGTCGCGCAATGCCGATCTCTCGCCGAAGGCAAGAGATCTTGCGGCTGCCCTAAGGAAGAATTGGAGCGTCGAATTCGATGATGCCGGTGCCATCGGTCGTCGCTACCGAAGGCAAGATGAGATTGGTACACCATTTTGCATCACAATCGATTTCGATACTTTGCAAGATCATGCCGTCACCGTGCGCGAGCGTGATTCGATGAGACAAGAGCGAATTGCAATCGACCAGGTGGAATCATGGTTAGCGCCGAAACTACTGGGGTGTTAATCAAGCCACTCTTCCTACCAATCGGGAATGGCCATTTTGAAAATGGTGGTGTTCTTCTCGATCCTCCGGTAGTGCTTGCCCCAATGGCGGGCATCACAAATGCCGCCTTTCGCACGCTCTGTAGAGAACAAGGTGCTGGATTATTTGTCTCAGAGATGGTGACTGCTCGCGCGCTAATAGAGCGGAATGAAGAGACGCTTCGAATGATTGTTCCAGGCGAAGGGGAGAGTCCGCGTTCCATTCAACTTTACGCAACAGAAGGAGACTCTTTAGGCAGGGCTGTTTCGATGTTAGCGCGTGAAGACCTCGCCGATCACATTGACCTTAACTTTGGCTGCCCAGTACCAAAAGTCACAAGAAAAGGTGGCGGAGCGGCTCTACCATTCAAACAAAAACTATTTCGTGAGATTGTCTCGGCAGCTGTAGATAATGCAAAGCCTTTTGGAATTCCTGTGACTGTGAAGATGCGTATAGGAATTGACCAAGAACATGAGACTTTTCTTAGCGCAGCCCAGATTGCGGCTGAGGTAGGTGCCACCTGGGTAGCGCTACACGCTCGCACTGCTGCACAGTTCTATGACGGGAACGCTGATTGGGCGAAGATCAAGGAGTTAGTCGAGCAGATGAAGCCATTTGGCGTCCCAGTCCTTGGCAATGGCGATATCTGGTCTGGAGATGATGGTGTTCGCATGATGCGCGAGACTGGTTGCGATGGAATCGTTGTTGGTCGTGGTTGCTTGGGAAGGCCTTGGCTATTTGCAGATTTAGTGCGTGCATTTCGAGCCGAGCGAGATATCGAGGGGTCGAGGGAAACTCGGCCGCTGCCACGTCTTTATGAGGTAGGCGAAGTCATCTGGCGTCATGCTGAGTTATTGACCCGTTACTTTGGTGATGAATCTCGCGCTTGCCGAGATCTTCGAAAGCATATGGCTTGGTACCTCAAAGGTTTTCGCGTTGAAGGGGGATTGCGACCAAAGTTTGGAATGGTTGCATCCCTGGCTGAACTTCGTACATTGCTCGATCAGCTCATCGATCAGCCTTATCCAGAAGAAGTCGGGGATGCCCCACGTGGCCGGCGTTCACATCAGCGTTCTGTTGCGCTTCCATCAGGATGGCTTGATGATGCAATGGAACTCGCTTCAGTCACATCAGATGATTCTGGATCTGGCGGTTAAGATGTTTGGGTTTCGCTGGATCTTTAAACTGATTTCATTCCTCCTGCTACTAGTCATTGTCATCCCGCTCTATGCATTCGGAAAAACTTGGTGGACTGGACAGAGTCTTGCAAAAGAGATAGCTCTAACCGCTCCAGATTTCCAGCCTGGAGATTATGCGCGTGAGGTGATTGTTGTTCTTGGCGCAGCCCAATTTGATGGCAAGCCTGGCCCAATCTTGAAAGAGAGATTGAAGACCGCTTCACTTGCCTTTGAGAAGAACTTAGCGCCTGCGATTATCACGGTGGGAGATGGCGCCCCAGGCGATAGAACCACGGAGGCTGCGACAGGTAAGAGGTGGCTTGTAAATCAGGGTATTCCCAAATCTCGAATCATTGCCGTTGATCAGGGTCGAGATACCTATTCGAGCACTCTCGCCTATAGTGCAACGATGAAATCGCGTGGGTTGGAATCGGTCTTGATCGTCACCGACCCTTATCACTGCCTGCGCGCAACGACGATGGCAAAGGATCAAGGAATAGTCGCCAGTTGTCTTCCGACGCTCGCTGGAAGAACTGATATCGCCCATTCTTCTTTGCGTTATCTAATGCGAGAAGCGGGTGCATACCTCGCCTATGTGACTCTTGGTCGTCGCGGGATCATCATCGGTGAAGAGACGATAGACAAATGGATTTCAGAGAGTCTCGGCCAAGTGAGATCAGCCATATGAACATCACTGGATATTTAGAGAGTGATGTGGAGAGATTTCAGGATGAGCCTGCCAAAAGAAGTGGGCGGAGTGAGTTTGCTCGTGACCGCGCCCGCGTAATTCATTCTTTCGCGCTTCGACGACTTGCCGCGAAGACTCAAGTTGCTGTTCCTTGGGCTGATGATTTCCCACGAACTCGACTCTCACATTCATTGGAGTGCGCACAAGTAGGTAGAGAGATCGGGCAAGCTCTTGGTGCTGATCCTGACCTGATGGATACCGCTTGTCTTGCTCATGATTTAGGCCATCCTCCATTCGGGCATAACGGTGAAGTCGCGCTCAATGAGATAGCTGAAAGTTGCGGTGGCTTTGAGGGAAATGCACAAAGCTTTCGAATCCTCACTCGACTCGAGGGTAAGTCAGTCGATGTTAACGGGAAATCAATAGGCCTCAATCTCACTCGCGCTTCACTTGATGCTGCAACTAAATATCCATGGCACCGATCAGGAAATATCCAAAAGTTCGGGGTCTACGATGATGATGCAGAGGTCTTCGCTTGGATGCGAAATCAAGATGGTGGCGGCAGTCAGTCAGGTCAGACCTGCCTAGAAGCGCAGATCATGGATTGGTCGGATGATGTCGCCTATTCTGTTCATGACTTAGAAGATGGAGTAGTCACTGGAAAGATAATCCCTAGGAATATCGAAACCCACCTCCCGGATATCGCTAAGACTGTGCAGAGTGATTATCTAGCAGATCTTCATGACGATGAATTTGAAAAAGGAATCAACAGACTATTGGCACTCGAGCTTTGGCCTCGAAATTACGATGGAACCCACTTTGCGCTGGCACAAATGAAGCGATTCACCTCCCAACTCATCGGTGAGTTCGCTTTGGCAGCAGAGAGTGAAACTCGAGCGAGACATGGCTCGGCTCCGCTTACTCGTTATCACGGAAATCTTGAGGTCCCTCGTTCTGCTCGGGTAGAAGTCGCCATACTCAAAGCGATCTCTGGGTACTTCATCATCAATGCAGAGAGTTCTCAAGCTGCATATTCCGAGCAGCGAAGACTCCTCAAAGATCTGGTCGCGCATTTGAGGGAGCAGGCACCAATGAGCCTCGAGCGTACTTTTCTCACCCATTGGGAGAGCGCGAGTGACGAGAGCGCAAGACTTCGAGTCATCATTGATCAAGTAGCCTCCTTTACCGATCTCGGAGCGCTCAAGCGTGCAGATTCATTTGGACTCTCTCTCGCGATGGAGAATGATTAGAAAATGGCCGGAAGAATCAGAGATACCGATGTCGCTCATGTGCGTGAGCGGACACGTATCGAAGATGTTATCGGCGAATATATTCAACTTAAAAACGCTGGTGGTGGACAACGTAAAGGTCTCTGCCCATTTCATGACGAGAAGACCCCTTCATTTCATGTCACGCCAAGTCGCGGCTTCTATCACTGCTTTGGCTGCCAAGAAAGTGGCGACGTAATCACCTTCATCATGAAGATGGAGCATTTGACTTTCACGGAAACGATTGAGCGCCTCGCTGAGCGAATGGGTTATCCGCTGACCTATGAGTCAGGCGGAGGTTCGGCTCCAACGGGAGAGCGAGCAAGATTGATCCTTGCCAATCAAGCTGCTGCGCGTTTCTATCAGGATTGTCTTGATGCCCAAGATGCTCTCGTCGCGCGAGAATTCTTGACATCGCGTGGTTTCGATCGTTCTGCTGCAGCCAGATTTGGCGTTGGTTATGCGCCAGATCAGTGGGATGGTCTTAGAAAGAATCTCATCACGCAAGGATTCAATGATCGTGAACTCTCGCTCGCGGGATTGACTAAGGATGGTCAGCGAGGACCCATCGATCGATTTAGGCATCGAGTGATATGGCCGATCAGGGACATCTCCGGCGATGTCGTTGGTTTTGGCGCGCGAAAGTTAGCAAGTGATGAAGTCGATTCGGGTCCGAAATATCTCAATACACCAGAGACTCCGCTTTATAAGAAGAGTCAGGTTCTCTATGGCCTCGATATGGCTAAGAAGGAAATTGCGAAGACTCGCAAAGCTGTAATTGTTGAGGGTTATACCGATGTAATGGCTGCGCATCTTGCTGGAGTAGGGACGGCAGTTGCCACTTGTGGGACTGCATTTGGCGATGAGCATATAAGGATTCTTCGCAGGCTCTTGATGGATGACGATGCATTTCGAGGTGAGGTCATCTTCACCTTTGATGGCGACGCTGCTGGGCAGAAAGCAGCGCTGAAAGCATTTGATAGCGACCAGAAATTTGTCTCACAGACTTTTGTCGCAATTGAGCCGCGCGGAATGGATCCTTGTGAACTGCGACAAGCGGATGGTGATGTAGCGGTACGAGATCTGATTGCACGGAGAATTCCGCTCTTTGAGTTCGCGATCCGATCGACTTTGAAAGAGTATGACTTAGATCGACCCGAGGGGCGCATTGCAGCGCTTTCGGAGAGCGCACCGATGCTTGCTCGGATTCGAGACACTGCGCTTCGACCAGAGTATGCACGCTCTTTGGCGCGGTGGATTGGAGTTGAAGTCGAACAGGTCAACGAAGTGGTGTCGAAGGTGCAATCAAACTCAAGACGCCGCGAGAGCTTTAAAGAAGTCACAACGCAACCAAGTGGCAGTTGGCGTCCTGATCCGGCTGAGCCAGCGTTGATTCTCGAGCGCGAAGTGTTGAAGGCAAGGTTGCAGTTACCGGCTTTCTGTATTGACTGGAGAAAATTGGAGCAGAACGCCTTTACCCATCCGGCATATCAGAGGTTACGAGCATTCATCGATCAAGGTAGAGATTTCGAAGCAATTATCTTGAGGCCGGAAGATCCGCCAGAGTTGCATTCTTTCGTCGCTGAGCTTTCAAGTGAACCGATTCGAAGCGATGCGACGGTAAGTGAGAAATATATTGCAAGTATTTTTGCAAGGCTTCGTGAGCTGGCTCTTGGGAGAACCATCGCAGAGATCAAGTCGAAGCTACAGCGCATCAACCCACTAGAGGATGAAGTCCAATACAACGTTACCTTTCAAGAACTCTTGGAGTTGGAGCGAGAGCGAAGAACTCTTCGAGATTTGGCGGTCGGCGAGATTTAGCCTAGAGTTTGCGTTCTCATTGACGCAGTCCCCGATAGCTCAATTGGCAGAGCAGCCGGCTGTTAACCGGCAGGTTATTGGTTCGAGTCCAATTCGGGGAGCCAGCTAGAGTCACTCAGCCTATGATTCGGCCATGGCTCTCTTTCGGATAAGAGTTGCGTTACCTGACCGGCCCGGCTCACTCGGTGCAGTTGCCTCAGCAATTGGATTTGCGGGCGGAGATATCCGTGGACTCGTAGTCTTGAGTAGCGAATCTGGACGCGGAATTGATGACATAACAATTGCGATCCCAGGCAGTGACCCCAAAGATCTGCTCAATGTTCTTGGTGCGATTCAAGGAGTGGAAGTAGTTTCAGTAACGCCGGTCAGTTAGGCGATTAACCGTCAGACTCTATTCGTGCACCTTCACTAGGTAGAGCAGTAAAGAAGCGTGGTTTGGGAAAATTTGATTGTGCGTAAGCTTGCACGACTTCCATCTTGATCTGATCGATTTTCTCCTCGGGAGTGAGTGCAATTGCGCTACCGCCAAAGCCCCCGCCGACCATTCTCGCCCCGAGAGCTCCCATTGATTCTGAAACTTCAACAGCAAGGTCGAGTTCTGGACAGGAGACTTCGTAGTCATTCTTGAGTGATAGATGCGATTCGCTTAAGAGCTTGCCTAAACCAACGAAATCTCCCTTCTCGAGTAGTGTCACCGATTGATGGACCCTTGCGATTTCAGTGACGGCATGGCGAACTCTTCGATAGGAGATTCCATCAAGTGAGTTGCCAAAGAGCTCTAACTGCGCTTCGTCAAGCTCTCGCATCGATCGCATTCCTAACTGCCTTAGTGCGGCGGCGCAACGTTCACGCCGCTCTCGATATCCACCATCAACCAGGGCATGGTGGATATTGGTATCGATTATTAGAAGTTCGAGTCCTTCACGGGTGAGATCAAGCGGAATCTGCCGGGTTTCTAGCGTCACGCAATCAATCAACAACGCGTGACCTGATGTCGCCATCAAGGAGACCGATTGGTCCATGATTCCGCAAGGCATTCCTACATATTCATTCTCGGCGCGTTGGGCAAGGCGAGCGAGATCAGTTCTGGGCTTAGCCATAGAGAAGATTCGATCGAGTCCTAGCGCCACCGCGCATTCAAGAGCTGCGGAAGATGAGAGTCCGGCACCTAAAGGAACTTGGCCATCGATATGGACATTCAATCCCTGATCCACTTCAAGGGCCCAGATGGTTCCTGCAATGTAATCGCTCCAGTCCGAGCGACGCTTCGAAGGGGCCAAATTGGAGTGATCAATTTCGATCACATCTTTTTTCTGCGCAGAGGTAAAGCGAAACTTGGTGTCGTCACGGAGGGAAATTCTCACAGTGGTGCGCTCGCCGATAGCGAAGGGAAGAACCCAACCATCGTTGTAATCGATGTGTTCTCCGATGAGATTTACTCGGCCCGGAGCAGAAGCTGTTACCGTCTCCACGAAATTAGAGCTTGACCTCTCGCAACTGAGTTGCTGATTGTTCCGGCTTCATATCCATAATGAATGCGCCCATAGCTGATTCCGATCCAGCGAGATATTTAAGTTTCCCTGGTTGGCGTCGAACGCTGGTGATCTGCCAATGAAGACCCAACTCCCTTCGACCTTGTCGGACCGGTGCTTGATGCCACGCAGCGATGTATGCCATCTCTATTCCGAAGACTCCATCAAGGCGCTGCATAACCTCCTTAGCCAAAGCGGGAAATGCATCGCACTGTTCGCCATCTAGCTCGGATAAGTCTGCAACGAATCGAAGTGGTGCAACGTGAATCTCAAATGGATAACGCGCCGCCCATGGAACATATGCGATCCAATGTTCGTTGCGAGCGATGATACGCACTTCATCGTGAATCTCGCGAGCAATCACATCTACAAGAAGCGCTCGTCCGTGGTCTTGATAATATTTCGAAGCCACCTGAAGCATCTTCTCAGTTCGTGGTGTGATGAATGAATATGCATAGATCTGGCCGTGAGGATGGAACAAGGTAACGCCAATCTCTTCCCCTCGATTTTCGAAGATAAATACCTGTTCAATAAAATCGAGTTTTGAGAGTTCTCTGGTTCGGTCGCGCCACGCCTCCAGAAGGGTGCGGATACGCGCAAGCGATAAGTCCTTGAATGCGACTGCATGTTCGGCTGTGTAACAAATGACCTCGCACTTGCCTGCAGCGTCGACGATGGGAGTTTCTAATCCGGCGAGGTTTGGCAATTGCCATGAATTGCTAGGGGGCCTTAATGACGGGAATCGATTGTCAAAGACCGCAACTTCGTAATCGCTCTCTGGAATTTCACTCAGCAATCCATCTCGAGTAGGGCAAAGTGGGCAGAGTTCCTTGGGTGGAAGGAAGATTCGCCCTTGACGGTGAGAAGCCATTGCGACCCACTCGTTGACCAAAGGATCGAGTCGAAGTTCGCCGATACCTGGCTGTTCTTCGCGCTCTCTTTGATCGTGGGCAGTTCTACTTTGACCAGCAGTGTCGTAGTAGCGAATCACTCGACCATCAGCCATCTGGCGATCGCTTCGAGTCACTCCTGCTGAAAGTTGCGACTCATTATTCTTCGTACCCATCAGGAGCGTTACTCTACCCGTATGGCTCATTCGAAGCAGAGTCCTGCAAAGCCTGTCACTATTTCAGGTGGTGAGAATTCCCTAGTCGCCTCCATTATCGATGGAGCTCTAGTCATTCATCATTGGGGAAGGGCATTGAAATCCTCAATAGATCTTGATGATCTGATTGCATCCAGGTCGAAAGCAATCGCGCATAGCGATTTTGATCAAATGCAATGGCAGGGAATATTTCGAGAGCATTCGCGTGGCAATCTTGGCTCACCGACAATCTCGGGCCACCGAAATGCAAAGGCTTGGTCTACGAAATTTGAGGTGACAAGTTTTACGGCTACGGAAAACGCAATTGATTTCGTGGCAGATGATTCGCTTGCCCAATTACAACTTGATGGAAGATTTGAATTTGATCGCTTTGGCATACTACGAATCGATTACAGTCTGACTAATCGTGGCGCTGCCTACAATCTACAAGGGCTGAATTATTGGCTCCCGCTCCCTGAGCGAGCTAGAGAGCGGATTGACTTCACAGGGCGATGGGCGAATGAGCGCCAAATGCAGCGATCGAAGATCGATACCGGCCTTTGGACTCGGCAAAGCAGAGAGGGAAGAAGCGGGCATGACTTCACAATTGCTCAAATCGCCCTCACTGAGAAAACTGGTTTCCAACACGGTGAAATTTGGTCAGCGGGTCTTGCTTGGAGTGGCAATTCAGCACACTTCATCGAGAAGTCGTATGACGGACAACTTTGGATTGGAGCCGGAGAGATCTTGCTACCTGGAGAAGTGATCTTGAATGAAGGTGAGAGTTACCAGGCTCCAACTCTTGTCGCTACTTTTAGCAAGCAAGGTCTAGATGGACTCGCTCATAATCATCATCAATCCTTCCGAGCGCGTGCCAAACATCCTCAAGCCGCCCGTCCACTTACCTTCAATATGTGGGAGGCGATCTATTTCGACCATTCACCGAAACGGGTCATGTCGATGGTCGATGCGGCGGCGAAGATCGGAGTCGAAAGAGTCGTTTTGGATGATGGTTGGTTTGGAAGCCGAAGAAATGACAGCAAGGGTCTAGGAGATTGGAAAGTCTCCAAGGAAGTCTGGCCCGAAGGGCTTCGCCCGTTAGCCGATTATGTTCGATCAAAGGGGATGGAGTTTGGCCTCTGGTTCGAAGGCGAGATGATCAATCCGGATTCAGATCTCTTCCGGGCCCATCCAGATTGGGTTCTTCAGACAGAGGGACGGAGCGGACCTCTGTGGCGTCACCAACTAGTGCTAGACCTTGCTCGCGAGGAAGTTTTCCAACATCTCTTTCATTCGGTAAGTGCTGTCATCAAAGAGGTTGGAGTCTCTTATATCAAGTGGGATCACAATCGTGTTCTCATTGATGCCGGAGGCGGGGGACGAGCGCGGTATCGAGCACAGGTGGAGGCGATCTATCGACTCTTTGATCAACTCAAGGCCGAGCATCCTGGGCTAGAGATCGAGTCGTGCGCTTCTGGTGGTGGACGTGTCGATTTTGGAATGATCGAACATGTCGATCGATTCTGGACCAGTGACAACAATGATGCACTCGCGCGAGTGGAGATTCAACGTTGGAGCGCGCAGTTCATTCCACCAGAGTTACTCGGTACACATATCGGACCCTTTCCAAATCATCAGACTGGGAGAAGCACAAAGCTCTCTATGCGCGCCGCCGTCGCGCTCTTTGGTCACGCTGGAATCGAGTGGGATTTCACTGCTGCCACTGAAGAAGAGATGGTGGCTCTCGGTCAATGGATCAGTTTCTACAAGAGCGCTAGAGGTTGGTTGCATAGGGCGAGAATGGTTCGCAGTGACGATTGTGATCGCGCAGCAACTCTCTACGGTTTCGTTTCAGATGATGCGAAAGAAGCCCTCTTTACCTACATCCAGAGGGAGCCATCATCTTCTGCACAGCCAGCTCCGATTTTGATATCTGGGCTCGCCTTAAATAAGAGCTACGAAGTAAAACCTATCTTCCCAGCAGGAAAGCCTGGTCAGATGTCACGTGGTGAAGTCGGCTGGTTCAACGGAATAAGGGCGAGTGGGGAGCAACTTGAGTCAATAGGTCTTGCTACGCCAATTCTTGAGCCTGATAACGCACTATTGATTCAGATACGAGCAATTTCCTGACGTTCTCACTCCACCCAATCGAGTGTGCGTTTGATTGCTTTTTGCCAACGGGTGTATCCATCTGTTGAAAGTGGGGATTTATTATCGGGTTTGAAGCGAGCGCTCTCTTGCCACTTAGCTCGTAGCTCTTCTTGGTCCTTCCATATCCCAACAGTCAAACCTGCTGCATAGGCAGCGCCCAGAGCCGTAGTCTCGTTGATGACGGGACGAGAGATGTCGATTTGCATGATGTCAGCCTGCATCTGCATACATAGTTTGTTGACAGTAATTCCACCATCAACTTTCATCTCATGAAGATTTACACCTGAGTCTTTGACCATTGCATCAAGCACATCACGCGTCTGGAAGCAGATTGCCTCAAGTGTTGCGCGAGCTATATGTGCTTTCGTCGAAGCTCTCGTCATGCCTACGATCACACCTCTTGCATCACTTCGCCAATGCGGAGCGAAGAGACCTGAGAAAGCCGGAACAAAATAGAGGTCGCCACTATCAGGAACAGATTGGGCCAACGCTTCGATATCAGATGATTTCTCTATTATCTGGAGTTGATCTCTGAGCCATTGCACTGCAGAACCTGTTACAGCAACTGAACCTTCAAGGGCATAGATTGGCGCTTGTCCTTCAAATTGGTAGCAAAGTGTGGTCAAGAGTCCATGTTTGGATCGAACTATCTCTGTTCCAGTATTGAAGAGAGCAAAGTTTCCGGTGCCGTATGTGGTCTTGGATTCGCCTCGATTGAAACAGACTTGACCGAACATTGCTGCTTGTTGGTCGCCAAGGACACCCGCAATTGGAATTGCCGAATCGAAGGGCCCTTGAGAGTCAGTCTCACCAAAATTTGCTATGGAGGATTTGATCTCGGGGAGCATATGCCGTTTCACGCCAAAGAGTTCAAGTAGCTTTGGATGCCAGTCAAGCGTCTGGAGATCCATCAACATGGTTCGACTGGCATTCGTCACGTCGGTTGCATGAACACGATGGCCAGTAAGTTTGAAGATGAGCCACGAATCGATTGTCCCTAAGCAGATTTCGCCTGAGTCAACACCATCTTTTTGCTCAAGTAACCAGGTCATCTTGCTTGCAGAAAAATACGGTGCAATTGCAAGACCGGTTCGACTGATGACCTCTTCTTGCTCAGAAGCTGTGAGTCGATTGAGGATCTGAGTAGTGCGCGTGTCCTGCCAGACGATTGCATTCGATAGCGGTTCACCAGTGGTTCTATTCCAGGCAACGGTGGTCTCGCGCTGGTTCGTTATTCCGATCGCACTGAGTTGACTCCCGGAAATGCCGGCTTTTTTCAGCGCACCATGAATGACTTCCTGAGTCCGTTGCCAGATTTCGTTTGCATCGTGTTCAACCCACCCTGCTTGGGGAAGGATTTGTCTATGCTCTCGTTGATCTGATGAAAAGATGGCGCCAGTTTCATCAAAGATCATAAAGCGAGTACTTGTGGTTCCTTGATCGAGGGCACCGACGTAGCGCATGCCCGATATCCTAAGGCCGTGCCGCTCCTTGATTCAGCCCTCAATAGTCAACAGAGAGAGGAAGACCTAGCGAGCCTTAAGCGCGAGGAATTCGACCTCGTTGTAATTGGCGGTGGAGTTACCGGAGCGGGAATCGCACTTGATGGCGCAAGCCGTGGACTCAAAGTCGCTCTCATCGAGGCAGGCGACCTAGCTTCTGGAACATCATCTCGCTCATCGAAACTCATTCATGGTGGGCTTCGCTACCTAGAGCAATATGACTTCAAGTTAGTGAAAGAAGCGCTGCGAGAGCGCGAGATGATGGTCACGACTCTCGCTCCGCACCTAGTCAAACCCGTTAGTTTCCTATTCCCGCTCACTGAGAAGTTTCGCGAGCGCACGTATGTGGGTGCGGGCCTCGCACTCTATGACCTGTTACGAGGTTTCAAACGCGCCCTTCCTTGGCATAAACACCTCGATCAAAAGAAAGTGGCAAAAGTCGCTCCAAGTTTACAAAGTGACATCATCACCGGTGGCATCCAGTACTTTGATGCTCAAGTCGATGATGCCCGCCACACAATGTTGATTGCAAGAACCGCTAAACGATATGGAGCAAGAATCGCCACTTATACCGAGGTGACCGATCTGATCCGCGAGGGCAAGCGAGTCATCGGTGTCAAGGTAAGGCCAGAGGGCGGTCGCGCTTTCGATGTGAAAGCGAAGGTAACGATTCTCGCTGGAGGAGTTTGGACCTCGCCACTTTATAAGAGATTCGGGCTGAAACCAGGATATGAAGTCCGCATGAGCAAAGGTGCGCACATCGTTGTTCCAGGTGATGCCATCTCCTCTGAGAGCGGAATCATCATCAAGACTCCGCTTTCAGTCCTCTTCATCATCCCATGGTTTGGTAAGTGGATCGTTGGCACTACCGACACTGAGTACAAAGATGATCCAGGTTCGCCGGTTGCCTCAAAGGCTGATGTTGATTACATATTAACTCAAGCCAATCGGGTCTTGACGCCGCGATTGAAACTAAGTGATGTCATTGGTGTCTATGCGGGTCTTCGTCCTTTGATTTCATCCGCGCCAGACTCACCAACGACAAAATTGTCCAGGGAACATATCGTTGATCGACCAGTTCCCGGATTCGTTAGCATCGCAGGAGGCAAATACACCACCTATCGCGTAATGGCGGAGGACGCAGTCGACGTTGCAAGTGCTGAGTTGCGCCGGATAGTTCCTGATTCCTCCACGGCTCAGTTGCCGCTCCTTGGCGCAGATGGATATGTCGCATTGACAAATAAAGTCCCACTTTTAGCAAAGGAATATGGAATCTCAGAAGAGAGTATTCGCCACCTCCTCGATCGCTACGGCAGTGAGATTGCGACCCTCTTGGAGCTCACTCGAGATAGACCTGAGTTGAAAAAGAAAATAGATCCCAAACTTGAATACCTTAAAGTTGAAGTTTTATATGCTGTCGAGTTTGAAGGTGCTAGGACTTTGATGGACATCGTTGATCGTCGCACTCGGATAGCTTTCGAAAGTGAAGATCATGGCCTCGCCATCGTCAAAGATCTCGTGGAGATTGTTGCAAAACCACTTGGATGGAACGCTACCGAAAAGAAGAGTCAGATCGAGCAATTCAAGGCTCATGTGAAGAATGAGCGAATAGCCCTCATCACATCTTGATCTGTTTGCGGCATCCAGAGAGTGTGGGATTTGTTGGAGCGCTCTTAGTTGGCTTCGGTCGCGGGGTGATTTCAGGCCCTTGAAGAAGTGCGAATGAGATCGGAATCGAGACTTCGGCATGGGTTTTCGTTGGATCTTTGAAGATCACTTCGCCGTTATAGCTTCCCGCAGGCAAATCCCGTACCGAGATCGAGAAGAGTCCACTCGCATCACGAACTGTCGTTTGTCGGAAATTCACGGTGGTGGCAGAGTCCTCACTTGCTGATAGAGCTAATTCGATAGAACCAGTTACAACGGGTTCACCAGTCACTCGTTTCACTTCGGCGACGATTTGGACCTTCTTATCAGTGCTCGTCGCCAAAACTTCAGAAATGGATATCGTGGTCGTTTCATTGAATGGAAGTAACTCCCCTTCAAGAGGTTCCCACTTTCCTTTGGTGAGTTTGAGAAACGAGGTGACGTCACCTCGGTAGACGTTCAAATCGAGCCTCGATCCGGGCACGCCATATTTAGGTGCGATTCCGCAAGAAGAGAACTGCCATATCTGCCAGAGGGATTTGCAATCAGCAGTGGTCCACGAATGCACAAAGCATCCGACCTCTTTCTTGCCTGGTTCGACATTCGATTTCCCAGGATCGATTCCAAAGTGTGAGAGCCAGAGGGGATATGACCGGAGTTTTGCACTGCGATTGAGTGCTCGCTCTAAGAATGCAGGATATGAGTAGAGAAATGGTTTTCGACCAGTCTTCTCATATACCGTCTCGAGCCAGGTTTCGGCCCAAAGTGTGTTCGCACGCTTTGAAGAGAATTTTGTGCATCTCTTATTGATATACCGGACGCAGTTGTTCTCGAGATCAAGGGCGTAGGGCAGATCTAGTTCTGTGTAACCGCCAACTGATGCAAGACGCCAAACTGCTTGTTGGGCTTGCGCCTTAGCATCGGAGATTAAGACTTTTCTGCTCTCTGTATTGGGAAGCGTCGCATAGTGATAAAACCCGGTATAGAGCCCAGCCGCCTGAGCAGCATGCCGGTCCATCACAAGGTATTTGCGAGCGAGAGCGTCGGAATCATCTCTTGTGTCAGATGCTTTTATCATCACAAAGCGCATCCCAGCTCGAAACATCTTCTCGAAATTGATTGGCTTGTCCTTGGGATGTTGCCATCTACTCACATCTGCGCCATATATTCGCGATCCCGGACCGCTACGCGATATCAATGAGAAATTTGGGTCTTCTGGGTTTGCAACGGGGTTTATCACCAATTTGCGAGCGTTGGTCGTGAATGAGTTGGTGTTTGTGACCACTTCGGCCCGAAAACCAATTTCGTTCTCCACAGGCGAGAACTTTCCGCGAACCTTCCATGTGCCGAGATTGGTGGTCTTGGTAGTGATTCCTGTGGGCTCCCACCGATCACTTACTCGCTGGAAAATAGTCACTGATGCACCGCCTGTTGCAGGGCTGACCACACCATGGAACGAAAGGAGTGGTTCTCCGACGCTCGGTGTTTGGACGGCGAAAAATGTCGAAGAGTTAGCGCCATGAGATGGTGTTTGTGGCAGAAGACCCAATATCAACGAAGCAAGAAGGATTGTGGCAAGTCGACTTACTGTTGACGGTCGATCACTCATCGACGACCTCAAGAAACTCACCTGTGATTGCTTTTATCGCGCTCTCAAGCACTTCTCGAAGTTGCGGCTTCCTCGCAAGTGAGAAGTCATGATCGCCTGCGAGCTTTGTTGCATCAGAGAAATCTAGGTAGAGCTTTCCACTCTCGATGCGGGCAAGACGGGCGTCGAAATAGGCGAGCCAGGCAATCCGGTTGACGCGTTCTACTTCATCGAGCACTTGGTTCCATTGGTTTTTCAACTGCAAAAGTTCCACAGCAAAGCCTTAGTTCAAGATCGCAAAAAGCACAGCTCCTGAAACCGCGACCCAAGTGAGTGCTTTCACCATCCGATTCGAAAAGGCTTTTTGAGTCATGGGCAGGAAGAGCAGAGCAACAAGCAGCGCCCCTAGCGAGATGATTATGAGTGAGTTCTTAGTTCCAGAGCTCTCTGCAGCTTGGTATCGCCAATTGATTAGACCGAGGGCAATCAACATGTAGCTCATCCAGCGAAGTGGCGTTAGTTGGTGCATGACCAGAGGGTAGCGGTAGGCATAGGCTGGCTTCGATTCACAAGAGGAGACACTCCGACTCCTCTGCCCATGCGTTGATATCTACCGGGGAAGTTGCAGGAAAGGAAAGCGATATGTCGTGGATAGAAACTATCGAACCTGAGGACGCCAGTGGTGACCTTGCGTCGATCTATTTGGCTCTGATCAAGAGTCATGGTGGAGTCGATCAAGTGATGAAAATACATTCACTGCGACCAGCAACTATGTCGGCACATCTTTCGCTTTATCAGGCAGTCTTGCATCACTCCGAAAATAGAGTGCCTAGGTGGTTGTTAGAGGCTATCGGCGTGCTCGTTTCATCCATAAATTCTTGTGAGTACTGTCTAAGCCATCACTTTGAGGGAATGTCACGAGCGTTAGGGGATCGGGCGCGCGCCCTAGCCATCAAGGCTGCACTTGCGCGCGGAGAGATCGAGGGAATTGATGTGACAGTGAAGGAAAGGGCCGCACTTCATTACGCATCCAGACTCACCAAGGAACCTGCGAGCGCTGATAGCTCATGGGTCGCTGAACTACGTCAATCAGGATGGAGCGACGGAGAAATTCTCGAGATCAATCAAGTGGCCGCTTACTTTTCCTATGTAAATAGAGTGGTTTTGGGACTTGGTTGTTCCTCCTCCGATGAAATATTGGGCCGCTCGCCCGAAAAGTAATAGTGTGTGGGTGATTGTCTTGTGCCAGTGGCTGTAGGAGAATCTTTGAATGAATCTCTTGACTAGGAAATTTCCCTCCTCATGGATAGGGCTTCTGATCTCATTTTCGATGATTGGCTCCGTGACAGTTGGTGCTCAAGCGGCTGACACCCCCTATCGCCACACCATCGTGGATTCATTCGCAGAAGGGGCAGGAGGGGGCTCGGAAGTTCACGCTCTTCCCGAAGATATTGTTCAAAAGATCATCAACAATGTCGAAACTGATTGGCGTCAGGTTAGGAAGAAGTGCGACTCATATTCCTCCGGCGATTGCGCTCAGTCAGATACCGCCTATTCACTTCGATTTTATCTGCCTCCATGTGATGCAAGAATAACGAGCTATTGCATAGAGTCGCTCGCAGTCTCCGACGGAGTTGGTGGCCCACTTGTAACGGGTAGCTATAACGGATTGGTTGATGGGAAGACTTTTGACGCGGTTGCTGAGCGAGGACTGCCTGATGCATCGACGGCGTCTCGTTGGACCGTTTCTGGTGTAAAGCACAGTGGTGGAAGTGATGGCTATGCAATCAAAGTGCTGGTTGATGCTTTCAAAAGCGGAAGTTCAAAAGATCTCTACTTGTTTGATGTCACGGCAATTGTCGAGCCGTTTACCGAGTCCAAGAGCGTGCAAGGCCAGAGTGATGACTCTTGCACTTCTTTCAAAGTCAAAGAAATTTGTGCGAAGCGAGTGGACTTTGTGGAGAAGCAACGGGTTGCGCTGACGCTACGACTTCCTAATACGGTAACTGGATGGCTGAACGGACGTTTGAAAAACGCTGACATTAAAATCGATCCCATTGACTTGAAGGTGAATCGAATAAGGGTAGAGGCTGAACCCGTGGTTGTTCCCGAGGTGAGCGTCTCACTCACAAAAGAGCAGTTCGATGCACTTCCAGATCCAAGTTTCTTTCTTCGCCAAGGAGAGATCTGGAACTCGGTCAATGCGGGAAATCCAATCGCGCTCGAATGGATCAAGCAGCTAGTAGCAGTCATGAAAGACACGGCTTCAGGAGAGCACTCTTCATGGGCCTTCTCTACTGTGGGTGGGCGCCAAAGTAACGACTGTTTCAATGACAAGACAAGGCTTATTGGCCTAGTAACTACCAATGCAGCCGTCTATTCACCAGGTGCTCCCGACTTCAGCAACGATTCCTTGAATTACAAAGTTGGTGGTCTCCACTATCGACCAGATGGAAAAAGCTTGACGGTAGGAACTTATGATTTACTGATGCGCTCTGATGTAGCGCGATGTCTCTATCGTTTCACCAATGCTCCTCTCTCAGCTTCTGTAGCTGTCGTTGATGACTCGGGAAGCGAAAAACGTATTGAAACCACATTCCTCAATGAGAAAGATGGCTGGCTACATCTCGGTGCGTACGGTTTCTCCTTCTCGAGGCCCACTCTCAGAGTGAAGTTAACTGGAACTCGCCAAGGTAGTTCGACATCTGGGTCTCCATCAAGTTCTTCAAGCAATTCAATGACGAGCAATTCGAAGTCGAGCAAGTCAAAGGCGAGCAAGAAGAGCGTCAGCTACACGATGACCTGCAAGAAGGGGAAAGTAACGAAAAAGTTCATCACAGCGCTTCCAAATTGCCCTGCAGGTTGGAAGAAGGTTTAAGTGAAACCTTCTTCACTTATTTCGAGAGTAATGAGCAGATACGATCAATCTCGACTTCATTGTCCCGAATGACTTCTCTGGCGACATCCTCGAGCGCAGTAACCGTCTCAGGTCGCGCGTCATCGAGGGATGACCGCATGCCTGACATCAGAGGTTGAATTCTAAAATAGTGACCTTTTCGAAGTATTTGATTGAGTTGCCAATCGATCGCGTGATTTCCTGCTTGAGCGGTTATATCTAGAATTGGTCTTGCCCAATGAGCTAAACCCCAATCTCGTACCTCTTCATAAACCAATTCGCGTGAGACCGCTCCGGTGCCGATTGACACAATGGTCATTTCATCTTCATCAAAGCCAAGCTTCTGAGCATGGGCGAATCCACACATAGTCGGGTTATTTGCGAAGAC
>SYAN01000047.1 GCA_005787575.1 Actinomycetota bacterium | reverse complement strand
CGCGCCTCATCATCGAAGTCCTAGCCTCGACACAATCTCCATCGTTGCTGATGAGGAGTTCATCGTGTAGAAGTGAAGCCCGGGTACGCCTTCACTGATCAAGCGCTGGCCGAGCTCGACAGCAATTTCAATCCCATTTTCACGAACTGCCGATGGATCATCCTGCACTTTCGAAATTCTTTCGACAATCCCTTTCGGTAGATCAGTTCCAGAGAGTTCGGCCATTCTCACTAATTGTTTATAGTTTGTTATTGGCAGGATTCCCGCAATCACAGGCATCCCAATATTTCTCTCATCAAGACCTTCTCTAAGTCTCAAATAGCGGTCTACCTCAAAGAAAAACTGCGTCGTAGCAAATTCTGCTCCGAGCTCTGACTTTCTCTTCAAGACTTCTAGGTCTTGATCTAAGTTGCCTTTGGAAGCTGGATGTCCATCAGGAAATGCCGCTACACCTACAGTGAATCCTTTTTCGACAGCGCGTTCAACTAACTGATCTGCGTGATCAAACCCGCCTTCAGTCCCAATCCACTCTGCTCGCGGCCCCCCTGATGGATCTCCCCGTCGCGCCAAGATCGTTGAGATGCCTGCACCGCTGTATTGAGTTAGCACAGCATCGATTTCGGTTGAGGTTGAACCCACACAGGTCAGGTGAGCGACGGTTGGAATCTTGGTCCGTGCCGTGATCTCTGAGGTAATGCGGACAGTTCGATCCCGGGTGCTTCCACCGGCTCCATAAGTAACACTGACAAAGTCTGGAGAGAGTGAATGGAGAGACTCAAGTGAATTCCAGAGCCGTTCCTCCCCTGCTTCATCCTTGGGTGGGAAGAACTCGACCGAGAACGCCGGTTTTCCCTTTGGGAGCAGGCGCAATTCCATAGTTGGTGAGGGTACCGTTACCCGCATGTCCCAATCGCAAGCATCGCTGATACTTGCGCGCCTAAGAGAGCAGATCGATTCAGCACTCACCTCATTCCTTGATGATTCATCGCGTTACATCAACTCGATCGGGCCAGAGCTCACCTCTGTCGCGCAGGAGATGAGTTCATTTCTACTTAATGGTGGGAAGCGCTTTCGCCCCCTTCTCGGTTGCATTGGCTCTATTTCTGTCGATGGAGCAGAGGTAAGTGATGCGACGATCACAGCAAGTGCAAGCCTTGAGCTCCTTCATGCCTGCGCCCTGATTCACGATGACGTGATGGATGGATCTGATACCCGGCGCGGTCGTGCCTCAGTCCATCGACACTTTGAATCCCTACATCGTTCCAATTCGCTCTCAGGAGATAGCGCAGGGTATGGAGTTGCCACGGCCATACTCCTCGGTGATCTCGCGCTGATTTGGTCAGATCAAATTTTGCATCGCTCGGGACTTTCCTCAGAACAACTTCTTCGAGTCCTTCCCGTTTTCGACGAACTTCGTGTCGAGTTGATGGCGGGACAATTCTTGGATGTTCATGAACAATCTCTTGCGACAACCGATGCCAAGCGTTCACTTCGAGTGGCAAGTTACAAATCTGGAAAATACTCAATCGAGCGACCACTTCATTTCGGAGCCAAGATCTCGGGGGGAAGCGATGAACTCCTTGAGGCGCTATCTCGGTATGGCATTCCCATCGGCGAGGCATTCCAACTTCGAGATGACATCTTGGGGGTATTTGGCGATCCACAAGAGACTGGCAAGCCCGCAGGCGATGATCTCCGAGTAGGCAAGCGCACAGTCCTCATTGCCCTCGCCCATGAAGGTACGAATCAATCTGGTCGAGAAGAATTGAAAAACCTAGGCAATCCAAAGCTTGATGCGAATCAGGTCACACGACTTCGCGAGGTGATCACTTCAAGTGGCGCGGTAGCCAAAGTCGAGGAGATGATTAGCGCCCGAGCAGAAAGTGCCCATCAAGCGCTCGCTTCAGGGCTTATCGCCCTTGAAGCAAAACCACTACTTGAGTTGATGGCACACCTTGCTCTCGTGAGAAGCAGTTAGTGGCTCGCTTCAAAACTGACCCGAAATGAGGAGAGCAGATTGATTAGCACTTCATCGTCGAGCCACCGCAACTCGGGTACCAAATCCAAAAGTATTCGAAAAGTAAAAGGGCCAACTGAGAAAGTTGTAGTGGTCGGCGCTGGTCTTGCTGGGTTGAGCGCTGCGCTTCGACTTGCTGGAGCGGGGAGAGATGTAACTCTCTTGGAACGTGAGTCCGTTCCCGGCGGAAGAAATGGGCTCTTGGAGCGGGATGGATATCGATTCGATACCGGTCCAACAGTCCTCACCATGCCCGACCTCATTGAAGATGCATTCAACGCTGTTGGTGAGACGACGAAGGATTGGCTTGAATTGATGCCGGTCTCCCCTCTCTATCGCGCGTTCTATGCAGATGGCTCTTCCCTCGATGTCCATGCTGATACCAAGCAGATGGAAGATGAAATCGCCAGAGTCATCGGCTCCAGTGAAGCGCTCGGATATCGCAAGTACGTTGATTTTGTGACAAAGCTTTACAAGTATGAGATGAACGATTTCATCGATCGCAATATCGATACTCCCTTTGACCTGCTCACGCCCAATCTCGCCAAGTTGATTGCAATTGGTGGGTTCAGACGTCTTGCGCCAAAGGTTGCCCAATTCCTTAAGGATCCAAGGACGCAACGTGTCTATTCATTCCAGGCAATGTATGCCGGCGTTAGCCCGCAACAAGCACTCGCTATCTACGCCGTGATTGCGTATATGGACTCAGTGGCGGGAGTCTTCTTTCCTAAGGGGGGCATGCACGCCCTTCCTCGGGGACTTGCTGCTGCAGCGGTGAAACATGGAGTGACAATCAAGTACTCCACCAAAGTCACACGGATAGAGCGTGAAAATGGAAGAGCTACTGCGGCAATCACTGAGTCGGGAGAGCGCTATCCCTGCGATGTCTTGGTCCTCAATCCTGATCTTCCCGTAGCCTGGCGCGACTTACTCGGAAAGACTCCGGCACGAGTGAAACGACTTCGCTACTCACCCTCCGCGGTCACACTTCTTGTTGGATCCAACAAGAAATATGAGGGAGCTGCGCACCACAACATTCATTTCGGAAATTCATGGGATGGCGTCTTTGACGAATTGATCGAAAAGCAATCTCTGATGAGTGACCCGAGTTTTCTCGTCACCGTCCCCTCTCATGATGATCCAGATCTAGCACCGCCAGGCAAGCACTCCTATTACGTCCTCTTCCCAACTCCCAACTTGGATGCCGATATTGATTGGAAAGTTGAGAAGAAGAAGTATCGAGACCAGATTCTTAGAACAATCGAATCGCGCGGATATCCTGGCTTTGAGTCAGCGATTGAAGTGGAAGAGGTGACTACACCCCTGGAGTGGGAAGCGATGGGTATGGAGCGTGGCGCTCCTTTTGCTAGCGCACATACCTTTTTCCAAACAGGGCCGTTTAGACCGCGTAACTTGGCAAAGGGATTTGAGAATGTCGTCTTCACAGGATCTGGCACACAACCGGGAGTTGGTGTGCCGATGGTCCTCATCTCAGGGAAACTGGCTGCCGAACGGATAATCTGATGAGTGCCGAATTAGATGCAGCAGGAATCACCGATGCTGCACTTCGCGACTCATACCTTGAATGTAGGCGACTTAACGCCAAACATGGCAAGACTTACTTTCTTGCAACTCGATTGCTTCCACTCGCGAAACGACCATACGTGCATGCTCTCTATGGCTTTGCACGTTACGCCGATGAGATTGTCGATGACCTCTCCTCCACGCTCACTCCCGAAGAGAAACGCAACTGGCTAACGTCTTGGAGCGCGGGAATTCTCAAAGACATTGATAAGAGGAAATCGAGTGATGCCATCGGTTTAGCGCTGATTGACACTATAAATCGCTGGCAAATTCCACACCACTACTTTGAAGCCTTTCTCCACTCGATGGCGATGGACCTCACCATTACCGAATATCCCACCTATGAGGCGCTCTCAGAATATGTTTATGGCTCTGCAGCAGTTATTGGCCTAGAAATGGTGCATATCCTTGGCGTAACGAAGCCAGAACTACTTGAAGAGACTCTCATCGGTGCGAAAAAACTAGGTATCGCTTTCCAGCTCGCGAATTTCATCCGAGATATAGGTGAGGACCTGCAGCGGGGTCGGATATATCTGCCTCTTGATGAGTTACAGGCATTTGGAATCGACAAGGAGCGATTGAGAAGTCGGAGAGTGGATAGCGACTTGAAGGCGGCCATCGCTTTCCAGATCCATCGGGTGCGAGAACTTCAGCGGGAAGCTGAAGCAACTATCGTCAATCTCACCCCGCAATCCCATGCCTGTATCAAGGCTGCCAGCGAGCTCTATTGCGGCATCGTTGATGAAGTAGAAAAGATCGACTTCGAAGTCTTCACGAAGCGCGCAAAGACTTCGACATATCGCCGGTTAAAAGTGGCTCTTCCCGCTTGGTGGCAGATGCAGCGGGCCTAAAAAATCTAGAAAGAAGCAGGTTGGATGCTTCATCCAACCTAGCGAAAAGATCCCCGGCGTCCCCAGTACACCCACAGTGCCATCACATTGGTAACTAAAGCGAAGCCGAAGCCAAGATCCTCTATGGGGGCGGCTGCTATGCGCGCGCCAATGATGAAATCCTCGCTATAACTGACAATCAGATTCGAGGTGAGCCACCAGTTTGTGATCACCTGGAAAAAGAGAATGATGGCGTAAGAAGTCCAGAAGACCTTACGGGTCAATAGTCGAGTTCTTAGAACCTTCATATCCATGGCGACGGTTAAAGCAATCGCGACAAGGGTTAGGAGTGTGTAACTCACAATCCACCATCCTCATCTCCAACAATCCAATGTCTTTTAACTCTCCGTACTGCTTCAATTGTCATGATCGCCGCAATCGGCACGATCAAGAAGAAGAGAAATTCCTCCAATGGAACGCCTAGCGGGCCCGTGACTCCAAGGGTTTGTTTGATGTCATAACTCCAATGGCCTTGATTGACTGCGTAGAAGACCCAGATGAGAAAGACCACTGCGACCGGGAGAATTGCGGCAAAGGCGCGGCGAATTCGAGCAAGGACTCTTACCTTGAGGACAATCTCAAGCCAGAATGAAGCGACAATGGTGAAGGCAAGCATCACGGCGTAACCATATTTCTCCACGGATGGATGCTAATCTCTCTTACAACGGGAGCCAAAAGTTGGCTGAGAGGACCGCACTTAATCGAGTGCAGGTCGACCGAAATACCAGTCTGGTAATGCAGATTGGAAAGGAGTAACTATGTTCGAATCACTTCTCAATCACATTCTCTTCGTTGCATGGGGGTATGAAGTAACAATTCTGGAGATGGTGGCCGCGCTCTCTTCCCTGGTTGCGGTTTATCTCGGGACCACGGGTAAGAGAATCATGTGGCCATGGTGGGTAATCAGTTCAGCTCTCTATGGCGTTTGGTTCTACCAGTCAGGTTATTACGCCAGCGTTGCCACTCAATTCATCTTCGTTGCTTTTGGCATCTGGGGCTGGTTTGGTTGGGGACCTGCCGGAGCCGATCCAAAGTCGATTCCGCTTCGTTACCGCGCAATCGGTCTTGGAACATTTGCCGTTGCTTGGATTGCGTTGACACCATTTCTAGAGTCTGTTGGTGCGGTCTATATCTGGAGTGACACTCTCGGTCTGCTCGGTAGCGCCTTCGCTCAATTCGCTATGGTCAAAGAGAAGTGGGAGAACTGGGCAATCTGGTTCGTCGTCGATATCGTTTTGACTATTCAGTATTGGCTCGGCGGCGGATACTTCACCTCAATCATCTATTTTGTCTTTACTCTGATCGCACTTCTAGGCATGGTGCGCTGGTACCGACGTGCTCAAAGTTCATCTCCAAAGTTTTGATGGAGCTTGCTCGCTAGCCCTCGAGCATCTCACGAAAGAATCGCCTCCAGTCGGCACAATAAAAATTCTTGCAATTGATGGGCCTGCCGGGGCTGGCAAGACAACAATGGCCCACTCTCTTTCGATCTCACTTGGTGGTGCGCCGATAGTTCATATGGACGAGCTCTACCGAGGTTGGGACGATGCACTCACGCCGCGCGTAGCAGCAATCCTTCGAGATCAAATTCTTGTGCCGATTACTCAATCCAAGATTGGAAGTTATCGAAGCTGGGATTGGAGCAAGGAACGGGAAGGCCAGCGACGCACAGTCAGTCGTCACTCATACCTCATCGTTGAGGGCGTTGGATCAGCCCAGCGCGTTATGCGGCCATTCGCAACGACAATGGTTTGGATCGATATCCCCGCCTCCATCGGACTTGCCCGTGTTCTCGAACGAGATCGCGAGAAGGTAGAGGACTTTGCTCGCTTTGAGATGCAGATGCGCTCGTGGCAGGGACGAGAAATTCTTCACTTTGAGAGTGAGGAGACCTTTCAATCCGTTCATCTTCGCTTCTCAGGTGAATTATTTATCGAAAGTTAATCTACTTAGCTAGAAATTCCCAGATTGAATGCCAGTCATACCAAGGTCGAGACGACTGGCGATTCTAAGATCGGGTTATGGCTGACTTAACCGGAGAGGTAATCGATGGTCGCTATCAACTTATGCGAATCATTGACTCTGGAGGAATGGCGACGATTTATTCCGCCCTGGATTTGAGGCTAGATCGCCAGGTGGCTGTGAAAATCATGCACCCGCACTTAGCGCATGATGAAAACTATGTCGAACGTTTCATCCGTGAAGCGAAGGCGGCGGCGGCGCTTTCTCACCCAAATATCGTCGCGATACAAGATCAGGGCTGGAACCAGGGAGGCGTTCCTGCAGTCTTTATTGTCATGGAGTTAGTGGAAGGGGCAACGCTTCGGCAATATCTCAACGAGCGAGGAAGTCTTCCTCTCTCTGAACTTCTTGCAATAATCAAACCCGTTTTAAGCGCATTGGCGGCGGCGCATCGTCTCGGAATAGTTCATCGAGATATAAAGCCAGAAAACATCCTGATAAGTAAAGATGGTCGAGTAAAGATCGCGGATTTTGGGCTCGCACGAGGATCAATAATCGGCCAAACGATGACGGCAGAATCTTCAGTGGTCCTTGGTAGCGTCTCTTATCTCGCTCCTGAGCAAGTGCAGCGAGGTGTCGCAGATGCTCGAAGTGATGTCTATTCGAGTGCAGTGATGTTTTTTGAAGCGCTTACCGGCGAGAAGCCCTTCACGGGAGATGATCCGGTGCAAGTCGCTTTGAAACATGTGAAGGAGCGAATTCCGCGCCTTTCACAGATGATGACGGGGGTTCCGCCCGCGCTCGATGACCTCATCTATCTTGCAACATCCTCAAATCCTGATGAACGTCCCGTCGATGCTGAAGACTTTCTCAACAATATTCGCTCACTCTCACTTGAGGTAGATGGGAAGGGAGATTCATCCGGAAAGAGTCAGATGAGCCTTGAACTTGACCTACCACCTAGGACTGCCGAACTGACGCGAGAAAAAAAGCAGGATGCTATTCCTCTTGATATCGATACACAGCGAGAAGAGAAGATCAAGGGTAAGAACGTCGATGCCAGAGTTCAGAGTGAAGAGATGAGCGGAGAAGAAATGAAACGCCCTGCTAAACGAAAATTATCCAAGCGAGTCAAGCGCAACCGCACCATCGCCCTGGGTATCTTGATCGCAATCATCGCAGCGGCCTGGTACATCGTCATCGGTCCTGGAACTCGTGTGGAAATTCCCTCTGTCGCTGGGATGACTCTTACCCAAGCAAGCAACGCGCTGACACCCCTCGGCGTAAGTATTGAAGTCCGTGAGAAGGAGTTCAGTGAAGATATCGCCGAAGGAAAGGTGATCCGTAGTGACCCCGCTGGTGGCGACAAGGTTGCCGAAGGTGGAACGGTGTATCTCTATGTCTCACAAGGTAAAGAGCGTTACACAGTCCCCACAATCTCAGGTCTCACACCCGAAGAAGCGACATCGCTGATCCAAGATAACAATCTCCGTGTTGGAGCAGTTACTTCAAAGTTCAGCCCTGATGTTGAGGCAGGCAAGATCATCTCTCAAGAGCCTGCAGCGAGTGCTCGTGTTATGCGAGATTCTGTTGTTAATTTTGTGCTTAGTAAAGGTATTGAATCGATGGCAGTCAACAACTACGCCGGTAAGAGTGGAGAGCAGGCGCTCAATGAGCTGACCGCGGCTGGATTCGATGTTGAAGTCATTTACAAATATTCAGAGACTGAGGCTCCAGATTTTGTTATCAGTCAATCCCCCGAGCCAAATGGGGATCTACCAAAGGGAAGCAAGATAGTTCTTGTTGTCTCACAAGGAACTGAATTCATCAAAATTCCGAATCTCAATGGCGAACCAGCAGATGCAGCAAAACGAATGCTCGAAGACGCTGGGCTCATCGTTAAAGTTGATCCTTCAGGCAAGAACACAATCAAGCGCGTCTATGCAATAGACCCGAAGGTCGATTCGAAGGTAAAACGAGGAACCACGGTCACAATCTCAGTTCGTTGAGGTAGATGACTAGACTCCTGCGGTGCCCAAGACGAACTCAGATGTGAAACCGAAAGACCTCTCATCTGCGCGTCCTCGAATCGGCGCCCATGTTCCAACATCCGGTGGAATGGCCAAGCGCTCGATTCAATATGCCGAAACCATCAAAGCTGAAGCCATACAAGTCTTTGCATCGAATCCTCGCGGTTGGGCTATGCCTGAACCCGATCCAAAAGCCGATCTCGCATTTCGTGAGAAGTGTGTCGCGCTAGATATTGAGACTTACATCCACTCTCCATTCCTCGTCAATCTTGGTTCACCTAATCCTTCAACCTATGAGAATTCCGTCGCTGCGACCGCTTATGCACTCAGGCGTGGTCGCGAGATCGGTGCACTCGGCGTCGTAGTTCATACCGGTTCTGCAGTTGATGCCGATCATCTTGCAAATGCGTGGAAACAGATAACTAAAGGAGTCATGCCAATCCTTGAATCACTTGAGGACTCCGACCCGATGCTCCTACTTGAGCCAACAGCAGGGCAAGGCCAATCCTTGGTCAAACGCCTTGAAGATCTCAAGTTCTATCTCGATGCCCTTAAGGATCATCCCAAAGTTGGCATCTGCCTCGATACCTGCCATGTCTTTGCCGCCGGACACGATGTGAAGAAAAAAGGTGGAATGACTCAGACGCTTGACCTCCTGGTAGAAATCGCTGGCCTTGACCGAGTCCAACTCATACATACAAATGATTCGATGGATGTTCTCGGCTCATTGAAGGACCGTCATCAAAACCTTGGTGAAGGTGAGATCGGAATCGATCCATTCAAAGAACTTGTAACGCATCCTGCAGTTCTCAATGCCCCGCTCATCTTAGAAACCCCGGGGGAAGAACCGGAACATGGTCGCGAGGTGGCTCTCTTGACGAAGATGCGTTCGTCAAAGAAATGAACACGAGAGAGAAATTCCGTCCCTTTGCACCGGCTGCCTTGATAGCAGTTGCAGCGATGTGGGGCCTTGCCTTCGTTGTCATGGTCGACCCGATCCAACGTCAGGGAGTCAACGACTTCCTCTCCTTTCGATTCATATTCGCAGTTCTTCTTCTCATCATCCTCAGGCCCAAAGTGCTACGTCAGATCACCGGTGAGATGGCGCTCAAAGGTGGTGCGGCTGGACTCTTTCTTGGCTCCGGATACATCTTCCAGACGCTAGGTCTTTCACTGACCACCCCGGCGATAACTGGGTTTATTACTGGGCTCTATGTGGTGATGACACCGATCTTTGCAATCTTTTTCTTGAAAGTCAGAGTCAACGCAACCGGTTGGTTTGCCGTGATACTTGCTACCGCTGGACTGCTCATACTCTCATTTAACGGTCTTGAGATTTCCTGGGGCGCGCTCTCCGTTTTCATGAGTGCAATTCTCTTCGCAGCACACATCATTGCACTCGGTGCCTGGAGTTCGAAGTTTGATGTCTACGCGATGACCACAGTACAACTCTCTGCCTGTGCTCTTCTTACGACATTTGCCGCTATTCCTGATGGAATCACAGGTCCGGTTGGAGGAAATGGGTGGTTGGTCGTTCTCTTCACAGCGCTCTTTGCGACTGTCTTTGCATTCATCATCCAAACGTGGGCTCAGTCAATCATCGCCTCTACGACAGTTGCTGTCCTTCTGACCACAGAGGTCTTTTTCGCTGCATTCTTCTCAGTCCTTACCGGGACCGAATCGCTATCTTTGAGGGTCATCATCGGTGGAGTGGCAATTAGCGCTGGAATGTATTTGATCATCTTCACCGAGCGTCGAATGAGCGCTTGAGCCTTCCCGAAATCCTGTGCCAGACTCAGCGTCTTCATCGTCACATCCAAAAGAAGCCTGGAGCGCTAGAACTCTATGAAGATGATTGACCTCAGATCTGACACTGTCACGCGTCCAACCCCCGGCATGTTGGAGGCTATTTCCTCGGCAAAAGTCGGTGATGATGTCTACGGAGATGACCCGACGGTTATCGCATTTGAAGCGAAGGTAGCGTCGCTATTTGGAAAAGAGGCGGGACTCTTCACTGCCACTGGCTCGATTGCCAATCAGTTGGGAATCAGATCTCTCATCAAGCCAGGTGAGGAATTACTCGCTGATGAACGAGCACATGTAGTTCGAGCTGAGTTAGGTGCTGCTGCCGTCTTGAGTGGAGTGACTACTCGTACCTTTCACAGCCCAAAATCCCGCATCGATGCTCATTCTGCGATCGCACTCGCCCACCCCAATGCAGGTCCCTATCTTGTCTCCACAGTTGCAATCGCGGTTGAGAATACGCATAACTTTGGCGGAGGCGTTGTCCAAGATATCGAAGCAATCGAAAAACTCCACCAGCTAGCAACTCCGCTCGGTATCAAGCTACATCTTGATGGCGCACGTATTTGGAACGCTCATGTCGCAACAAAGGTTCCCTTTGAACGATATGGCGCATGCTTTGAAACGGTAAGTGTCTGTTTCTCAAAGGGTCTTGGGGCACCGATTGGTTCAATGCTCCTTAGCACCAGAGAGCGAATCGAGGATGCACGCATTTGGCGAAAGCGCTTTGGTGGCGGAATGCGGCAGGTTGGCCTACTCGCAGCTGCTGCAGATTATGGCCTCACTCATCACCTAGGACGCTTGGCCAAGGATCATTCCAATGCAAAGCGGATTGCAGAAGCGATAAGTTCTATCGATTCTCGACTCGTTGATCTCGATACTGTCGAGACGAACATCGTGGGAATTGACTTGAAGAGCACACGAACCAATGCGACTGACTTTGCGAAGAAACTCAATGAATCAGGGGTTCTTTCAGGGGCGCTCGGTTCGCACTATCTGCGCCTTGTGACGCATGGCGACCTCGCTGCTACTGATATTGATGAAGCGATTGGTGTGATCACTCACTCACTTCAATCGGTTCTCTAACGCTCCTTCGAATTCGAGAAGCCACTTCTTTGCTTTGACTCCATAGCCGTATCTACCTAGCGACCCATCACTCCTTACGACCCGATGGCAGGGAACAATCAAGGGAATGGGATTTCTGGAACAGGCGCTACCAACTGCACGACTTGCTCGCGCTTTACCTGCCTGCTTCGCAAGATCGCCATACGAGGCCAGATCGCCTGGTCGGATCTTTCGCATAGCTCTCATTACCTTGCGGTGAAAGGGAGAACCGAACTCGGCCACCTTTATGGAATCGAGTGCTCGCAAGTTGCCCGCAAAATATCGCTTGAGCTGAGTAGATACCTGAGGGATTGATCGAACCTTTCGCCCCTCTGACTTCAAACGGGAAATAGCTCCGAAAGTTGCTTCTATGACAAGACCATCTTGAACAGCGAATGAGAAGGGCCCTATTTTAGTCGTGATGCTTGAGTGCAAGATCTCCGACTTCATCTGCGATTACCTTTCAGTGAGTTGTTGCGAGATGAGAAATGCCATCTCCAAACTCTGCGTGTGATTGAGACGAGGGTCGCAGGCGCTTTCATATTTTGTCGAAAGATCTTCGTGCGAGATCTTCTCGCCTCCGCCTACGCATTCAGTGACATCATCACCGGTCAGTTCGATATGAATGCCACCAGGGTGGGTACCAAGATCGCGATGGACCTTGAAGAAGCCCTGAACCTCTTTGATCACATCATCAAAGTTTCGAGTTTTGAATCCAGAGGGTGCTTCATAGGTATTGCCGTGCATCGGGTCGCTGACCCAAAGGACTTTCGCCCCCATCTTCTCCACCCGTTTGATCAATGCTGGTAGGGCTTCGCCTATCCCTGATGCACCCATACGAGTGATGAAGGTGAGTCGACCCGGCTCGTTATCTGGGTTGAGACGATTGATGAGCGCTTCGACCTCATCGCCAGTCGCTTTAGGTCCGATCTTTACTCCCACCGGATTCTTTACCTTTGACGCAAAGTCAATGTGAGCGCCATCCAGTTGACGTGTTCGCTCCCCTATCCAGAGGAAGTGGGCCGAGACTGCATAAGGCAGGTCACTTCGAGAATCTATTCTGGTCAGCGCCCGCTCATACTCGAGTATTAAAGCTTCATGCGAAGAGTAAAAATCTACAGTCTTTATCGCTTCATGTTCTATTCCGGCCGACTTCATGAAATCCAAAGCCCTGCCGATTTCCTTCGCCATTGCTTCGTACTGCGGACCGATTTTCGAGTCACGGATGAAACCTTTATTCCACTCATGCACTTTGCGAAGGTCGGCGAATCCACCGTGAGTGAAAGCTCGAACTAAATTCAAAGTTGCAGAAGAGGTGTGATAGACGCGAAGTAACCGCTCGGGATCCGGTCGTCTAGCTTCAGCGGTGAAAGCAAGGTCGTTGACTGCATCGCCTCGATATGCCGGAAGGGTTACACCATCGCGTATTTCACTGTCGTTGCTACGAGGTTTAGCAAACTGTCCTGCCATACGTCCAACTTTTATAACGGGCATGCTCGCCCCATATTGAAGAACCGCTGCCATCTGCAAGATAGTCTTAATTCGATTTCTTATCGAGTCTGCAGTAGCCGCTTCAAAAGTCTCAGCGCAGTCGCCACCTTGGAGCCAGAATGCCTTTCCCTCCTGCGCTGCGGCGATCTTCTCTTTAAGTGCATCAGCTTCGCCTGCGAAAACTAAAGGTGGCATCTTACGAAGTTGTTCAACTATTCGTTGAAGATGTTCCCTATCCGGCCAATTTGGCTGCTGCGCAGCGGGGCGCGCGTTATCAAAGAGGGATGAGAGATCAGCCATGGGGGAAGCCTAGGTCAACTCTCTAATCAGCCGAAGAATATTTCTGCCTCGCGGTAGAGCGAGGGGTCGACTGTCTTGAGTTTTTCCGTCGCTGAGGCAAGCGGAACTCGTGTAATCGCAGTGCCAGAGAGCGCAACCATCTTGCCCCAATCACCCTCATGCGCCGCAGTGATCGCGTGAAGACCGAATCGAGTTGCAAGAACACGATCGAATGCTGTTGGGGTGCCCCCTCGCTGGATGTGACCAAGAACAGAAGTGCGTGCTTCATTTCCAGTCCGCTTCTCGATCTCCTTCGCTAACCATTCACCAATTCCAGAGAGCTTGGCATGGCCGAAAGCATCGAGTGTTCCATCTTTGGTGACCATATCTCCATCTGCTGGTATCGCACCTTCAGCTACAACGATGATCGGTGCATAAGATTGAGTGAAACGTGATTTCACATATTCACAGACTTTATCGACGTGAAATGGAACTTCAGGTATCAAGATGCACGATGCCCCACCAGCGAGTCCAGAATGAAGCGCGATCCATCCGGCATGACGTCCCATCACCTCTACGATTAATGCTCGATGATGTGATTCGGCAGTCGTATGAAGGCGATCAATTGCCTCCACTGCGATGTTTACTGCAGTATCAAACCCAAAAGTGTAATCAGTGTTGTTCAAATCGTTATCTATTGTCTTTGGAACCCCGATAACTTTCACGCCAAGTTGATCGAGCTTGGTAGCGACTCCAAGCGTGTCCTCACCACCAATTGCAATGAGTGCATCAACGCCCATCTTCTTCAAGTTTTCTCTGATCTTCTCCACACCACCATCTATTTTGAATGGATTAGTTCGAGAAGAACCAAGGATGGTTCCGCCACGAGGGAGAATTCCGCGAGTAGTGGCAATGTCGAGGGGCATGGTCAAGCCCTCAAGCGGACCCTTCCAGCCATCACGAAAACCTATGAACTCATACCCATACTCTTTTACGCCTTTGCGGACCACTGCTCGAATCACCGCGTTGAGGCCGGGGCAGTCGCCGCCGCCAGTCAGTACACCGAATCGCATCAGAATCGACTTTCTTCTAGAAAGACTTACATAAGAATCAGTATCGAGGAACTCCCCGATGAGTAGTCGTCATTGACGAGCACAGTCTAGCGTTAGCGCCATGACCATCTTGGAAACTCTCGAAGAGCTCGAAACCTCGAGTTCCTTTCGGTCAGGAGCCATCAGTGAGGTCAGATTTGTGGCATTCGATCAGCTTCATCGGACTTCTCATCTCTTCACTTCGTTTTCTGAAAGCGCACGGGATCAGCAACTGATCCTCTTCATCGAGAGCCAATCAACTCTGGCCAAGCGAGGTTGGCATATCCAACGACTTTTCTTTTTGATTTCATCTGCTCGCCATTTCGCTCATGACCTTGTGGCTGAAGGATTTAACGTCCTTTATCTCAAAAGCGAGAGTTTCCAAGAGGCAGTTGAAAGAGTTCGAAAGTCTCTTCCTAAAGCTCGGTACACGGCGATGGCACCGGCATCGTTCTCGTTACGAAAGATCTTGGATTCCGCGAATTTTGAGATTATGGAGAACGACCTCTTCCTTACGACACCGAAAGATTTCGAAGGTTGGGCATCAGGGAAGAAGTCTTTGTTGATGGAGAATTTCTATCGGTGGCAACGAAAGCGCCTCGAAATTTTGATGGATGGCGGGAAGCCATTGGGCGGCGAATGGAATTTCGATCACGACAACCGTCTGCCGCCACCGAAAAACCACAAGTATCCGCCTTACCTCAAACATCAAAGGGATGAGATAGATCGCAACGTAGTTAAGCAGTTACGCGAAAGTCTTCCATTGCTTTGGGGCGAGGATCCTGATGAGAGTTGGGCAACGACTCGAGCTGGAGCGTTGAAACAGATGGCACACTTTTTCGAGAATCACTTCGCCGAGTTCGGCCCTTATGAGGATGCTATGCCAAAGGCCGAAGAGAGTTGGCAGGTACACCACTCACTTCTAAGCCCCTATCTCAACAATGGACTCTTGCATCCTCGCGAAGTAGTCGATGCCGCCATCTCCCGATTCGAGCGAGGAGACATTCCAATAGCATCGTGTGAAGGTTTCATTAGACAAGTGATTGGCTGGCGTGAATACGTCTACGGCATCTATTGGCTCTTCGGGGAAAAGTACCGCGAGTCGAATCATCTCAGGGCTTCACGAAAACTCCTTCCGCTTTATCGAGCGCCCGAGACGACTGATATGTCATGTGTGAAAGACGTTGTCACGGCGGTCAAAGAGCGGGCATGGGTTCACCACATCCCAAGGTTGATGATTCTCTCGAATCTTGCTTTGCTCACTGGAATCAGACCAGGTGAATTCTTGGACTGGATGTCAGAGGTCTTCATTGACGCATACGACTGGGTGATGGTTCCCAATGTGATCGGAATGGGAGTTCATGCAGATGGTGGTGCGATGATGACTAAACCTTATGCCTCCGGTGGTGCATACATTTCTCGAATGTCGAATTACTGTAAAGGATGTGTCTTCGATCCGAAGAAGCGAGTTGGCGAGGATGCATGTCCATTCACCACTCTCTATTGGGATTTTCTCGATAGGCATCGAGAAGAATTCTTAAAGAATCATCGAATTTCGCAACAGGTGCGAGGTCTTGATCGACTGAGCGACTTAGAACAGCTTCGTGAACGCGCTCAAGAGGTGCTTAAGCGTCTCAGCGCCGGAACACTCTAACGAGTGACTCGAACGCCTTTTCCAACGACAACGATTCCACCCGGCGAGACGGTAAATCTCTCGCGGTCTCGCTCAAGATCGAAACCAATTGTTGCGCCGTCTTCAACAATTACGCTCTTATCGAGGATTGCATTTCTCACTTGAGCATGATCGCCGATTCGTACTGACGGCATCAAGACCGAACCTTCTACTCGAGCGCCATGTGAAAGATAGACGTCATACGAGGCAACGCTTCGAAGGAGAGTGCCTCCTGCGATGATCGAGCCTGCGCCGACAATCGACTCTTGAGCAACGCCAAGGTCGGAGAGTTTGACTGGCGGAAGTGAGGGTGGGTTAGTCAGTAACGGCCATTCATGGTTATAGAGGTTGAATATCGGATGAACTGAAACGAGATCCATGTGCGACTCGAAGTAAGAATCTATCGTTCCTACATCTCGCCAATAGCCACGATCGCGATCCGTCTCACCTGGAACACGGTTATGTGCGAAGTCGTAAGCCTTAGCCGTTCCAAGCCGTGTCATCATCGGAATGATGTTTGCACCAAGGTCGTGTCTGCTCTCTGGATCTTGGGCATCGGAAAGAAGTGCCTCTTCCATCGCATCTCGGCGGAAGATGTAGTTGCCCATCGAAACCAGCGATAACTCAGGATTGCCCGGCATACCTGGTGGGTCACTCGGCTTCTCATGGAAAGCCTTGATAGTGATCCCATCTTCGGCAAGTTCAATCACTCCGAATTCATGTGCTTCACTTCGCTTGACTCGAATCGCTGCAACGGTGACTCCCGCGCCACTATCCAGATGTTGTTGGTACATCTGATCAGGATCCATTCGATAGACATGGTCTGCGCCGAAGACCAAAACATGTTCTGGATTCTCGTCCTGGATCAGGTTGAAGTTCTGCAGAATCGCATCGGCACTTCCGGTGTACCAACGAGGGCCCAATCGTTGTTGCGCTGGGACAGGTGTGATGTAGTTGCCAAGTAATGACGAGAGTCGCCAGGTCGTAGTGATATGGCGATCGAGTGAGTGGGATTTGTATTGTGTGAGGACAGCTATGCGAGTCATGCCAGCATTGACGAGATTGGAGAGCACGAAGTCAACGAGACGATAAGAACCGCCAAATGGCACTGCTGGTTTCGCTCGATCAGCTGTAAGTGGCATCAGACGCTTACCCTCGCCACCAGCAAGGACGATTCCTAAAGGTTTCTTCCTGCTTGCCATGAACTGAGTCTAGCGAGGAGATATTGCGATAGATAGAGGAGATCACGCCTTACTTTCACTTACGACGCGTCAAACTCTCACTCACTTCACTGGAATATAGTTCTTACATGATCAATCGTGTCATCGGTAGTGCAACTGATGCGAGACTCGATGTCGCGATGCTTACCAAGGAATGGCCACCAAAGATTTATGGTGGCGCGGGAGTCCACGTGGCAAACCTTGTTCCTGCGTTAGCGAGAGTGGGCAAGGTCGAGAATTCAGTCAAGAACATAAGCGTCCACTGCTTTGATGGAGAGAGAGTTGATGCTCATGGCTACAAACTCGAGCAAGCCCTCTCGGCTCTCAACCCAGCTATCTCCGCACTCTTGATTGATGCAGCGATGCTTCCTCAGTTAAGCAGATCTGCTATCGCACATAGCCATACTTGGTATGCCAACTTCGCGGGAGATCTCGCAAAGCGCACTTTCAATATCCCCCATGTGATCACAGCCCACTCACTGGAGCCACGCCGGCCTTGGAAGGCGGAGCAGTTAGGGGGCGGCTATGAAATTTCCCGCTGGATTGAGTCCACTTCCTATCGCAGGGCGGATGCAATCATCGCAGTCAGTGATGGCATGCGTGAAGATGTACTCGATTGTTACCCATTCCTTGATGCTGATCGCGTCGTAACAATACGAAATGGAATCGATAGCAATAAGTTCTCTCCGACTAGCTCCAGGGAATTCCTCGAAAAGAATTCCATCCATGGTCGCTTCGCACTCTTCGTTGGTCGAATCACAAGGCAGAAGGGCTTGAAACATCTCCTTCATGCTTTCAAAGATGTTCCAAGAGAGATAGGGCTAGTAATTGCTGCAGGAAATCCAGATGAGCCAGGTATTGGCAGTGAAGTTGAAACATTGATCAACGAACTCAAGAGCGAGCGGCATAATGTTTGGTGGTTTCCGACAATGTTGCCCCACGAGGAACTTCTTCAACTCCTGAGCGCCGCTGATCTCTTTGTTTGTCCCTCGATTTATGAGCCACTTGGCATCGTTAATCTTGAGGCGATGGCATGTGGGACTGCTGTAGTTGCATCGGCTGTCGGAGGAATCCCAGAAGTGGTGATGCACGGCGTGACGGGCGATCTGGTTCCGTGGAGTGAGAATGCGCACGACTTCAAATCAGACCTTGCCACCACTATCACATCTTTAATCAATGACCAGGCTCGTATGGATCGTTACGCAAAAGCCGGACGCGAAAGAGTTGTGCGCGAATTCGGATGGGACGCTGTGGCGCGATCCACAATCGCCCTCTATCAATCTCTATGTCACTGAATTCATTCTTGCCTCACTAGACTTGGCTAAAAGTTGCTGGCCATGAAAATCCAAAAGATTGAACGAATTGAGGCAGAGTGAAGAAGAGCGCGTGGGGACTTTTTGTCCTTGTCGGCACACTCTGGGGAATCCCCTACCTCTTCACCAAGGTGGCTGTGGATTCGCAAACACCGGTCGTCCTCATAGTCTTCCTGCGCGTCACTCTTGCTTCATTAATCCTCATTCCTATCGCTCACTATCGGGGAGTGCTCATTCCAGCCTTCCGTCATTGGAAAATCATCTTGGTATATGCAGTTGGCGAGATGGTTCTCCCCTGGTTCTTCATTGCCACTGGACAGAAGGTCATCCCATCAAGCACCACTG
>SYAN01000046.1 GCA_005787575.1 Actinomycetota bacterium | reverse complement strand
TTGAAGCCAATCCACCATCAAACCAAGAGGTTTCGATGTTTATGAATCGCTGCAAGAATTCGATCGACGTCTTGGTGGTTGTTATAGAAATGTGGGCTAATCCGAAGATTGCCATCACGGGATGAGACAACGACTCTTTCCTTGTTTAAGGCATTGACCATCGCATGCTCATCTTTAGTCTTTACCGCAATCATCGCAGCGTGATTGCCGTCTCCCTCAGGGGTAGCGACCTGTGCGCGCAATGCAGTTAGACCTTCACGCAACTGCCTATGAACTTCCTGTGTGTGAGCCCATGCCTCACTAATTCCAACATCAAGAAGCAACTTGATTCCCGCCGCTGAGGCATAAAGGGTCGGGATTGGAGGTGTCCCACCCTCAAACCGACGAGCATCCTGTGACGGGTCATAGTTAAAAATGTCCATTGCAAAAATATCTCTTGCTGCAAACCAACCGGTATTGGTCGGAATGAATTTAGAGTTACCGTTAACAAGGAGAAAGCCAAGACCCGGAGTTGTCAAAAGATACTTATGGCCACCGCCGATAAGAAAGTCTGCACCAAGTGAATCAAAGTCGATGGGCATCGCTCCACCCGATTGATACGCATCAACCAGTACTGGAACCCCATGTCTATGCCCAATCTCTACAACGCTCTTGATATCGGTCATCGCGCCATTTCGATAACAGACATGCGTCACAGCAACGAGAGCCGTATCTTCGTCTATGGCTTTCTCTAGCTTTGCCAAATCCAAAGTGTTATCAGTTTCGGCAGAGATATGAACAACCCGCGCACCACGCAGTTCTTGCGCATGAGCTATCTGGCCGAGGGTTGGAAATTCAAGACTCGTCGTGACGATCTTTTTTCGCCCTCGTGAGAAATCAAATGAGGACATCAGGGAGTTAAGTGCCGCCGAGGCCGAAGGCGTGACCGCCACTTTTGATTCACTCGTGCCAAAAGCTCTAGCAATTAGTCCGCGGACTTCTTCTTGTTTTGTGACCCACAGATCCCAGAGCGCACCTTCGGATTCCATTCCATCGAGGTATTCATCAAGCGCCGCGCGGACTTGATAGGCGAGCGCACCTTGTGAACAGGAATTGATGTATGTGACTCGATCAAATACCGGAAAGAGGTGGCGGTAACGGGAGGCTGTATCGAGAGTCAAGAGTGGGGATCCCCTTTCAGAAGAAAGCCAAATATAACCCCGCCCGCCATGAGCGATTTCACAAAAAACCACGCTCAATATCGCCTAGCTGGGCGCTGAATCGCCGCTTGGAATCATTGACCGCGCCTATCCTGAGTAGAAAGATGAGGCATCCGCCTTCGGGGATAGCCGAAGCGGTCCCTAACGGGCGCACAAAACCGATTTGTCGCGTTCGACTTACTCGAAGGAGAGTAGATGAAGAAGACGAAGAGATTCGCAATCTCGATCTCTGCGCTAATGCTTGCATTCGCAGGACTCGTTGGTTGCTCATCTGACAATGGTGGAGAGGCAATCGATTGCACCGAGCCAATCTTGATCGGCGCAGCGATGGCACAGACTGGCTTCATGTCGCCATTCGATGGCCCCGCCCTCGCTACCGCTCAAATTGCTGTAGACAAGATCAACGCCGAAGGTGGCGTCAATGGTTGCCAACTCGTCCTTGAGGCAGTCGACACCGAAACCAATCCTGACAAGGGACAACAGATCGCAACTGATCTGATCGCTAAGGGTGCGAAGATGCTTCTCGTAACCTGCGACTATGACATCAACGCAAAGTCCTCACAGGTTGCAAATGATGCTGGCGTGCTCGTTGTAGCACCTTGCGTCGGTTCAACTGCGATGGGTCCAGATAATGGCCTTGACCTCGGATACTCGATGGGTTCGGCTGT
This sequence comes from Actinomycetota bacterium, assembly GCA_005787575.1. Lineage (GTDB taxonomy): Bacteria > Actinomycetota > Actinomycetes > Nanopelagicales > Nanopelagicaceae > SYAN01. The sequence continues at coordinate 4,941 of SYAN01000046.1, read as the reverse complement.
TCCTGGTGAAGCTGCGATTATGGCTGAGTATGCATTCGAAAACCTTGGCAAGACAGTAACCCTCTTCAAGGATATGTCGATTGCTTACACCACATCACAGTGCGATGCATTCGAGACTCGTTACACCGAACTAGGTGGAACAGTTGTCTCAACACAACAGTTCACACAAACACAGGCTGGCGCACTTGATAAGCCAGTGACCGCACAAGTTGCCAACGCAAAGAAGGATGGCGCAGAAGTCATTGCACTCTGCTCATACCCTGGCGGTGGCGCACAAGCTCTTGCTGCAATCCGAAATGGCGGAGTTAATACTCCAGTCATCTCCGGCTTCGGTATGGATGGTGCGTTCTGGCTCGGTGCAGTTCCAGATCTCAGCAACTTCTACACCGTGACCTACGCATCGGTCTTCGGTGACGATCCAAACCAGAAGGTGGTCGATCTCCTCGCTGCATTCAAGGAGAAGACAGGTCAGGATGCTGCAACTGGTGGTCTCATCACCGGTGCCTCCACGATCGAGGCCTTCAAACTCGCAGCTGAGCGCGCTGGCTCCTTTGATGGTGCCGCTCTCGCAGCAGAGTTCAACAAGTTCCAGGATGAGGACCTCACCGCAGGCCCAACCTCCTTCTCACCAGATCTCCACGTCAACGTGAAGCGACCAATGGCAGTCATCGCTGTCAATGGTGGCAAGCACCAGTTCGTGGAATATCGAGCTGCTGAGAAGCCAGTCCTCTAAGGACCACGTAATTCGCATCTAGCGATTTACACGAACGGGGCGCCCGCCAGTTAAGCGGTGCGCCCCGTTCTATATACCAGAGCCTAAAGTGTGATTCGTAAACAAGATCAAAAGAGATGGAGCGCTAGAGATGATGACGCAAGGTTTTGCTGCACGTGAGATCAGCAAAGCTTTCGGTGCTCTTCAAGTTCTCGATAACGTCTCACTCACAATAAAGCCACGCGAAACTGTCGGACTACTCGGGCCCAATGGCGCCGGAAAGACCACACTAATAAATATCGTCGCAGGATATGAACCACAAGATGGCGGGACTGTGACCATTGATGGCGCACCACTTGATGGAATGTCACCAGATAAAAGAGCACGTGCAGGAATCGCACGCACCTTTCAATCGGGCCGCCTATTCAACTCACTTACCGTTGCTGAGAACATCGCGCTTGGAGCGCTTGGTGTTGGCGTCTCAAAGAAGATCGCAGAAGAACGCACCGCTTCGACAATTGAAATTCTTGGATTAGCAAGTCTCGCTCCCCTTTTTGCAGGAAGTCTTAGCCATGGCAATGCTCGGTTAGTTGGTCTCGCTCGAGCGGTCGCATCACAACCAAAATATTTGATTATGGATGAACCTGCTGCCGGACTTAATGAGAGTGAAGTACCAAGACTCCTCGAAGCACTTGCAACTATTCGAGAGAACATCGGCTGTGGCATGTTCTTGGTCGATCACAATGTCGGACTTGTCGCGGAAGCATGTGATCGAGTGGCCGTTCTAGCGACAGGAATCTTGATATTTGATGGTTCGCCCCAAGAGGCCCTTGCAAATGCAGAGGTGAAGAGCGCATACCTTGGTGATGCGACGTTTGGTGGTCTCCACTAATGGCAATCTTGGAAGTGAAGGATTTACAAGCCGGTTACGGGAAAGTTGACGTATTGTTTGGAGTTTCCTTCTCTCTAGAGCCCGGACAATCCTTGGGAATAGTGGGCCCAAATGGCGCAGGAAAATCCACTTTAATGAAAGCAATAGCTGGAGAGGTTGCTTTGAAATCTGGCTCAGTCCATCTTCAAGGCTCGCCCATCTCAGGCAAGAAACCAGAGGACGTGGTCAGACTCGGACTCTCTCTTGTCCCTGAAGGCCGTCAGATTTTCGGCGGTCTCACCGTGACAGAGAATTTGATGCTTGGACTCACAGGTAGGCGAGATAAGGCATCATCAAAGCAGGCGCTCGATCAGGTGCGCGGACTCTTTCCAGTTCTCAATACCCATGCCGAATATCAAGCAGGGATGCTTTCAGGTGGCCAACAACAACAACTTGCAATCGCTCGAGCCTTGGTTGCAGACCCCAAAGTTCTCCTTCTTGATGAGCCATCGCTCGGACTTGCGCCGACGGTGATCATGGATGTCTTCTCCAAGTTGAAAGAGATCATCGCACTAGGCACCTCGGTTGTGATTGTCGAGCAACGTGCACATCTCGTCACTGCATTCGCCGAAAAGACTCTCATCATTCGCGCCGGCAAAGTGCAAGCTACTTTGACCCCAGAGGACGCCAAAGATGAAGTAGCGCTACGTCGTGCTTATTTCGGGGCAGGTGCATGATGCAAGCCATTCTTGATGCGATCTCACTTGGTGGTACCTACGCACTCGCAGCCCTCGGCTTAGGTCTGGTATTTGGCGTGATGCGATTAGTTAATTTCGCTCATGCCGAACTGATAACTATCTCTGCCTATGTGATGGTCGTGACTAATGACCTACCGCTCTTGATCTCATTCCTGCTGGCATCACTCGTCGCTGCACTTCTTGCGATACTCACAGAGCTTGCGATTTACCGAAGACTTCGAGGTACCGGCCCTGCGATTATGTTGATTGCATCTTTCGGTCTCTCCGTTGGATTACAGAAGAGCTATGAGTTGATATTCGGCGCTCTGCCTCGCTCTGCCGCGGTCGCACCGTGGATGACGGGGTCCTTTGAATTTGCTGGCCTTAACTTCACAATTTCAAGCCTCGTCACTGTCGCTATCACGATCGCAATTCTCTTGGCGATGGGCTATTTGGTAGAACGAACAACGCTCGGACTTCAACTTCGGGCAGCTGCTACAGATTTCAAAACCGCTCGATTACTCGGTGTTCGATCAAATCGCCTGATTGGCTCGGCATTTGCAATATCTGGAATCTTGGCTTCGGCGGTTGGTTTCATTCTGGTTGTAGAGAATCCCCAAGTCGATCCCATGTTTGGCCTCAACATAACGATCCTTGCACTCGTGGGGATTGTGATCGGTGGTATCTCATCGCTTCGTGGCGCTGCACTCGGTGGATTTATAGTGGGCTTCATTTTGAGCATCCTTAATACTTTCCTTGGCAATGCTCGTGTCTACGCCTATTCCTATCTCTTCCTCGCTGTCGTAATCATTCTCTTGGTGCGCCCCGGTGGAATCCTCTCCAAGCGCAATGAGATGGAGCGAGTCTGATGAGTAAGAAGCTGGCTGGCCTCACAAAGTTCAACACCAGAGAACTCTTCGGACCTTTGCTTACCGTTCTGATTCTTTCGATTGGTGTTGGTGCAATCTCTGCAAGTCTTCAACTCGCAGTTCAGTTCGCTCTCTGCAATCTAGTCATGGTGATTGCACTTCAAGTATTCGTTGGCAACTCAGGAGTGCTCTCCTTTGGTCATGGTGCATTCGCCATGGTTGGAGCGTGGATCTCTGGCATGAGCACTGCAAGTGAACGAGTAAAGGGAAATGCTCTGGCGTTGCAGGAGTTGTGGCAACCCTTGGTCGGCTTTAATCTCAATCTCTATCTCTCAATTCTCGCAGGTATGGTGCTCGGTGCACTCATTGCTGCGATTACTGGCGCTTTCCTGATGCGACTCAATGGTCTTGCAGCTGGTATTGCTACCTTCGCTCTCCTTGGACTTTTCTATAACTTCTTCTTCAACAACATCACCTTTGGACCTGGATCTCAGGCACTTCCTGCGGTACCGAAGTTCTCCGGAGTGTATGAACCTCTCGTCTTGTCGCTTATCGCGATAGTCGTCGTCTACCTCTTCAATATCTCAGCAACCGCTAGAAATCTCAGGGCAAGCCGAGAAGACCTTCTTGCTGCTCCCGCGCTCGGTGTCAGCATCCAGCGTGTTCGCTGGATCGCCTTCACTATTTCAGGCGCGCTCGCGGGATTATCCGGTGCGATGTATGTCCATGTTGCAGGAACATGGCAAGTGCAGGATTACTACTTGGTCTTCACCTTCCTGACCCTCGCAATGCTCGTCATCGGAGGGTCCGCAAGTCTTTGGGGAGCAGTGGTTGGCACTCTGGTAGTAACAGCGGTCGGCCAAATCCTCTTGCTCTGGGAGCAAGGCAAATCAATCGTGGGAATCAAACTTGATCTGCCTAATGGAGCGCGTTCGTTGATCATCGCAGGAAGTTTGGTCGCAATGTTGCTCTGGCGATTCGCTGGAGTTACAAATGGGAAGGAATTTTCAATTCCTTTCTTAGGAAAACGAAAATCAGGCTGAGGTAGAGAGAAGTTCTTTAAGCTTAGCGCCGCTCTCATCTGAGAGTGCGGCCTTTCGAAGATCGGCAATCCTGTTTGCCGCTGCACTAGATTTCTTAGCACGAAGCGAATTCACCTCGCGCATAATTGCATTGAAATTGTTCAATCCGTTGCGATGGGTATCGCCATAACCTTTGATCACATTCGCGCATTCAGCAATCTCGACAGCAAGGTCATAATCCTCACTCGCTGTAGCGAAAATGAGATCAAGCCAGTCATTTATCCGGCTCTGCTCCAATGTGAATCGAAGCGACCGTCGTCTCAATGGTCGAAGCCTTGCAAGGGTGTAGAGCAAGAGATATCCATGCAAAGAGGTGGTGTGAAGGCGGAGTCCTTCTTTCGTTATTCGCTCGATGAACTTCGAGGCGAATTGAGATTTGAGAATCGCTCGACCAAGCGGCCCAGGAAGGGTGTCGGTGATCTCCTCAACGCCTGGATGGAAGAACTCACGCACTTGCGTGATCTGATCTTCCTTTACCTTTGCTTCTTTCTTTACACGATCAAATCTACGCCTTCGCGACTTTAGATCGGCCACTCGGATTGTGTCCTCGTATGTCATCCAGAGCGCGGTGTACCTCGAGACCTCGGTGAGAAGTCGGTAGGTTCCATTTCCTCGCTCAGAATCCAAAGAGCTTATTCGCATCAGTCGATCGAGATACTCGTCCGCATAT
>SYAN01000045.1 GCA_005787575.1 Actinomycetota bacterium | reverse complement strand
GTTCAAATCCTGCCCCCGCTACCAATTGAATCTTGCGCTTCTACTTGTGCGCCTCTCTCACTTCACCGAGGCTGTTTTTTTCTAAGAATCCTCTTGGGCCAGTACAGGAACGGCGGTAACGTTGTTGCCTTAATAGAGAGGATGGGGATGATGTCGACAGCACCACTTTCAGGAAAAACTGCCCTAGTCACCGGTGGGGCGACACTCTTTGGTAAAGCGGTCGTCAAGGAACTTGCTCTGGCTGGCGCAAATGTTGCCGTAATGGATATTGATGAGAATGGTGGCGCAGCAGCCGTTTCATCGTTGGGCGCGAAAGGGCAGTTTCTTAAAGGAGATATCACCCTAGACGCAGACCTTAGTTCGACAATCTCGGCAGTGGTCGCAAATTTTGGTGGACTCGATGTACTTGTGAATCTTGCCGCCTCCTATAACGACGCCGGGGCTGCCAGTACACGAGAACAATGGCTCTCTACCCTCAACATCAACCTAGTTAGCGCGGCAATTGCTGGGGAATTGGCCAGACCTCACTTGAAGAAGTCGGGCAAGGGCGTGATCATCAATCTTTCAAGTATTTCTTCGAAAGTGGCACAGACTGGACGTTGGGTATACCCGGTTTCGAAGGCAGGCATGGTGCAGTTAACTCGTAATCAGGCAATGGATTATGCAGCAGATGGCATCAGGGTCAACTCGGTGTCACCAGGGTGGACTTGGTCGGCAATCATGGAAATGCTCTCGAAGAATGATAGGAAAAAAACTGACCGAGTGGCGGCGCCATTCCACTTCACTCAAAGAGTCGGCGATCCAGAGGAGATCGGAAAAGTTATTGCGTTCTTGGCAAGTGATGCTGCCTCTGTAGTCACTGGAGCGGATTGGGCTGCTGACGGTGGCTACTCCGCAATGGGACCAGAACAAGCCGTACCTGCGATTCCGCTCCTAGAAGGTTAGTCCAGCGAGCGTAACCGCAGGTGCTTTGATCAACCGGCTCGCTTAATCACCTTACGAACCACTTTTGCATAGTTCTTCGGATTGATTGGCAGATTCCACTCATTGAAGCGAGTTACTGGGCTGACATGAGTCCTCAGATCCGAGAGCAATTCGTCGATGTTATGCATCGAGAACGGGATGATGTTCGTTCCCTTAGCGTGTTTGCCATCAGTTCGCTCTTCCATCCACTTCAATCTCGAATCGACCTGACGGGCCTGCTCCTCCTTTGAGGGCAAAGAAACCTGGCCCTTGAGTTGGGCGCCGATCCAGAGTGCTCCAATTTCTGCATTCATTTGGCTGAAGAATGAGGAGTTATACCCATTGAAAGCAAGATTCTTGACATCAAGCGGAAGAATTTGCCGGTACAGGCGGAAGTTACCTCGGGAATCAGTGACACGGTCATGCATCCCTTTATCAAAAAATGGCACTCTTTGATGGAACCCAGTCCCACAGATTATGTAATCGACCGGGATTACTTTTCCATTGGCGAGATGAGCTTTCCCTGCTTCGAGTCTTGTGATCTCTGTATCGCGCTCGACGTTTAGTTGCCCGGCTTTTACAGCTTTATAGAAGCCATCGGTAGCCAATGAGACAGTGGAACGTGTGATGGTTTCTAGCGAGTTGTGAGGATGCAAGTTTAGTTCGTCAAACATGAGCTGCTTTGAGATGACTTTCTCAACGCTGCCAAGCATGCCGTTTCGTACTGCTTTACCTTTCCCATGCAGGAATTTTTCAAACCCTTTTCGCTCGATGTAAGGAAAGAGAGCCTCACCCATGCGAGTCAGAAATAGCATCTTGTAATTCAACTTGTCCTTAAGTTTCTTGGGGACTTTCCAAAGCAAATGTCGGGCTACGACTGTCGTTTTTGCCGAAGAGCCAACTGTTGCCATAGCGACATCACAAGAACTCTTGCCATATCCAACGACGATTACATTCTTACCTTTTACGTCGTTAAGACTATGGAAATCAATCGTGTGCATGATCTTTCCACCAGAAGCGATGAACTCCTTCTCCCCAGGAAAAGAAGGAACAAAGGGATCAGAGAAGATTCCATTGGCCACAACGAGGTAGTCAAACTTCTCCTCACGGCTTTGACCATTCTTTGACAGTTTAAGGGTCCATCGTCCATCGGATTCTTGGCTTGCATGATCCACAGAAGTGTTGAGTTGAATGCGATTATTGATATTGAAGTGAGTGCAGTAGTCAGCAATGTATCGCTGTACTTGTTCTCCAGAGGGCCATTCGGGAGTGCCTTTGGGATACGGAAAGTCCGTAAAGGCGTAGGTACTGCGAACATTTTGAGTAGTGAGACCCGGATATCGTCGTGATGATGACCATACCCCGCCGACCTCCGAATCTTTTTCGAAGACGACGGTGTCAAAACCGAAGTCACGAAGGATTTTTGCAGAAGTTACCCCGGCAAAGCCTGCGCCGACAATGCCGATTCGTTTGATTGAAGTGCTCATTTGCCTAGATTAGGGAGGCAGGTTGATTTGCGCTAGCCCCCCATCAGGCGAAAAAGAGGGGGGATTCAGTTGAGGACGCGGCGAAGGCGTAAGGAATTCATAACAACGAAGAGGCTTGAAGTTGCCATCGCTGCTCCCGCAATCATCGGGTTGAGCAATCCGAGCGCCGCAATAGGAATACCAATCACGTTATAGATAAATGCCCAGCCGAGATTTCCCCTAATGGTGCGCAGAGTCCGTGCTGAAAGGTTTAGGGCATCTTTCGCGGCGCCGAGTTCTGGACGGACGAGAGTGATGTCAGCCGTTGCGATTGCCGTATCTGTTCCAGTTCCCATCGCCATGGATAAATCCGCCTCGGCGAGAGCTGCGGCGTCATTGACGCCATCACCGATCATGAGCACTCGGTGCCCTTCAGCCTTTAGCACCTTAATCTTTGAGATTTTTGCCTCCGGAGTCGCTTCGGCGATGGTTCGAGAAGGGTCAATTCCTACAGTGGAAGCGATTGTCGAAACGGCTTCATGAGAGTCGCCAGAGATAAGCCAGGTTTGGATTCGTTTTTTATCAAGTGATTGAATTGTCTCTTTAGCATCTGACCGGAGTGAGTCACCTACCTCAAAGGCAAGAATCGAAGCCCCATCAATTGCAAGAATTGAGATTGAATTTCCTCTCATCCTCGCTTCATCTACCGCGACTGATATCTCTCTCGGCAATGACAGTGTTGCTTTTGCTATTGAGCTCGGTGAACCAAGGAGGACTGGAAGATCGTTAGTTCGGGAATCACTTGATCGTATCGAAAGTCGCGCAGCAAGACCTGCACCTGCACTTTCAGTGAAATCGACAAGCTTCTTGGGGGAGAGTTTGCCCCCTTGAGTATCAATTCCTTCACTTCCAAGAGTTGCAAGTGAGTAACGAGCGATTGCGGTTGCCACAGGGTGATTACTTGCTTTCGAAATCGCATAGGAAGCAGCAAGAACTTCGCCAAGCGGGAAATTGTGAGATGACATCACCGTCTTCTGTACAGTCATTTTTCCGGTTGTTAACGTGCCAGTCTTATCAAAGATCACAGTATCAATCGAAGAAGCAATCTCAATAGCGCGCACTTTTCGAAGGACTATTCCTTTTCTGGCTCCGCTACCTGATGCAACGAGAAGTGCTACTGGAGTAGCAAGCCCGAGTGCACATGGACAAGCAATGACAAGGAGTGAGACCGCAGCGGTGACTGCTTGTTGCAACGTCCCAAAATCGAATCCATACCAAACTATGAATGTGGCGAGCGAAGCGGTGACGACGATGGGAACAAAGACTGCGCTTATTCGATCGGCCATCTGCTGGACTGGTGCCTTCTCACTCTGTGCCGTGAGAACCATCTGAGTTATTCGAGAGAGTTCACTGTCTCGACCCACACGCTGGGCCTCGACAACCAAGCGAGTCGTGAGATTTATAGCGCCACTGACAACTTCTGAGCCAGCTCCTACCTCAACAGGAATTGATTCGCCGGTGATGTGAGAGTTATCAATACTGCCCTTGCCTGAAACCACAATCCCATCCGCTGGTACGCGATCACCTGGGCGAAGGACAAAGTGGTGGCCCACCTGCAGGTTTTCGATCGGCGCGATCACCTCTTCGTTACCGCGAAGGATCGTGACTTCTTTTGCCCCCATCGCGAGGAGCCCGGCTAACGCCGACCCTGCACGGTGTTTTGCTCGCGATTCAAAATACCGACCTAAGATGATGAAGAAGAGCACACCGGCTGCCACCTCTGCGTAGATATCACCAGCGCCAGTGGAGTTCGCATAGATAGACCAACCAAATGCCGAGAGCGATCCGAGCGAGACAAGTGTGTCCATGGTGGGGTGAAGGAGATTTCTAAATCCGGCGCGATGTATCGGCCAAGCGATGAAGAGAACGATCGGTGTTGTCAGTCCGATAACCAACCAGCCATGAGCCGAATATGTCGGGTGAAGTAGCTTGAATTGATCGAGGATTTGGTGAATGAATGAGTCGACAGGCTCATGGAGCGACATCGTCATGGAAAGGACGATTGCAGGAATCGCAAAGAATGCGGCGAGAAGGGTTCTGATCCCTAAAGCTCGACTTCTCGAGAAGGACTCATTTTCGTCTTTTCGCAAGGTGGCTTGATAGCCGACTGATTCCACACGTTCGATTAACGCTTTGACCTTCGTACCTCTAGGAACGAGTACATGCGCGCTCTCTGTCGCAAAGTTGACCGTTGCACTTGCGCCCGGGAACTTATTGAGTGAACCTTCGACTCGGGCCACACATGACGAACAAGTCATTCCCCCGATGGAAAGATCAATCTGTTCAAGGTCATCTTCACGACTCAAAGTGGCCAAAGATGAAGACTCGCTCTCATCACGCTTTCGAAATGGAGATTTTGAGAGATCACTCAATGGGATGAATTCTTCGGCCATCATGCAACCTTGATGCTTTGGAGGAATTTTTCATGGAGGAGGCCATTGCTTGATACTCCAGAAGCACCGAATGGACCCTCTTCGCCATCCAATGAAGTGAAACGTCCGCCTGCTTCACTGACTATCAATGCGACCGCAGCCATATCCCAGAGCGCGAGAGTCGGCTCTGCGGCGATATCGACGGCACCTTCTGCAACGAGCATGTGCGAGAAGAAATCCCCGACTGCGCGGGTTCGCCAGAGTGAATCAAAGAGTGAGACAAAAGCTCCCTTTCTCTCTTTCCATCCATTGAGGTCGGAATAGGAAAGTGATGCATCATCAAAACTTGCCACTTTGGAAACTTGAATCTGACGCGTTCTATTTCTACCTGAGAATGACTCGGTAACGAAAGCGTGGCCACTGGCGCGGGCGAACCATCTTCTACCAAGGGCCGGAGATGAGACGATTCCAACGATCACCTTCGGACCACTCGAAGTAATCTCAGCAAGCGCTAACAAAGTTGCCCACGTTGGCACCCCTCTGAGGAAATTCTTCGTCCCATCAATCGGATCAATGATCCAGAATCGAGATCCCAACTTCGCATTTTTAAGTAAATCCAGACCGCCAAATTCTTCTCCGATTATCTGATCTCTCGGACGTTCCTTCGCAAGCGTCTCGCGGATTACTTTTTCAACGGCTCGATCGGCATCGGTAACTGGCGTGGTATCTGGTTTAGTTTCGACTACAAGGTCGTGCGCGAGGTAACGATCAAGTGTGATTACATCTGAGATATCAGCAAGTCTCTGCGCAAGATCCAAATCCACAGATTCTCCTGTGACACCTGATTCCTTTGTAGTTTCGCTACTCATGCCTTGAGTTTAGTCGTACCCATTCTCTCTATCGAGTGTGAGCAGGCGACGAAGGCTTGCGATACGTGTTGCACTCTTGGGATCTCGCTCAAGGAGGTGATTGAGCGCACAACTCACTTCATTATGACTGCAATTCTTTGGGCATGATGAAATCACTTCGGCAAACTCTTCGAAGGATGAAACGACTCGATTGGGATCAATGTGCCTGAGCCCGAATGAGCGAAGTCCTGGGGTGTCAATCAACCACCCATCTATCTCCCTTGAACCTTGATGCTCGGCAAGTGGAAATGCCACTGCATTTGATGAGGTGTGTCGACCTCGCCCCGTGACTTCATTGACTGAACCAGTTGCTCGAAGATCTTCCCCCAAAATGGCGTTAAGGAGTGTGGATTTACCTACACCAGAATGGCCGATAAGGACCGAGGTGTGGCCATGGAGCAATTTGCGAAGCGGATCGAGATTGCACCCCCTCTGACTTTCAAACATTTCAACTTCAAGGGGCGAGTAAAGGTTTCGAAGTTCGGAAGGTTGAGCAAGATCGCATTTGGTAATGACAAGGATTGGTTTTATTCCTTGGTCATAAGCGACTACAAGAGCACGATCAATCAGACCTGTCTTCGGTGCTGGATCTGCGGCTGCTACCACTATGACCATGCAATCGACATTGGCAACAATTGCTCGTTCCATAATGCCAACGTCATCGATAGTCCGAGAGAGTGAGTTCTTTCGCTCTTGAACTTCTACTATACGAGCAAGCGTTCCTACATCGCCAGAGATGTCACCATCGAGAATAACGCGATCGCCAACGACCACAGCATTCTTTCCGAGCTCACGTGCCTTCATCGCGACTATCTCGATTCCGTCATCACTCAAGCAAATGGATCGACCGCGATCTACCTGAGTCACAAGTGCTTTCGGGAGCGCGGAGTAGTCGGGTCGGTCCTTACTTCTGCGCTTGGTATTTCGCGCAGGCCTGATACGAACATCACTCTCGTCAAAATCGCGATTGGCTCGCCTCGATGCCATGACTACTGTTCACCCGATCTCGTCGAAGTTGATTGGGTCAGTTTCTGCCAGAGCCCAGGAAAGTCTGGGATTGTCTTCGCAGTCGTCGCAATATTCCTTACCTGCACATTCTTTATAACAAGCCCGATGAGTGCGCCAAGTGTTGCGATCCGGTGATCGTGATAAGTCTCGATGATGAGTTCACTGTCAAAACTTCGGACTTTACTGTCTAGTACTGGAGTTAACTCCAAAGAGTCCGAGTTCTCTTTGACTTCTGCCCCAACTTTTCGAAGCTCATTCGCAAGAGCGCTCAACCTGTCAGTCTCATGAAGCCTTAAATGCCCGATATTTCGAAGGTGTGATTTCGATTTGGCGAATGCAGCAACGCCAGCAATTGTGGGCGTCAATTCACCAACTTCACCAAGATCAATGTCGATTCCTCGCAATGATTCACGGCCAAGCGAAGAGAATTCGAGGTCATCACCAGTGCGAGTGAAAACTCCTCCCATCAAGGTGAAGATTGATCGAAGTGAGTCACCAGCCTGCGTTGTAGTACGGGGCCAATCACATATTTTTACTCTGCCCCCTAAGAGTAGGGCTGCTGCAAGAAATGGGGCTGCATTCGATAAATCTGGCTCGATGGTTATCTCTTTCATCTCATTCAAGCCAGAACTCTTCTTAACCTTCCAACTCGCTCCACGCGCGTCACATTCAACCTCTACTCCGCGCTCCTTGAGCATCGCGATTGTCATCTCAATGTGCGGGAGAGAGGGGAGTGTTTTTCCGAGATGTCGAATGGTGAGGTCGGCACTCATCGCTGGCGCTGCAAGGAGCAAGGCTGAGATGAACTGACTTGATGCTGATGCGTCTATTTCTATCTCGCCCCCAGCGAGGAACCCCTGACCATTTATCGTCATAGGCAGTGCGAAGCGACCACCGTGATCTATCGCTACTCCTAAGCTCTCAAGAGCCGCAATCACTGGGCGAAGCGGCCGTTCATGTGATCTCTCATCCCCGTCGAATCGGATCTCACCAGTTGCAAGAGCAGCAATGGGTGGAAGAAATCGCATAACGGTGCCAGCATTTCCAACATCGATTTTTGCTGGACCTTTCAGGGGTTTTGGCTTGATGTTCCATGCAACCTCACCACCCTCTTCAATTTCAACTATTTCCGTTCCTAATGCACGAAGCCCATCTCGCATGAGAAGTGAATCTCGCGATTGCAGCGGTCTTTTGATAAGCGTTGGACTTTTTGAAATAGAGGCGAGGATGAGCGCTCGCGCCATCATGGATTTTGATGCCGGTAAGTTGACTGTGGCGTCGAGTTGGGCATCGCCAAGGAATGGAGCGCCCCAAAGGGCCTGATCATCTTGGGATTTTGCTCTCATTTCGGTGCGATTCTATCGCCCACACCTCGACGGAAGTCTGTCGATTTCTTGAACATTTCAACGTGATCTATCAAGGTAAGTACGCTTCGCATGTGTGCGGTCGTTACGCTCTCGCTGCCTTGCAAGAGGAGATAGTCACCCAATTCGACATTAATTCAATTTCGGAGCCAGCTCTACGAAATCCGCTACCAATCGATTGGAATATTGCGCCAACGAAGTCGATCTATCTCATAAAAGGTGTGAGCGGGGAGCGCTCGCTTGATGTCGCTTCGTGGGGACTTATTGCGCCATGGTCAAAGAGTCGTGAAGAAGCGAGCAGATCTCAATCTATGGCGATCAATGCTCGAGTTGAGACTGTTCACGAGAAGCCCACATTCCGACAAGCTTTCAAGACTAAGCGCTGCCTAGTTCCTGCAACTGGATATTACGAGTGGGCAACTGAACTTGGACAATATCCAAGAAAGCAACCCATCTTTGTTACATCAGATGAAGGTCACCTACTTGCTTTCACTGGTATTTACAGTTTCTGGCGAGACCCTTCGATGCTTGACTCAGAAGAGATGGAAAATTCATCGAATGAGATGAAGCAATCAGTCTCAATCATCACGCGAGATGCAGTCGGAGAACTCGCGAAAGTTCACAATCGCATGCCGCTATTCCTGCCGAGGGATCGATGGGACCGTTGGCTTGATATTGATACGCCAGAACAAGAACTCAAGAGTCTCCTAGTAGTGCGAGATCCAGATTCACATTTGAAATTCTGGCCGGTTGAGTCTCGGGTTAACTCAATCCGCAACAATGGCAGAGAGTTGACTGCACCGATTGAGATGGGCGAGAGCCAGACGCTCTTCTAGTCCAAATCGCCCTCTAGTGACTGCAAATCCCTCTCGACTAGGGAGTGGAAACGAAGGGCAATAACATTGCCCTATGAGCCCGGCTAAGAAGTCAAAGCCCGAAAGTGGCGATGCTTCATCTCGAGAGCCATTACTTCTCGACGCCGTGCAAGCCGATCCTTCTCACCACGAAGGTGAGCTAGTAGTTGTTGATCGGAAAAAAGAGAGCATCACAGAGCGAACGAAAAGATTTGAACGTGACGCACTTGCCTTTAAGAATCAACTTTATTCCGCTGCGCTTCGCTACACCAGAAATCCAGATGATGCCCAAGACCTCCTTCAAGATACTTATGCGAAAGCTTTCGTCTCCTTCCACCAATTTGAGCCAGGGACTAACCTCAAAGCTTGGCTCTATCGAGTCCTCACCACCACATTTATAAATAACTACCGAAAGGATCAACGGCGCCCGCAAGTTACAGATAGCGAGTTAGAAGACTGGGAGCTCTTTGGCTCAGCTAGCCACACCTCAGACCAAGGCAAGTCCGCAGAGGTTGAAGCCCTGGAGCATCTTCCTGATATCGACATTAAACGTGCGCTCCAAGCAATTCCGGAAGAATTTCGAATGGCGGTCTATCTGGTGGATGTGGAGGGCTTCGCATATAAAGAGGCATCTGAGATTCTCGGAATACCCACCGGAACAATCATGTCGCGCCTGCATCGGGGACGAAAACAGCTTCGTGAGTTGTTAGCCGAGTATGCCCGCGAACTGGGCTATGGCCGAGAGAGCGTTGGAAGTTCGGCATCAAAAGGGAAGAAGGGGGGCGAGTAGAAATGTCATCTGAAGTCAGTCCACTTGCCTGTCGCACTGTAATGGCTGCGATTCACCCATTCATCGATAACGAGATCGAGGATTCTGCCGTTTTCAATGCCATCGCTTTCCACCTACAAGGTTGCCCTGCCTGTGCCGAACGAACTGAACGGGAGCGAAAACACATCGCAGTTCTTCGAGAACTCCTTTCGCGATCATGCGTCGAAGTAACGCCGTTGGATGTCGAGGAGCGAATCATTCTTCAGATACAAGGTATTGCGGCGCAGATGCAAGCACCTGGTTTCTTCGAGCGAACGACAACTCAAGTTTTCTCACAATATAGAAAGACCGAGATCACCATCGATGGAGAGACCACGATTGAGATCGAGGAATCTCACGAGATACGTCGCGACTTTCCGTTTTAGTTCGACATAGTGACTCGATATCCCGAGTACTTCTAACAGCCCTGCTAGGTTATTGATATGAACCTCAGTGCGAGTGCTGCATATGAACCCACGCGAGAGAATCTCCTGGGCGCAGTCGGCATCGCCACGATGGTCACGAGGCCTGGCGATACCGCCGCAGCAATAGGAGACGGCGATCTCGCCATGCTCTCGACTTCATTCTTGCTTCGTTTGATGGAGAGCGCATCCCACACTGCGATATCGGATTTTCTAGAGTTGACCGAAACTTCAGTGACCAATCAATTCGAGTGCAATATCGAAAGCATCGTGGGAATAGGCATCGAGTTAAACGCGACCGCAACCGTAGTCGCTTTGGATGAGAAAGACGGCAATGAAGCAATCGTCTTCCAATGTGAAGTCTTCTATGGCACCAGGCGGGTTGCTACGGGGATGTTGCAGCGCGAGATTGTTGAGCGGATTCGCTACGCGGCAAAAGTAGCTGCGCTCTCGGTCTTAGCCCAGAACGAAAGC
>SYAN01000044.1 GCA_005787575.1 Actinomycetota bacterium | reverse complement strand
TCTGCAAGAAGGCTTTCACCAAGTCCCTTGCTTCGATATTCGGGGTGAATTACGAGTTCAGCACTTGGGCCTTCGACTTGATCGGTGAGGTCTAAGTGCGCGTAACCGGCTATGACGCCGTTTGATTCAAGGACTATATGTCGGTCTTCTTTGTCACCACCATGCCTAAGGTGAAGCAATACATGTTCTGCGACAGGTGGGATTCCGTCATGTTTGGTGGTCTCTGTGATCAAATCAATGACATGACCAAGGACGCTAGGTTCAAGTGTCTCGTAGAGTTTCACGAGAGAGATTCTGAGAGTGAACTCTCTTTCGGATGAGTTGTGAATCGATATCCGACATTTCTAACCGTTCCGATGATGGATTCGAATTCAGGGCCCAATTTGGATCGCAGTCGTCGCACATGGACATCTACAGTGCGAGTTCCGCCAAAGTAGTCATACCCCCAAATTTCCTGGAGAAGTTGAGCGCGAGTGAAGACTCGGCCAGGATGTTGTGCCAGGTACTTAAGCAGTTCAAATTCTTTGAAGGTCAAATCTAGGGCTCGACCTCGAACTTTTGCAGTGTATGTCTTCTCATCAATGACCACGTCACCACTTCGAATTTCACCACTACTGGGGTCTGCTTCTATGCGTTGTGCCTGCAATCTTCCTATCGCAATTCGAATTCGTGCTTCAACCTCGGCTGGTCCCGCAGAATCAAGAATGACATCATCCGATCCCCATTCCGCAGAGATTGCTGAGAGCCCACCCTCTGTAGTGACCAAGATAAGTGGACAGCCAAGACCTGTGGCGACGAGTAACTTCGTAAGTGATTTCGCTGTGGGGAGTTCGCGCCTTGCGTCAAGAAAGAGGACATCAACATCAGGAATATCCACCAGGAGCGAACCTTCGGCAGGCATGATCCTCACAGAGTGTTGTAACAAGCTGAGTGCCGGAAGAACTTCTGCACTCACTCCGCGTGTATTTGTTAGTAGGAGGATTCGCGCCATAACTGGGTAAGGTTACCCGCCATGGAAAGACTCCTACCAGTCCTGATTGTGCTTGCTGTAGCGAGCGCTTACGGACTTTGGTATCGAGCCTCGCGTGGCCGAGTCAAGAATTCAGCGCGAGCCAAGCTCATTGCTCTTGATGCAAAGACCCTTGGGGGCGAATTGGGCGAGCGAGCAAC
Organism: Actinomycetota bacterium; assembly: GCA_005787575.1. GTDB lineage: Bacteria > Actinomycetota > Actinomycetes > Nanopelagicales > Nanopelagicaceae > SYAN01. Next base: position 1,853 of record SYAN01000044.1, on the reverse strand, counting down.
TTTGGTTCAGTTCTCCTCTGCCTTCTGCACCCCATGTCGAATGACTCGAACTTTGATCACTGATGTGATCACTGATATGCCAGATATTCGCCATATTGATATCGATGCCGAATCACATCTAGAGCTGGTACGACGATTGGATATTCGCTCAACTCCGACCACACTCTTTCTTGATAGCGCGGGTATCGAGCGGGGGCGAGCGATTGGGGCGCCGAAGCGCACTGAACTGATCGAGGCAATTACTGCGCTTAAAGCATGAGCTCTTCCTGCAAATAATTCGCAACTCGCATAACTCTCTCTGGCTATCTATCCTTCTGCCATGTTCCGATGCCAAAGAAGCGATCTAACTCAGCGTCGCATAATTGATTTTGGTCGGATCATGACCTCTCTCTGTCACTGCTGATTACTTGAATCCCTGGCTACATCCGTTCAGATCAGCAGCAAAACCACCGAAGATATCGGTGAATAGAGAAAGGCATTAAGAAAATGACATTTGATAATCCAATCGCACTCACTACATCAAAAAGCGATGAGACTTCTTCATTAAACAAAGATGAAAAAAACTATCCACTCATAGATGCACGTGGCCCACGCTTTGGTGCGCTCATCACAGTGATCATGCTCTCACTAACCCTCGTCCTTGATTCTGCGCTTCCCTTGTTGTTTCAAGGATTAGTTTTCATGATCGGTGCCACCTTTGGTCCACAACGTACGCCTTACGCCTTCATCTTCAAGAAGTTGATCAAACCCCGACTACGTGGTGATGTTCCGACCGAAGATGTTCGACCACCTCAATTCGCTCAAGCAGTCGGACTTGTCTTTGCAATCTTCGCACTCCTTGGATTTGCCTCCAGTAGTGAGCCGCTCTTCCTTATCGCAACCTCAATGGCCCTTGCTGCCGCATTTCTTAATGCGGCTTTCAATTACTGCCTTGGCTGCGAGATGTATCTGCTCTTGACTCGCGCTTTCAAGCGCTAGCCACACGGCTCTACTCACCGCCACGATTCAAAGCTTTTCCTCGTGTCTGAGTAGTTCTATTCGAGACTTAGACTTGGCTCATGGAAATGGGTTCGAAAAAGAATGAACTGCGCGCAAAAGGGCTTCGCCTTACCCCACAGCGCCAGCTTGTTCTTGAAGCCGTTCGAGAACTAGGTCATGCAACGCCTGAGGAAGTTGCTGATCGAGTCCGCTCTAGCCATCCCGGAATCAATCTCTCAACCATCTATCGAAATCTCGAGACTTTAGAGAATGTTGGCTTAGTCCAACATACTCACCTTGGACACGGCGGTGCGACATATCATGCTGCGGAGGAGTTGACTCATCTTCACCTTGTCTGTGGCAACTGTGGATCAGTGGGCGATGCACCGATTGAGAGCGCAGCATCTTTTGTTAATGATCTCCTCGATGACTACGGATTCAAGACCGATGTCACGCACTTTGCGATTTATGGCACCTGTTCAAATTGTCAGAAATCATGAATCCCGCTCTCGGTGATTTGAAGTGACTGCAGTCCTTGTCGAAAGTGGCGTAGATAAGGGCGCCATCTGGCACTTTGGTGATGTCGCAAAAGAAGCAAAGGCTCTTGACTCTGGGATCGCGTGGGCCGATCTCTCACACCGCGCCGTCATTCGTGTTGCAGGAATTGAACGGCTCACTTGGCTCCACGCACTAACCACACAACATCTTGAGAATTTAGAACCCGGCCTCTGGCAAGAAGCTCTTATCCTTGACCCGCAAGGAAGGATTGAGCATCAGTTATTCCTTGTAGACGATGGTGACGCCACCTTCCTTCATCTCGATACTGAGCATAAAGATTCACTTCTCGGATACCTGCAAAGGATGATCTTTCGGAC